>JAEEPQ010000207.1 GCA_016284885.1 Desulfovibrio sp.
GCACCGCTACGGCATTGTGGACTGCGAAGAGACGGCCCCCGGCATCTACAACGTCAAGGGCCTCGTGGAAAAGCCCTCCAAGGAGAAGGCTCCCTCCAGGCTCGCCATCGTCGGCCGCTACATCCTCACCCCCGAGATCTTCGACTGCCTCGACAGGACGCCCCCAGGGGCCAACGGCGAGATCCAGCTCACCGACGCCATGGCCATACTCTGCAAGGAGCAGGGCATGTCTGCCGTGAAGATCCAGGGCAAGCGCTTCGACGCCGGCAACTGGCCCGAGTTCCTCTCCGCCAACATCTACGTGGGCATGCAGGACGAGAAGATCAGGCTCCAGCTCCTCCAGGAGCTGCGCCAGTTCCTCAACCTCTACTAGCTCTCCCTGCCAGCGGCCTTTCCCAGGGGCCAGTCCCCACGGCCTCATCCAGACGGCTTTTCCCGGCGGCGTCCTTCCAGCGGAGGGCGCCGCCTTTGCCATGGCCCAGCGCCTGTCCGCTCAGGCCACCTCTCCGTCACTTGAGAGCGCCGCCCTGGGGCTGCGGGCTCTGCGCCCCTTCGCCCTCCTGGCTGAGCAGCCTGCGGATGTTCTCGTCGCTCAGATCCGAGAAGTCCCAGTCGACAAGCTGCGGCCTGCCCAGGTTCCCGTCGTCCGGCTCCAGGCACATGGCCATGTACCAGGGAAGATAGCGCACCTTCCCGTCCACGGCGACGTTTTCCCTGCAGAAAACATAGGCTTTGTCGATCCCCCAGGCATCGACGCGGAGCACGCTGTCGAGGGCCGCATGGCTCCTGCAGCTGCCTCCGGATTTGATTTCCACAGGCAAGCATTGCGTCCCTCTGTGAAGGACAAAGTCGATCTCGCCATACTGCGGTTTTGAAAAGTAGCGAAGAGCATAACCTTTGCTGACAAAAATTTGGGCAAAAGCGTTTTCCATTACGCCACCCATATTCATCTGGAGATTTCCCATAAGCACATCATATTGTTTTTTGTCCATGCAACTAGTACTTAACAGGCCAGTATCCGCCAGAAAAAGCTTAAAGAGCGTACGTTGCTCGTTGATTGCTAGGGGAAGTTTCAATTCAGCAACATTGTAGCATGGAAGAGCAACACCTGCATCACGAAGCCAAACGAAGCTATCCTCATACTGGGCAAATCTTGCAGATTTTTTAATGGATGCAACCATGAATCGACGACTTTTTTCACCGAGTTGTGATGGAATCTTGTCAAAAATATCGTAAATTTTTGCCTTTCTTGCGGGGGCATATTTTGCTATATCTTGACGGTATACCTCAAGAATATCTTTTTGTCTCAGAATGACTTTTCCAATGTCATGAGTTTCTGCAAATGTTCTGACCGCATCAGGCATGCCTCCGACAAGAATATAGAGATAGAAAAGGCGCAGCAAAGCTTGATGGATATAGGGATGAACAGGAATTTCAGAAGCAAAAGCTCTGCGGGCAGCACCAAATGCTTCCTCTCCCATGCCGCGAGCCCAAGCAAACTCCTCGAGATCCATCGGAAACATCTGCCTGACCGTCTCGTAGCCAACAGGGTAGGACATGACCTCTTTGGTTCTGACGCCCAAGAGCGAACCGGACTCGATGTAGTCAAAGCGGCCATCTTCCACGAGAAATTTGATAGCTGTCCTCGCTTCTGGGCATTCTTGAATTTCATCGAGAAAAATGAGCGTACGTCCTGGTTCAAGGGGGGATCCGCCCTGCCTGACGCGCCACGCCGAGAGGTTCTCGATGACAGTGTTTGCGTCCCTGCTCGCGCGGAAACTAGCGCACAGGGAAGGATCTTCGATGAAATTCAGCTCGGCGAAGCAGTCGTACTGCTCCTGGCAAAACTGGCGGATGAGCGTGGTCTTGCCCACTTGACGGGCCCCAGTGACAAGCATCGCGTTTCTGCGCGGACTGTTCTTCCATTCCAGCAGGGTTTGGTAGAAACGCCTCTTGAGCATGGATCCTCCAAGCTAAGCTTCATGCGATGCTAAATCGTTGCGCTTTCGCAGGAGGGCCACTGGCCCGGCGAACGCGAGCAGGCCAGGCCTTCCGCCTTCCTGGGGGACACGGCTCCAGATGACGCCGGAAAGCGGGACTGCGGGCTCGTCGATGCAGGCAAGCCCCAGGGCAGGCAGAGAAGACGTCCCGACCGGAAGGGCATCCTCCCGCGCAAGCGGGCAGAACCGGCATTGAGCCTTGCCAGAGCTAGATTCCATCATTTTTTGGCAAGCTTCAAGCCCAGATCCACTGCGTTTTAAGCAAATTGGGACTTCCAGTTTGCTACGGTTTTTGAGATTCACAAACTCTGGTTTACTGCGTTTTTCTCAGGCCGCCCTCCCCAAATCTCAGCGTTTTTGCCAATGCCTAGATTAAAATTCACAACGCTTCTACCAGACAGCAAGACCTGATAGACTGCGTTTTTGCCAAGTTCTAAAGCTCTGGAAGCTACGTGTTTCGCAGCTCGCCAAGCTCAGGAGACTGCGTTTTTGACATTGCCAGAACTTCGGCTGACGGCAGGTCTGACCTTCCGCCCGACAGGACGAACAACGTCCCCATGGCCAGGCCTTGCGAAGCAGGACCGGCTTCAAACGCGGCCCCCGCTGGCGTGAAGGCCGGCGGGGGCAAAGGGGGAAGGACTATTCGAGGCAGGCTCAGCCTCGCCAACGCAGGCTCTGCCTAGCTCACTATGATGCGCCGGCGCTTGGGCGCAGGCTTGGATGCCTCAGGGGCCTGGGTATTGGACGCTTCCGGCGCGGGTGTCTGCGGCGTGGGTGTCTGCGACGTGGGTGCTGCAGGCGCGGCTTCGGGCTTGGGCTGGGCCTGCTTGCTGGCCGGCTTGATGATGCGGGCATTGGGGAAGGCCTGTTCCGGCTCGGCAGGCGCGGCCGTTTCGGCGGGCTTGGCCGGCGCGGGCTTGATGATCTTCGCCTTGGGGAAGCTCTGCGGGGCTTGCGCCGAGGCCGCCGGCTTGACGATGCGGGCATTGGGGAAGCTCTGCCCGGCTTCGGAGGCCGGGGCCGGCTTGATGATCCGCGCCTTGGGGAAGCTCTGCGGGGCGGCTTCCTGCTGTCCCTGGTCGGCGAAGCGGCGGGGCGCCTGGGCCTTGGGCTTGGGCTCGGCCTTCGCCTGGGGGGCGGCCTTCTTGCCGGGCCTGTCGATGCGCATCTCCTCGGGACCGTTCAGCAGCAGGTGCTGCAGACGCTTCTCCTTGGCGAGGTCCACGGGCGTCTCGCCCTCATTGCCCTTGGCATGGGGCGCTGCGCCCCGGCGCAGGAGCGCTTCGGCCACCTCGTGCTTGCCGGCGTAGGCGGCCCAGCACAGGGGCGTCCAGCCCTTGGCGTCCCTGGCCTCGATCTCGGCGCCGGCGTCCACGAGCATGTCCACGGCCTCGGCGCTGCCGATGTTGTGCAGGGGGGTGCGTCCGCAGAGATCCCGCGCGTTGACGAATTCGCGCGCCTTGCTGGCAAGGAGCACTCCAAGCACGCCCTTGGGGCTCTGGCTGGCCGCGGCATGGTGCAGCACGGTGCGGCCGCCGCCGTCGCGCAGCTCGACGTCGGCGCCGAGGGAGAGCAGCATTTCGAGCATGTTGGAGCGGCCGTTGAAGGCCGCCACGTGCAGGGGGCCGTTGCCGGAGCGGTCGAAGAAGCCGAGGCTGGCGCCGGCGTCGATGAGGGCCTTGGTGCCGATGCGGCTGCCCTGGCTCACGGAATAGATGAGGGGGGTGAAGCCCTGGGACGAGCGCCTGTCGAGCTTGAGGCCGCGCTCCACGAGCAGGGGCACGGCTTCGGGGGTGAAGAAGCGCATGAGCGCGCAGCGCCCCAGCCTGTCCACGGCGTCGCACTTGCAGCCGCGGGCGATGAGGGCCTCGACCTTCTTGATGTCGTTGGCCGCGTAGAAGAGCGGCACGTTGCCCATGACGTCGGGGATGTCCGGATCGGTCCCGCCCTCCACGAGCCAGATGAAGGTGTCGGTGCGAATGACGCTGCGGTTGAGCGGGGTGCGGCCAAGATAGTCGCGGGCGTTGGGATCGGCGCCGGCCTTGAGCAGGGCGGCCACCATGCGCGGGGACTCCGCATAGTGCAGGGGCGTGCAGTCCAAGGCGTCGCGGGCCATGGGATCGGCGCCGGCCTCGAGC
>JAEEPQ010000208.1 GCA_016284885.1 Desulfovibrio sp.
TGTCCCGCGCGTGGCACTCAAGAGCCTTCTTCAGCACCTCGTAGGTTGACCTTCCGTTCCGCCGGCAGGTCTCGTGCAGGGTCAGAAGCCTCGCGATGTCGACCTCGCCGTGCCGCGACGTCTGGCCGAAGCTTATCTTGCGGCTGCAGACGTACGGCCGGAGAGCCCGCTCAACGGCGTTGGAGGTCGGATAGCCCCCCTTCATACTTGAGGAAGGTGACGATGAAGTCCGCCTCGCGCTGCAGATGCCTGGCATAGGCGCCCAGTTCGCCCCCGAACCCGCTGTACTTGCGGACGCACTGCATGAACCGGCCCCTCCAGGCCGCATGCTGTCCGTTCGTGGGCGGACTGCCGGTTATTTGTATCAGGCGGCGCAGCTCGGATCGGATCCAGCGGTCGCTCTGCGCTATTTCGGGCAAGGGATCCTCCTCGAACTTCTTCGCCCTCCGCATCAGGTGCGCAAGGCAGCTCTGGCGGGCCTTTCCAGCCCACTTTTCATGGTCGGGGGCGGATGTCAGCACCTCCATGGTTGTTTCAGGTAGACTACGAAGCCGTCCGAGACAAGGATTCCCGCCCAGTCGCCTATCAGCCTGGCAAACGCCTCCGCAGAGCGGGTCTCCAGGATCATGAAGACGCAGAGCGTGGGCCAGACCATGGCCCGCAGCCAGCGGGGCACCTTGCCCGCAGGACCGAAGAGACGGCTCGTCATCTCGTCGACGCAGGCGACGATCACGCGCCTGATCTGCCTCAGGGCACCCATGAAGAAGGGCTACGAGGCGACTTAGGCCCTGTCGAGGCATTTCTGGATGCCCCCTGCGAAATGTCGATCTGGCCGACCATGCTGTAGAATGCCTGAACCTTCCGTCTGGGCAGTCCGATGACCGTGAGGACGGCCGTCGCGGCGACGAACCCTGGGCCGAAGTCCCGGCAGGCTTCCGGAGGAGCCTCGGCCCGGACGCGCATGCCGCAGCCGCTGGCAGGTGCACTCCCAGACGCGGCAGTGCGTCACAATCTTCCTGAGCGCCAGCTCGAGCACCTGGAAGAGGGAATACTTTCTGGTCCTGACGAATTCGCGGCAATGGCAGCGGGGGCATTCCCTGAGATATATGTCTCTGATCTCGTCCGGCTTGCAGCTCTTCTGTGATGCGCCTGGATGGCGGGCCTTGCGGGGTGGCGCGCTCCCGCCGGCCTTTTCCCTGCCGGACGTGCCGCCGACATCCTTCTCCGCCTTCTTCCTGTCCGGGCGGGGCTTCTCCCCCCCCTGGCAGGATCAAGGGCTGAATTGATGCTCTCAAGCAGGCGCCGGCCGCGCATCATGACGGGGCTCGACATCACTGACGAGGGCCAGCTGGAGTTTTCGGACGTGGTCCGGAGGAAGTCGGCGCTCTTTTTGAGGAGGCCTTCGAAGGTCGCGAGCCTGGCCTTCGCGCGGGCGCATTCGGCACGGAGCAGGAAGATTTCCATCAGGGCGGCAAGAAGGAGGGAGAAGAGCATCGTGCACCACAGGGGAAGAGAGCCGATCTCCGGATGGAGGACCGGCAAAGTCTCGCAGCCGGGCGGTGACGCGGACTTCCTCGTCCTTGCCATGCAGAGATTTTGAGGAACTTTCTAAACTTTTTCAAGCAGGTTTTTAGGTTGCCTAAAAGACGTCGCCAGCCTGCGCAAGGACGCCATCGTGAACCGAGCCAAGCATCTCCATGGCGCAAACAGAGCCTAAAATTGATCAAACTACGAAAAAAATTGACCTGCAACGGCTTCTTCCGCTTGGGATCCGATACAAAAGTTGATACCATACTTTCCGCTATAAGGAGTTGCTATGTCTACAGAACGCTCTAAAGCCTATACTGAATCTGGTGTCAACATCGAAGCCGGCAACGCGCTGGTCGACAAAATCAAGAACCTTGTCAAGGCAACCCAGACCAAGGGCGTGCTTTCCGACATCGGCGGCTTCGGTGGCCTCTTCCGCCCCGACATCACCGGCATGAGCACGCCGGTGCTCGTCTCCTCCACGGACGGCGTCGGCACGAAGCTGAAGCTGGCCTTTCACTACAACAAGCACGACACCGTCGGCATCGACCTCGTTGCCATGAGCGTCAACGACATCCTCGTGCAGGGCGCGACGCCCCTCTTCTTCCTCGACTACTTTGCCACGGGCAAGCTGGACGTCGAGGTGGCCAGGACAGTGGTCGCCGGCGTGGCCGAGGGCTGCAAGCAGTCCGCCTGCGCCCTGCTTGGCGGCGAAACGGCCGAGATGCCTGACATGTACGGCGAAGGCGAGTACGATCTCGCCGGCTTCTGCGTCGGCATCGTGGACAACAGCAAGCTCATCGACGGCTCCACCATCCGCGTCGGCGACGTCATGCTCGGCATAGGCTCCTCCGGCATCCACTCCAACGGCTACTCCCTTGTCCGCAAGGTGCTCAAGGAATCCGGCCTCAAGGGCGACGATCCCTTCCCCGGCGAAGAAAACCGGACCGTGGCCGACGTGCTGCTCGCCCCCACCATCATCTACGTGGAGTGCATCAAATCCCTGCTCCGCGACATCCCCATCAAGGGCATGGCGCACATCACCGGCGGCGGCTTCTACGACAACATCCCGCGCGTCCTGCCGAGCCAGGTCGAGTGCGACATTCAGTTCGGCAGCTGGGACATCCCCCCCGTCTTCCACTGGCTCAAGGAGCAGGGCAAGCTGTCCTGGCCCGAAATGCTCCAGATCTTCAACTGCGGCATAGGCTACGTGCTGGTGGTTCCCGAAGAGCGGGCCGAAGAGACCATGAACCGCATCCAGGCCTCAAGCCTCAAGGTCTGGAAGATAGGCAATATCGCCCTCCGCGGTGCCGAGGACCGGGAGCAGATCCAGGTCGCCTTCGACAGCTAGCCGCCAGCCGGCGAGCTTTCTCCCACGCCTTTTCCAAGGGCCCGCCTTCTGCGACGGGCCCTTTTCCTTGGCCTTTTGCCAGAATCATTACGGAGGCTTGCAGCTTTACGCCCCGATCTGGCTGCAGGCGCACCCAGCGTGCTATAGGTCAGAGCCCTCCCTCCCGGAAACAGGCTCTGCCTGCTCCTTCAGAGGGCATCCCGCCGTCGCCAAGAGCACGCCAGCCAAGGAGAACTAGTTCCATGATGCCGCCGCGCCTTCTGCCCCGCCTCGCCCTCAGCCTGCCTGCAGCCGTCTTCGCCGTCTGCACCCTCTGCGCCCTCGCCTTGCAGCCAGCCCCTGCCTGCGCGGTCCCGAAGCTCGACAGCGGCCTTGCGACGGTGCAGGACCGCATGCGCGGGCTCCTCAACTCCGTGGAGATCAGGCTCCAGCGACGCCCGCCCCAGATGGAAGACCTCGAGGCGCGCGAACGCCTGCGTCCCCTGCGCCGCAGCGACCGCGTGGGCAGGGCAAGCTACGGCGCCATCCTCGACGGCGCATCCAAGCTGCAGGATCAGGCCAGGCTCCACTTCGTCAACAGCGTCTGGAACAGCCTCCGCTACGCCAGCGACAGGGAACTCTACGGCAGAGAAGACTACTGGGCCACCCCCGCCGAGACGGCCAGCCGAGGGGCCGGGGATTGCGAAGACCTCGCCATCGCCAAGTACTACACCCTCCGCGACCTCGGCCAGGCTGCCGACAGCCTGCGCCTCATGCTGGTGTCCCTGCACGGCACGGGGGAGCCCCACATGCTCGTCTGCGTCCGCGGGAAGGGCGAAGCACGCTGCCTTGACAACAGGTACAGGCGCCTGCTGAGCAGCAGGGAGGCTGCCCTTGCCTACAAGCCCCTCGTCTCGGCCAGCGAACGGCTCGCGGTCATGCATCTCTCGCCCACGCCAAAGCCCAGGCCCGAGGTTCGCCTGGCATCCAATGCCCAATCCAGGCTGACCAGGTCCGCCGGCAGGCCCCGCTTCTAGCAGGCATAAAGCGAGAGGCGCAGGTAGCCACAAGCAAGAGCCGGCGACATGCAGACCAGCCTGCCGGAACAGCCGGCGGCCTGCAGCGAGGCCTCGGATAACGCAAAAAGCCCCGGAGCTCGGAAGCTCGACGGGGCTTGTGCAAAAATCCTTGGCGGCGACCTACTTTCCCACATGATGATATGCAGTATCATCGGCGATAAGGAGCTTAACTGCCGA
>JAEEPQ010000209.1 GCA_016284885.1 Desulfovibrio sp.
GCTGGCCGGCGGCGTCGCCGCCAGTCACGCCTGCTTCCAGATCTGCGTCCTGGGGGAAGGCTTCTGCATCGTCGCCGGCAACGTGGACTTGATCCTGTCCCGAAGCGACAGAAAAAGCGCAAGGCCCGCAGAAGCGGGTCTTGTCGTGCTCTGCCGAACGGCGGGCTGAATCTGGATGCGCTTCCAGACTTGACTGCCTACAGCGCGTCTGCCAGGCCGGCGGCCCTGGCGCATCCGTCGGTGCCCTCGATGGCGCCGGCCTTGAGGACGCCGGGAACGCACACTTCGCCGAAGGACGTCCACTTGATCAGCTCCGCGGTCTTGCGCAGGCAGTAGCGCACGCCGGAGAAGACCTCGTCGTCCTGCTCCTCGCAGCAGGCGATGAGCGCGTACTGCTTGCCCGCGATGTCCCTGCCGCCAACGACGAAGGCAAAGAGCTTGTCGATGACCATCTTGATCTGGGCCGGCAGGGAGTACCAGTAGACGGGCATGGCGAACACGACGGCATCGGCCTTCTCAATGGCCGGGGCAACGAGGGCGTTGAAGTCGTCGTCCGCCAGGGTGCAGGGCCTGCCTTTGGAGAAGCACTTCTCGCAGGCCATGCAGCCCGTGAGCTTCAGGTACGGCGCGTCGAGCCGCTCGACGGCGTGCCCCTTGGCCTCGCAGGCCTCGATGAAGGCCTGGACCATGGCGTTGCTGTTGCCCTTCCTGCGGGGGCTGCCGGTGATGACGAGAACGTTCTTGCTCATGATGCACTCCATGTTTTTTGGGTTTGGCTGCTGCTTTCTGCTCTGCGCAGGGGATCGTCAGGCGTCGCGCCCCATGGACTCCGCCTCGGCGAGCGCGCTGGAGCCGGCGATGGCGCCCAGTCCGTCGACGCCCGTGGCGAAGAGCCTCCCTCTGTCGCGCCAGCCGGCGAAGCCTATGCCCTGGCGGTAGGTTTCGGCCGCGCCGGCAAAGGACCGCAGGAGCCTGGTCTGCCCGCACATGAGCAGCATGGTCTCCCTGACCTTCAGGCTCCTTGGGCGATCCTTCTGGAAGTAGGGGTACAGCCGGTCCATGGCGCACTTGAGGTGCCCGCTCAGGCTGTACCAGTAGAGCGGGCTGCACAGGACGAGGAGCTCGGCCTGCTCGATCAGGGGATAGAGCCTGCTGAAGCCGTCGTCCATGACGCAGGGAGCATCCTTGCTCCAGCAGCCTCCGCAGTGCATGCAGCCGCGCATGGGATCCAGGGCGGCGTTGAAAGCATGCACTTCGTGGCCGGCTTCCCTGGCTCCCTTGGCAAAGGCCGAAGCCAGAAGCTCGGTGTTGCCGCCTTTCCGTCCGCTGCCGGACAGCACGAGGATGTTCTTCTTCCTGCCATCTCCGGCGACGAAGAAGGATTCAACCTTGACCTGCACGGTGCCGGTAAAGTGCCTCCATCCCGTGGCCGCGGCGCCGGCGCCGAGAGCCGCCGCGCCGGCCCACGCCAGCAGCTTTCGCCGGGAGGGGCGGGATTCCCTTGCTGATTCGTCCTGCTTCACTGTCTCTGCTCCTTGCCTTGCGGTTTAGCCGCTGTGATCGAATCCCCGTAACGACTTTTATAGTAATCAATACAAAAATAGCTGTCAAGGAGGACAGCCGGTTTCGGCAGATTCAGGGGCGCGGGCTCAGCTTCGGGGGCCGCCGGAGGGGATCAGGCTGGCGGCGTGGGCTGCCATGGCCCTGAGCTCCTTCTGGCTCAGGCCGTCTCTGGCCTGGAGGGAGAGCCCTTCCAGCAGGGCGTTCAGCGTGCCGGCCAGCGCCGGGATGTCGGCATCGGGAGGAATCTGCCCCTCGCCGGCGGCCTGCCTGAGGCGGATGGCAAACATCTCCTTGGTTGCCATGCGCAGGCGGCGGACCGCCTGGGCCACCTCGCCTGCGCTGTCGGCCAGGTTGACGGCAGCCAGGACGACCATGCACCCGCAGGGCGTTTCCGGGGAGAGCAGAATGCGGGCCGCGTCCTCGAAGTAGCCGGCAACGGCCCGGCGCAGATCCGGCTCGGCAAGGAAGCGCCTGCCCGGCTCCTCCCAGTAGCTGCGCTCGTAGTGCTCCATGGCCTCGATGAAGAGGGCCGCCTTGCTGCCGAAGGCAGCGTACATGCTTGGCGGATTGACGCCCATGGCCGAGCACAGTTCGGGAACGGAGGCCGGCTCGTAGCCGAGTTTCCAGAAGGTCCGCAGGGCGGCCTCCAGCGCCTTGGCCCTGTCGAACGACCGGGGACGCCCCTTGCTCCGGGGGCCGTTCATGGATGCGGGGGAATGTGCCATGGTTCAATCCTTAATATTTGTCGCGCATCGTGAAGTTCCTGCGCAGGCGGGGCCAGTATGCGCCTTTGAGAGGGCGTGCGTCCAGTTCAGGCGGGCATGCAGGTTGCTGTCCGTGTCCCGAGGCGGTGACGGCGTGTCTCGATGCCGAGGCGCTGGGCAGGGAAGGACTCCCTCAAGTCTGGCTCCGCGGGCGCGTGATCTGCGCGTCCGGAGTCCCGCCATCCCAGGCGCCTCGGAGGAAATCCTCCGGGCCAGCCACTGCGAAGCCGGTCGCCATGCTGGAGGCCTTCGGCAGGATCGTTCCATCCCCGCACCGGGGCGCAGATGCCGGTCCTCTCCCGGAGGGATAACGGCCTTACCGCCATGACGTCGGCAATAGGCGCAGGCATGGCCTGCATCGTCGGCGCGGCGCGCGACGAATGCGCTCGTCCCTGCGCTTGCGGCTGGCAGGAAAGGGAATGGGCGGCAAAGATGATGGCAGCACCAGGAACACCATATCGCCTGCTAGGTTCCGCATGAACTCCAGGATGGCTCGGAAGGGGTTGAACCTGATGGAATAGAGCAGCTTGAAGCCCGGGATCGCGCCCCTCTCCACCTCTTCCTCTTCGTCGCCGGCGGAGACGGCGTGCCTCGCCTTCAAGGCGTTGGGCTGGGAAGGGCAGGACGGTGTTAGGGCGCCCTTGAGGAGCAGGAACACTTTGGCCGAAGGGCAGGGGAGATGAGGGCCCTGCCTGCGGGAAATCCAGCACAGTTTACGCGGAGGCGGCTTGAAGCGCGTGCCTCGGGCCATCCATGAAATCTGCATGCGCCTGCCGTCCAGGTCGTGGCTGTGGCCACCGCAACCTCCCCCGTATCCGGGAGAATTGCCTCAGCCGGTGGGAGGATGTTCGAGCATGTCCTGCACAGCGGAAGACTCCTTCTGCGGATGTGGGGGGAGGGCCTGGACGGCACGGCGAAAGCTCCGCTTCGACCGGCCGGCTAGGCCTGCGGCGTGGCAGGTCGGCGCTATTCGTAGTCTATCCGCTCTATCTTGAAGATGACCGGCCTTGTACCGTCGGAGCAGCAGGCGATCATGGTGTTTTCCTCCCGCATCCAGCCGCGCATGATGGAGCCTCCCTGAAGGCCTGCATAGATGTAGCGGGATATGGCGTCCCAGGCTTCGGAGCAGTGGGGCATCTTCGGCCCTCCGGCGACCGTGTCTGCATCGGCGGTGGTTTTGACAAGCGTGTTCACGCCGCACGCCCAGAAATGGTCCGTGCCGCTGTCCCGCTCGAAGAGGAACTCGTCGCCCACGTTGTAGCGGGGACACATGCCTGCCTTTGGATCGGCGCAGTACTGCTCCTGAAGCTCGGGGTAGAGCTTCTTGTCGATAACCGTGACCTTGACTTTGTGCTTCATGGTAGCCTCCCTGCATGGCTTGGTTGCCGGCTTCGCCCGCTTCACGTTCCGTAGGATCGGCGGATCCAGCGCGCCGCTGGCGACAGGGAGCGCCTCCATCGCGTCGCAGGTGCGGACTGCCTGTCAACCGGAGACCGAAAGCGCCGTCGCTGAGACGGCATCGCGTGCCGGAGCAGCAAGCGCGGACACTGCGTTCGGGCGTCTGTTCTGCTTCGTCCAGCAGCTTTGGCGTCGCCACCGCCGTTGACTATGCGATCCCTGCCTCGCATCATCTGCGACCGCAGTCAAGGGAGCCGGGAGTGGCGGATGTCCGGCATGCCGCCTCCTTCCGGGCGAAGAAAAAGACAAGGAGGCGCCGATGTCCATTTAGCGGAACAAGGAAGCCATGAAGCGCTTCGAGACCATGATCAAGACCTGTGGCTG
>JAEEPQ010000210.1 GCA_016284885.1 Desulfovibrio sp.
AGGCGCCGAGATGGAGCTGGCCGAGGAAGGCGAGCCAGGCCACGCCCTGGGCCTGGTAGGGGCGAAGCTCGGCGCGAAGGCCAGGAATGTCGCCTGCGGCCTGCGTGCGCGCCGACTGGAGGAATTCCTTGAAGCCGGCACCTGGCAGGGGCGAGGACCAGGTGCGCACGGCGTCCTCTTCGCCGGCCTCGGCCTGGCCTCCGGCATCGTAGCCGGCAAGCAGGCGCATGCCGTCCGCAAAGGAGACCAGGCCCTGCCTGGCATCCTCGGCGATGCGCTCCCAGTGACTGAGGGCCTGCTCGAGCTTCTCCCGGTCGAGCTCCACCCAGCCGCCCTTGAAGAAGACGAGGCCGTCGCTGCCGGCCTCGGCCAGCAGGGCGGCCAGCTGCTCGTCGCTGAGGGTCTCGTCGCCGATGGCGATGCGCACGTCCACGTCGCAGAGGGCAAAGGTGTCCAGGGCCGACCCCTCGCGGGCGTTGACCGTGGCCACGACCTTGGGCCTGGAGCGCTGGCGCCACCAGTCGGGGAGGCTGACGCCTATGCCGCACTCGTCGAGGGTCGCCGCGCTCTTGAGATAGGCAAGAGCCTGGCGGGGCACCCAGGGCTGGGGCCGGTAGACGGCGCGGCTGTCCAGCATCTTCTGCACCCAGGGCAGAGCCTGTCCCGCCTTGCCGAGGGGCTCGAGCAGCCGCATGAGGGCCGGCTTGTCCTTAGCCTGGGCGTACTGCTTGAGGGCGTTGGCCAGGGGCAGGTGCCGGGGCTGGCCCTTTTCGTTGAGGCCTGTGGAGTAGGTGGCCAGGAAGGCGAAGGGATGATTGGGATCGTTCTTGTTTTCCGCCAGATGGAAGAAGACGCGGCCCACGTGGCTCCACTGCGGGGCTTCAGCCTTGAGGAAGGAGGCCACGCCGCCCTTGGCTAGGGCTTGCTCGGCGCACCAGGCAAGCAGCTTCTGCCAGAGGGTCTGGAGCATGAGCAGGCCAAGATACTCGCCTCCGGGCAGGGGCGGCGCCGAGGCAAGCCAGCGCTCGGCATCGGCAGGCAGGGGAATGGCGGGAAGACCTGCAGCCTCGGCTTCGGGATCCGCTTCGGGCGCGGCCACGTGGCAGAGGGCCGTGATGCAGGCGGCGCCTATGCCGTGCCAGAAGGCGTGCACGGCGTCTGTCTGCGGGGTGCGCCTGGCTCCCAGGCGGAACCAGAGTTCCTGCCAGGGCTTGTCCTCTCCGCCTTCGAAGCGGAGCCTGCCTGTGGGTGTCAGGATGATGTTCTGATTGGCCTGGGCCATGGGACGTCCTTGAATGTGGGGATGCGGCGGATGCCGGATCGCGCGGAAGCGCTTCGGCGGTGCCGGAATCTACAGCGCAAGGCCTGGGGAGGGCAACTGCCGGCGCCGAAGCCGCAGGGGCGGGGCAGAGGAGGGCGGCTTGCGCACTATCACCAGACGGCTTTGGCGAGGCGTTCCGCCATTTCCCTGGCCTCCTTTCTGGCCGGCTTGCCCGTGCCTGTCCTTGGCAGGGCGTCCACCTTGAAGCAGGCCCTCGGCACCCAGTGGCGGGGAAGCACCTGCCTGGCCCTGGCCTCGAGTTCGGCAGGATCAGCCTCTTCCTCGTGGAGCAGGACGATCTTCTCCCCGAGCCGGGGATCCTTCACGCCGGCTATGCAGAAGGGAGCGTGCATGGCAGGTCCGAGCAGGGCCTCCACGGCCTCGATCTGCACCTTGACGCCGCCGCTGTCGATGACGTTGTCGCGCCGGCCGAGGATGCGGAAGCGCCCCGTGCCGTCCATCTCGCAGAGGTCGTTGGTGGCGAGCGTCCCCTCGCAGACGGCGGGGGCGCTGATGCACAGCGTCCCTTCGCCGGAGAGGCTGAGGACAACGCCTGGAAGCGGCTCGTACCACTCGCTGGCGCAGGGGCCGTTGACGCGCCTGAGCGCAATGTGGGAGAGGGTCTCGGTCATGCCGTAGCTGGACCAGACCTGGCAGGGGGCGTCGCGGAGCAGTTCCGCAAGCTCTGCCGAAACGGGCCCGCCGCCAAGGAGCAGATGGCGCGAGGCAAGGAGCATGTCCCGGCTTCGGGGCTCCTTCAGGCTCTCCCAGGCCTGCATGGGCGTGACGGCGGCAAAGCCGCAGGGGGCGTCAAGCTGCCCGAAGGGCGCGAGGCAGGGCTCGACGGGGACGAGATCCAGCCCGCAGACCAGGGCGCGCACCACCACCATCTTGCCGGCGATGTAGCGCAGGGGCATGGCGAGCAGGGCCCTGTCGCCAGGCTTGAGGCCCAGAAAGGCGCAGGTGCGGCGGGCGCTCTGGGCCATGCGGCGCTTGTCCGCCAGCAGGCGCTTGGGGCTGCCGGTCGAGCCCGAGGTGTCCACGGGAACAAAGGCATCGGGCGAGCGCCACTGGGCAAGAAAGCGGGCCAGATCGCCGCTGAAGCCGGCTTCGGCAAAGCGCTCCTGCACAAAGCAGGAAAGCGCCGCGCCGGCAAGCCTGCGCCCGCAGAGGGCGAGGGGAAGATCCCGCAGAAGGTCCAGGCGCTCGTCTTCAAGGCGAGCAAGCGCGTCGAATGCGCTAGCCATCGAGTTCGATGCCGAGCCAGCCCAGGAGATCGGGTTCGGCCCCTGCGGGGTCGCAGCGCATCTCGGAGCCCTCGAGCCAGATGGGGAAGCCCTCGGCATTGTCCGTGAAGAGCTGGCCCGTGCCGAGGCCCTGGGGCATCTCGGGCAGCTTCACGGCGCACCACTGGGCGATGGCGTTGAGCCCGACGTTGGACTCGAGGGCGCTGGTGACCCAGGATCCTATGCCTCTGGCCTTGGCAAGCCGCACCCACTCGTCGGCACCACGCAGGCCGCCGTGGAGGCTTGGCTTGAGGACCACGTAGCGGGGACGGATGGCATCGAGCAGGGCTGCCTTGCCGGCATGGTCGCTGACGCCGATGAGCTCCTCGTCGAGGGCGATGGGGATGGGGCTTTCGCGGCAGATGCGGTGCATCTCCTCCCACTGGCCCTGGCGCAGGGGCTGCTCGAGGGAGTGGGGGAGGAACTCGGCGAGCCGCTCCAGGCGCTCGAGGGCGTTCTCGGGCGTGAAGGCGCCGTTGGCGTCGAGGCGCAGCTCCAGATCGTCGGGGCTGGGGTAGAGGCTTCGGATGTGCCGAAGCAGGGCGAGCTCGTCCTCGAAGCCGATGGCGCCGATCTTGATCTTGATGCATTCGAAGCCGGCTTCCAGCTTGGCTTCAAGGCGCCTGGCCATTTCCTCGCGGCTGCCCATCCACACGAGGCCGTTGATGGGGATGCCGGTCTCGCCCCGGCTGAAGGGCGTTTCCCAGAAGCGCACGGTGCCGGCCTCGGCGTGGGCCAGGGCCGTCTCCAGGGCGAAGCGCACCGAGGGGCAGTCTGGGGTTGCCGCGCTTTCGGGGGATCCGGTCTGCTCGAAGCGCCGGCAGGCTTCGGCGAGGCGGGCGGGCAGCTCCGGACCGGCGTCGCAGCTCAAGTCCGGCAGGGGGGCGCATTCGCCGACGCCGAAGCGTCCCTGGCGGTCCCTGATGGCAACGTACCACACTTGGCGTTCGCGGTAGACGCCCCGGGAGGTGCCGGCCGGCTCCTTGAAGTGCAGGGTCCGGGGCACGACGGCCGTCTTCCAGGCCTTGCCCCGGTCGGGGACGGAGAGCTTGAGGGTCATGATGCCGCTCCTTGTTGGGATGGTTGCAGGGGTGTCCAGTCGAGGCCGAGGGCGCGGGACTCGCGCTCCAGGATGAAGTCGATCTGGGCCGGCGTGCAGCGCTGGTGGCGGTGGGCCAGAAGATTGCGGGCGTCGCGCAGGCTGTGGACGGTTTCGCGCAGGGCCTCGTCCGGCACGTAGACCTCGCGCTCGCCCTCGGGCGTGCGCAGGGCGAGCAGGTAGACGAGGGTGCCGAACTCGAGCTCGTCGGGAGAGTCGAGCCTAGCCCCGAACTGCTCCACCCGGAGGCGGTCGAGGGCCTCCTCGAGCTGGGGCCGGAGGTGGTCGACGAGGCGCGTGCGCTGCATTTCAATGATGGGGAAGAGCACCTGGATCTGGGCCGTCCAGACGCGCTTGGCGAGCTCGTCGGGCCGGCCCAGCCGGAGATG
>JAEEPQ010000211.1 GCA_016284885.1 Desulfovibrio sp.
GCTCGACGTCCTGCCCTTCGGTGACGCCAAGCCCGGCATTGGCGCCTCGTCGGGAACAGGGCTCTCTGAGCGTCGGGCCAGCAGGGCGAAGCTTCGTCGCCTGCTCCTGAAGGAGCTCACAGGCGAGATCGTCCCCGAGCCAACGCCTGTCGCCGTGGTGGAGTACTCCACGAAGATGCTCTCCAAGCTGGAAGCCAAGCACATCCTCCAGGAGGACGTCGAGGGCACGCTTGCCTTCGGCAGGCAGAGTGGCAAGTTCTTCATCGACGAGGAGAGCGGACGGCATCTGACAAGCTGGCGCCCCCGCAACGTCACCTTCTGGGTCGAGTACGAGGAGCGCGAGGACGGCAGCTTCCTTGTCCACGATGCCTGGTGCCACCGCATGCGCGTGCCCGGCGCCGGCGGCGAGAGCCCGAGCAACGCCCTGTCCGAGGACCAGATGGAGAAGGCCTGATGCTGGAGGATCTGAAGAAAAGCTATGCGCCTGACCGGGGCCGCTGGACCTGCGGGCGCTGCCATGTGCCCCTGGAGCAGATCGAGGTCAGCACCCGCTACTCCCACGGCGGCCTTCTGCTCACGCTGCCGCGCTGTCCCAAGTGCGGGCTGACCATGGTCCCCAAGTATCTGGCGGAGGGGCAGTTCGTCGACATGCAGACCCGCATGGAAGATACCTGGAACAGCTGGAAGGAGGGGGAGACGCCATGCTGAACCGCGAAAAGAACTTCAAGCCCGACCACGGCAAGTGGATCTGCGGGCGCTGCCATGTGCCTCTGGAGCAGCTCAAGGTGCAGGCCCTGTACCTGCAGGGCGCCTTTGACGTGACGCTGCCGCGCTGTCCCAAGTGCGGCATGACCCTGGTTCCCGAGTCGCTCGCCACGGGCAAGATGGTCGAGGCGGAAGGACTGCTGGAGGACAAGTGAGCCTCCCGCTCTACGGCACCGAAGCCTTCCGCGAGGCTTGCGGCGAGACCCTGCGCCCGGGCGGCCTCGAGCTCACCCGCTACGGCCTTGATCTCATGGCCGAAGCAGGCCTTGCGCAGGGCGGGCTGGTGTTCGACGCGGGCTGCGGGACGGGTGCCAGCGCACGCGAGCTTTCTGGGAAGGGCTTCGGCGCCGTCGGCATTGACTGGCATCCGGGCCAGCTGGACGCAGGATCGCCTGGCGGGCCATTCCATCTCGTTCAGGGCGACTTCATGCGGCTGCCCTTCAAGGACAGTGTCTTTGACGGCGCCTTGGCTGAGTGCACGCTCTCCCTGGCGCCCGATCTCGCCGTGGCGCTTGCCGGCATTGCCCGGGTGCTGAAGCCTGGAGGCCTGCTCCTTGTCCAGGACCTTGTCCTGCGCACGAACCGGCCCCAGCCTGTGCCGGACGCCGGCGCGGCCAGTCCCTATCTTGCCAGAGGGGGCAGCTGCCTTGCCGGAGCGCTTACCTTGGCGGACTGGGGGCTGGCGCTTGCGGACGCCGGCTTCGACGTCCTGCACCGGGAGGATGTCAGCCATGCGCTTGCCCTCTTCATGGCCAAGCTCGTCTGGTACGATCTGGCGGACGAGCTTTCCTGGCTGCTTCCCAAGTCCGCTGACAGGGGGGCTGGCGCCTGCGCGCCCTGCGCGAATGAAGTCCGGAAGCGCTACGGCTACGGGCTTTTTCTGGCCCGCAAGCGCCATTGACGGTCTTCAAGCGGAGCTTGACACTGGGCAGTACTTTGGCTAACTCAACCTTCGGCGGGCCCGTAGCTCAGTTGGTTAGAGCTACCGGCTCATAACCGGTTGATCCTAGGTTCGAGTCCTAGTGGGCCCACCACACATTTCCCAAGCTCCGCTCTGCCTTCACGGGCACGCGGAGCTTGTTTTGTCTGAGCGCTGTCCCAGCGAACATCCTGTTCAACCTTGGCCGTGCGCCGTCTTCCTCTCCGGGCGTTCTGGCTTGCCAAACTCAAAGGAGCTTCCATGAACCCCATTCTTATGGATGTCCTGCCCTTTGTCAGGGAAGGCTACTGCTGCAGCCAGCTGCTCGTCCTGCTCATGCTCAACGCCAGAGGCGAGGAGAACCCGGCGCTGGTCCGCTCCCAGCAGGCGCTGTGCCACGGCATGGGCCAGTCTGAGGGGCCCTGCGGCCTGCTTCCCGGCGGCGCCTGCGCGCTGTCTATCCTGACTGGCAAGGGGGCCTCGAACGAAGAGCCGAATCCCATGCAGACCCCCATCATCAACGAGTACGCCACCTGGTTCTATGAGCGGACGAGCAAGTACGGCGGCTATGCCTGCCCGCAGGTGGCGGACGGCCTGGGTGCCGAGGCCGACGAGAACGGCCTCCGCGATCCCGTGGCCTGCGGCGAGCTTCTGGCCGAGTGCTGGGAGAAGATATGCGAGCTCGTGGAGAGCTACGGCCTCGACGTGAACGCCCATCTGGGCTAGGGGGCCGGCGTGAAGCGCATGCATGCGACCCAGAGCCTGTGCCCTGTCTGCCTGCGCAGGCTCGAGGCGGCGTATGAAGAAGACGGGGACGGCGCCGTCTACCTGACGCGCACCTGCCCCCAGCACGGCCGCTTTTCGGCGCTGGTCTGGCCGGCACGGGATGCGGTGCCAAGCCTGTGCTCCTTTGACCAGTGGCATGTGGTCAAGACGCCCTCCTATCCGGAACGCCCCCAGACCGGAACGGACAAGGGCTGTCCCTACGACTGCGGTCTCTGCCCCAGCCATGCCCAGCATACCTGCCATGGCCTGCTGGAGCTGACGCTTGCCTGCAATCTCGCGTGTCCCCTGTGCTACGCCGATGCCGGAGGCCAGGCCCCTCCGCCTGATCCTTCGCGCGAGACGGTCTCAGGGCAGCTCAAGCGCCTGCTCGAAGCGTCTGGCCGGTGCAACGTCCAGTTCTCCGGCGGCGAGCCAACGCTGCGGGCGGATCTGCCGGACCTTGTCCGCGAGGCCAAGGCCCTGGGCTTTCCGCTGGTGCAGGTCAACACCAACGGCGTCCTGCTTGGCCGGGATCCCGAGCTTGCCCAAAGGCTGGCTGAAGCAGGCCTCGACTCGGTCTACCTTCAGTGGGACTCCCTTGATCCGGAACGCCTGGCCGTGCTCCGCGGAACGCGCGTGCCGAACCTGCTGGAGCTGAAGGAGCGGGCCGTTGAGCACTGCGCACGCGCCGGCCTTGGCGTGGTCTTCGTGGCCACGGTCGTTGCCGGCGTCAACGAGACCGAATTGGGGGATCTCTTGCGCGATGCCGTCCGCCGGGGGCCCGTGGTCCGGGGGCTGCACGTCCAGCCGGCTTCCTTCTTTGGCCGGTCTCCTTGCGGCCTCATGTCCTCGCGCCGCTTTACCTTGGCCCACGTCATGCAGGCCTTCTGCGACCAGGCGCCCGAATGGGTGCACGGGACAGACTTCCATCCGCCGCACTGCGAGCACTCCCTCTGCAGCTTCAACGCTGTCTATGCCCGCGTGGGCTCCGGCCTCAAGAGCGAACGGGAGGGCATGGACAAGGCCATGGGCGGCGGCATGGCCGTTGCGGCTGCCGAAGGTTCGCGCATTGCCAAGGCCTATACGGCGAGGCTGTGGGCGAGGCCTAGCCAGGACGCCGGCCGAGGCGACGGCGCAGGCGCAGACTGCTGCGGAGAAGGCCCGCAGGACGCCTTTTCCCAGTTCCTGGTAGCCAGGAGCGCGGACAGGCGCTTCACGCTCTCGGGCATGGCCTTCCAGGACGCTTTGAGCGTGGACGTCGAGCGGCTGCGCGGTTGCTGCATCCACATCGTCCGTCCCGACGGCCGGCTTGTCCCCTTCTGCTGCCAGAACATGACAAGCATAGCCGGCCATGCCCTCTATCCGGGGAGGCTTGATCCTGCGCACGATCTTGCGCCCGATCGCTCAGGCGATGCGCCTGTCTAAAGCTCTTGCCCTTTGGCCCCGCGCGCGGGTATCCTAGCGCTTCGCAGGACTGCGTTCCCAGCCTGCGCCACGGAGGCTTCCTTCATGTTCGTCAATTCGTCCTTGGGCGAGATCTTCCTCGTCAACAGCGCCACTCGCACCATCCATGCCGCCAGCAGGCTCACGGAGCGCTGCGGCATCACCGGCGAGAA
>JAEEPQ010000212.1 GCA_016284885.1 Desulfovibrio sp.
CTCGCGGCCGTGCAGGCGGGCTTCCCCTCGCCGGCAGACGACAGCGTCGAGGACAGGCTCGATCTGCACCGCCATCTGGTGCGCAACGAGACGGCCACCTTCTTCCTGCACGCCAGCGGCGACTCCATGGAGGGCGCCGGCATACGCGACGGCGATCTGCTGGTGGTGGACCGCTCCCTGGAGCCGCGAAGCGGGCGGACCGTCATCGCCGCCGTGGGGGGCGAACTCACCGTCAAGCGCCTGGCCAGACGGGGAGGGCGGACCCTGCTTGTGCCGGCCAATCCCAGCTATCCCGAATTCGACGTCACGGATCGGGAGGACGTCTGCATCTGGGGCGTGGTGACCTATGCCGTGCACAAGCTCTAGCGGGCTCTGGCTTCTGGCCGACTGCAACAACTTCTACGCCTCCTGCGAGCGGCTCTTCCGTCCCGATCTGGCCGGCCGGCCGGTGGTGGTGCTCTCCAACAACGACGGCTGCGTCATCGCCCGCTCGGCCGAAGCCAAGCAGCTCGGCATCCCCATGGGCGCCGCCGAGTTCAAGATCCGCGCCCTGCTGGAACGCACGCGCACGGCCGTCTTCTCCTCGAACTTCGCCCTCTACGGCGACCTCTCGGACAGGGTCATGCAGACCCTCGAGAGCCTCTTCCAGGACGTGCGCCAGTACTCCATCGACGAGGCCTTCTGCCGTCTGCAGGGGGCCGAGGCTCTGCAGGCCTGGGAGGCCGCGGACATGGCCAGGCGCCGGGTGCTGCGCTGGACCGGCATCCCCGTGTCCATGGGCATAGCCTGCACCCGCACCCTCGCCAAGGCGGCCAACCGCATCGCCAAGCAGAGCGGGGCCAGCATCTTTTGCCTCGATCCGCAGGCCCCAAAGTTTCAGGAACGGCTCGAGGGGCTTGCCGTGGAGGACGTCTGGGGGATAGGACGCCGCCTGGCGGCCCGCCTGCAGGCGCACGGCATTGCCAACGCCTGGCGGCTCAGCCAGCAGAGCGACCTCTGGGTGCGCCGGCATCTCGGCACGCCCGGCTGGGACACGGTGCTGGAGCTGCGGGGCCTGCCGGCGTCCAAGGAGGGCGAAGGCCCGGCACTGCGGCAGACGCTCGTGGTCTCGCGCTCCTTTGGGCGCAAGACGGAGCTGAAGGGCGACGTGCTGGAGGCCGTCTGCGCCTTTGCCGAACGGGCCTGCGAGAAGCTGCGCGCCGAAGGCCTGCTGGCAGGCGGCGTGGGCGCGAGCCTGCGCACATCCTTCTTCGGCCAGGGGCCCTCCTACGCGGGCTGCGCCAGCCGGCGCCTCATGCCGGCCACGGACGACACGGGCGCCGTGGTGCGCGCGGCCAGAGAGGCGGTTCTCAGCGCCTGGCGGCCCGGCTACTGCTACGCCAAGGCGGGCGTGCTGCTCTACGGCCTCGAGCCCGCAGCGAGGCGGCAGCTCTCCCTGCTGGCCGATCCGGCGGCAGAGGCCAGGTCGGCCAGGCTCATGCAGGCTCTCGATGCGGTGAACGCCCGCTACGGCAGACGAACCCTCGTCTATGCGTCCTCAGGGCTTCCCGCCGGCGCCAAGGCGGCCTGGCAGATGAAGCAGACGAGGCTCTCGCCGTCCAGCACCACGCGCTGGGAGGAGCTCGCCACGGCCAGAGCCTGAAGGCGCCGAGAGGCTCTTGAAGGGCGCCGAGGCCGGTCAGACGGACGAAGGGCAGAAAAGGGCTAGCTCAGCGAGTACCAGACCCCGCGACCCTTGCCGTGCATGACGATGCGCCCCTCGTCAACGAGATTCTTGAAATGCTCCTTGAGCGTGTTGCGGCTCACGCCGGTGCTCTCGACCATGTCGCGCAGGGTCACGCGGCCGCGGGACCGGGCCTGCACGAGAATCTGCATGGAGAGCTCGGGCTGGGAGGCGAAGAGATCCTCCTCGCGGTCCAGACGATCTCTGAGTACGGCCACCGCCTTGGTCAGGACGGAGAGGTAGAACATGATCCAGGGCTGCCAGTTGGGCTCCTCGGCAGAATTGGCCGACGAGATCTGCATCTCCCTGCGCAGAATCTGGAGGGGCGTCAGGCCATCGCGCGGGGCCGTAAAGGCGGGACACTCCGAGAGCAGCATCGCAGTCAGCGGGATGTAGGCCACAAAGGCGTAGCCGTTCTTCAGGTGCAGCCAGCGCTGGAGCAGGCAGACAAGCAGAGAGTTGCCGTCCTTGAAGGGGTGCATGACCGCGAAGGAGGCGCAGAAGATGGAGACGAGGAGCAGAGGGTGCAGGGTGCGGTGGCGCAGGGCTTCAGAGCTCCACTGGCATAGCGCTTCGAGCGAGCCTTCCAGCACGTCGGAGACGCAGGTGCCGACAACGGAGTCCACGCCAGCCACAGGGCCCATGAGAATCCTGTGCAGCTCGCAGATGGAAGCCACGTTCAGATCCATGCTCAGGCTTCCCTCCTCAAGGCGGAGGGTGCAGGCCCGGTAGGCTTCGGCCAGACTTTCCGACGGCGTGGTGGGCTCGAAGGGCACCCGCGCGGAGATGATCTTGTGCACCTTTCTTTCCGTGATGCTCAGGCGCGAGTAGCGGACGGCTGCCAGGATGTCATCGGCGTAGGCCCTTTCCTTAAGATCCTGCAGCTGTCGCCGGGGCAGGGCGCCAACGGCCCGCCAAGAACCCTTGAATTCGTCCAGCCGTGCGGCCAGATCAAGCATTTCCGGCGTAATGGCAAGCTTATCTGCGACTGACATGGCTCGGTACCTCCTCCGCTGGGGGGGGTGGAAGCCCGGCGCCGCAACCCTGCGGACGTCAAAATCCAAGCTTCTACAATTATGTAAATCTTCTATACCTAGCTTTGCACTCGCCTGTCTACACCTGCATGGCAACAAACAGATCATTTTCCTGCCAAACCAGCGATTTCAGAGAAACAGACAGGTGCATACGCCGCGGGCTTACTGCGTTTTGCCACACAAGCTTTTGAATTTACGCAGTTTTTCGAAAACCCTAGCGCAGATGCGTTTTTCCCTGCCCTGGGTGGACCAAAAATTGACCGGATTGAGCAAGGACCCGTGCAGATCCCCCTGCACAAGCTCTGGAGCAGGGCAATATCATAGCACCTCAAAAGGCTTTGCAGCCCCCCTCGCAGGGGAAAACCGGGCAGGAAGGGCGCCCGCCCGGGCTCTTTTCCCATGCCAGAGACGGCCTGCCGGCAGAACTTGCCATGTAAGCGCTGACTTTCGCCCCCGTCCATGAAAAGTGGCCATGAAGGCGCTGACTTTCGCCCCCGTCCATGAAAATGTGAAACAGAAGTCAGGCACAAGGGTGTCACCATATTTACGTGCCTACGTGCATGAAAACTTACCCGCCTTCTGTCCGTCGCACCCCAGACTCGACGCTTCGTGCTCCCATGGTAATATGGCGCTGTCGCGGGCATCCGCGGCATGCCGTACGGCAGCTGGCAGCCTGACTTCCAAAACCAGGAGGCTGGCCGCCATGGCAGACATCGTAACCGATCTATACTCCACGGCCGCAGGCATAGACATCCATCAGTCCCTGGCCGTCGTATCCGTCATTGTTCCTGTCGGGGACGGCTCCCAGTGCAGGTTCGTGCGCGGCGAGTTCGACACCTTCACCGGGCAGGGACTCAAGGCTCTCGTCTCGTTCCTTGCTCCCTTCGGCGTCGAAATCGTCCTCATGGAGAGCACCGGCGTGTACTGGATGTCGGCCTACGATGCCCTGCTCGAGGCGGGCGTCAACATCGCCGTCGCCAATGCCAGGGAAATCAAGGGAATGAGGGGGCGCAAGACCGACAAGAACGATGCAGACTGGCTCGCCAGGGTTGCCAAGCAGGGCTCCTTCCATCCGTCCTTCGTTCCGGGACGCGAACCGCGGGGCCTGCGCTCTCTTTCGCGGTATGCCACAAGCCTGAGGACTGTGCTCGCCGGAGAGAAGAACCGGCTCGGCAAGCTGTTCAACGCCGCCGGATACCGGCTGAACACCGTCTTCACGGACATGTACGGCCTGGGCGGCA
>JAEEPQ010000213.1 GCA_016284885.1 Desulfovibrio sp.
ACGGCATCGGGCCCGATTCTGCCGGCCTCGGACCCGATTTTGCCGGCCTCTTCGTCCGCTTCGGGGAGCTGGGCTGCGTCAGGGCGCCTGTCCGGCGCCGAAGCAGAGGATGCAGGGGTCGCGCCTGGCGGAAGATTGGACGGAAAGTCTGGCTTGGCGTGCGTGTCCATGCGCTGCTCCGGATGCGTCCGGGAGGGACGGCTGAGGCCTGCAGGGCGCGGAGAAGGCCCGCGCGCCCTGCACGGCATCGGAAGTCTGCTAGACGATGGGGTCGATGAGGCCGTACGCGCCGTTGCGGCGGCGGTAGACGACGTTCACGCGCCCAGACTCGGCGTTGAGGAAGACCAGGAATTCGGAGCCGATGCTGTCAAGCTGCATGACGGCTTCTTCGAGGTGCATGGGCTTGGGATTGAAGCGGTTGGTGCCGACAACGCCCTCGCCCTCGGCTTCGCCTTCAAGATTGTAGGTGAAGACGTCGACGCTGGCGTTGCGGGCCTCGCGGCGCTGTTCCTTCAGGCGGGCGACGTGCTTCTTGATCTGGCTTTCGAGCTTGTCGTGCACGAGGTCGATGGCCGCGTACATGTCGCTCGCCTGCTCGCTGGCGTTGAGGTGCAGCCCCTCGCCGACCACGGTCACTTCGCAGCGGTTGCGGAACTTGTCCACGGTAAGGACGACGCCGACTTCAAGGCCTGAGGACTTGCCGAAGAAGCGGCCCATCTTCTCCATGCGGCGGCGGGCGTACTTCTTGAGGTGCTCGGAAGCTTCGAAATTCTTGAAAGTGAAGGCAATGTTCATACGTACTCCTTGTTTTCCCCCGCCCCTCCAGACAGTCCAGACCTCGGGAGGGGCCGGCCGGAGCCGCGCGGGGAGCTTCAAGTCCGGATGCAGGAAAGCCCCTGCGTCCGCCGGTGCTGTTCAGCTACAAGGGCCTTTTGCGCAGGCTCCCGTCCCAGCGGGAGCGAGCAGAAGTCCTCGATACGAAAGTCGCATCCACCGCCAGTATTGTCAACTTCCCGTGCAGGGCGCGCGGAAGCGGGGCAGCTTGGCTTGACGGCTGGCTACGGTTGTCAACAAAAAACGCAAAAACTTCTCACGCAAGGCTGTAAACACAAAGCTTCCATTTGAAAGGCAAGCTGTTCCTAGCTTTGCCTTCACAGGGAATGTTCTGCAAAACCCAACAAGTCCTTGCATTTTCTGCTCTTTCTTCCTTACATGCTGTCTCCCGGGCCACTTCGCCCGCTCCATGCTTTGCAAAATTTTCGTTCTCTTCATGTCTTCTCCATCCGCCGGTCAGGCCCTGTTGGCCCGTCAGGCGGCGCCCCGACAGAGGCGGCCCCGGAGCCCGCCCGTCCCGGCACCCACCACAACCTTCAAGCCACGGCGACCCCAGCCGCTCCAGGAGAAGCCAAGCATGACAAGCAAGCCCGACTGTCCCGCCTCCGACCTTCCTCCCAGCTCTCCGCCAGCCATCCCTTCCGCCGAAGCCGGCGCCAAGGACGAACTGTCTGCCCTGGCCCATGCCGGCAGGCCCTGGGCCCAGGCTGAGCTTGGCACCCAGCTGCTCTACGGCAGGAGCCGTCCAGCAAACCAGCCCTGCGGCCTGTGCTGGCTTGCCAAGGCCGCCCATGCCGGAGACCTCGACGCCATGCTCGGCCTCAGCCAGTGGTTTCTGGCAAGAACGCCGGCCTACAATCTCGTGCTCTCGCACTTCTGGTTCACCAAGGCGCTTTCCACGGGCAGCCCCCTAGCCCTGGAGCGCGCCGGCGACGCCGTGCTCGCGCTGAACCTCGGCCCCGGGGCCGTCCAGGAGGCTGCCAGGCTCTACAAGGCAGGCTCGGTCTCAAGCCCAAACTGCCTCGCCAAGCTCCTTGACCTGCGCGTCAAGGGCCGGCTCGGCAAGCTTTCGCTCCGCGACCGCAGGGCCTGCATGGACAGGCTGGCGCATCTTGCCAGAGAAGGCTCGCTCCACGCCCTGCGGGTCATGGGCGAGAACTGCCTTGTGCGCAGGCATCGCCCGGGCAGGGCCTGCATAGGCTGGCTTTCGGCCGCCGCCGAACGGGGCGATCGGACCTGCCAGCGCAAGCTGGCCCTGCTTCTGGCTGGATCGAAGACCAGCAGGAACGCCATGGCGGCGCCCTGGCACTGGATGGAGCTCGCAGCCGAAGAGGATCCCGAAGCCCAGTACGAAGCCGGCGTCTGGCTTGCCGCGGGACGGGGCTGCAAGGCCGATCCCAGGCGCGCCGAACATTTCCTGCGCCTGGCCTCGGCTGTCCTTCCCAAGGCCCTGGTCCGGCTCGGCATTCTGCTTGCCGGCGACGCAGACGCCGGCCGCAGGGCCGAAGGGACGGCCATACTCGTCCGCGCGGCCTCCCTCGGCCTGTCGGAAGCCTGCTTCGAGCTGGGCAACATGGCGCTTGCAGAACGCAACGAAGCGGAGGCGGCATTCCGCTTCCTGCAGGCAGGCAGACATGCCCCGAGCCTGCGCCGGCTCGCCGAGATGGCGCTTGAGGCAGCCAAGACCGGCAAGGGCGACGGAAAGCTTCCTGACGAGGACAGCGCCTGGCAGTTCATGGCGCAGGCCGCCAGCCTTGACGATGCCGAGGCCATGCTGGCCATGGCTCGGCGCAAGCTTTCCCTGGCGGAGCAGGCCAAGGGCTCCGCAAGCGCCGCCCTGACCGGAGAGGCCTGCAGCATTCTTAAGGATGCCTGCCGAAAGGACCACCCCCAGGCCCTGCACGAGCTCGCGCTGCTCGCAGCCCAAGGCGCTCCCGGCGCCCCTGATCGCTCAGATGCCATGAAGCTCCACGCCAAGGCTGCCAGTCTCGGGCATGTCGATTCAATGGAAATGCAGGCCAAGGACCTGCTTGACCAGGCAAGGAAAGCCGCAAAGGGCAGGCAGGGACCCGCGACGAAGGGCCATGGCCTGATGCGCGCGGCCAAGGCCGCCGGGATTCTGCGCCGGGCTGCGGAGCTTGGCAGCGCAACTTCCGCCGTGCTTTACGGCATCCTGCTGGAAGAGGGGATCTTCGTGCACCGGGACTGGCGCCTTGCGCTTTCCTGCTTCCGCAAGGCAGCCCTGGCCGGCGCCAGCGAGGGGCACTACCACCTGGGGCGGCTCCTGCTGAAGATGGGCGCAGACTGCGAGGCCGAAGGCTGGAGCGCGCTTGCCAAGGCCGCAGAGCTCGGGCATGCCGATGCCAGAACCGGCATGGCCAGGCGATCCCTGGCCTGCGGCGACCCCAGCCTGGCGGGGGGCTGGCTCGACAGGCATCTGCACGGGCTGGCAGACCAGGAAGACCCCGAAGGCATGCGCCTGCTCTCGGAGGCCATTGAGCGGGGCTGGATCGCGTCCAGCAAGGCCGGCGAGGCCCACGCCCTGCTCGCCAGGGCCGCCGGCAAGGGTGACGTCGAGGCCCTGATCAGGCTCGGCGACAAGCACGCCAAGGGGATAGGCATAGACCAGAACCGCGAGCGGGCCAGGCAGTGCTATGCCCAGGCCGCAAGGCAGGGGTCGAAGGAAGCGCTCGACAGGCTGAAAAGCCTGCCCTGGCAGAGCGACGCCGCCCCCTGGAAGGCGGAGGCGAAGGGGCCGGGCAGGAGGCGCAAGCCCGGCTAGAGGACCTTCCTGCGCTTGGACGACGAGGGGATGTCAAGGGCGCCGCGGTACTTGGCCACGGTGCGGCGGGCAATGGCCACGCCGAGCTTGTCCTTAAGACGGGCGCCTATCTCCTCGTCGCTCAGGGGCTCTCTGGGGTCCTCGCCGGCGATGATCTTCTTGATGAAGGCCTTGACGCTCTCGGAGCCCACCTGGCCGCCGTCCGTCATCTCCACGGCCGAGTTGAAAAAGAACTTGAGCTCGAAGAGGCCGTGGGGCGTAGCCGCGTACTTGTTCGTGGTGATGCGGCTCACCGTCGACTCGTGCATGCCGATGTCCTCGGCGACCTTATTGAGAATGAGCGGCTTGAGCCCGCGCACGCCCTCTTCGAAGAA
>JAEEPQ010000214.1 GCA_016284885.1 Desulfovibrio sp.
TGTAGGCCTCCGCAGAACATTTTTCCCGGCAGAACTTTTTCCCCAACGCAGTCGCGCAAGCGAAAGCCCGCAGCCAGCACAAGCGGCAAAAACGCAACGCAAGCACAAGGAGCAGACACGATGACAGCCAGAAGCGAAGCGCTGTTCAAGGCCATGGAAACGGCCCCCGTCACCCCGGATCAGGCGGCAGGCAAGCCCGCCGACGAGATCTACGGCTCCCACGTCTTCACCCTCGACATGATGCAGCGGCGCCTGCCCAAGGACGTCTACCGCAAGCTCGCCAAGATCATCAGCGAGGGCGCGCGCCTCGATCCGGACATCGCCGACGTGGTGGCCAGCGCCATGAAGGACTGGGCCCTGGAGATGGGCGCAACCCACTACACCCACTGGTTCCAGCCCATGACCGGCCTCACGGCCGAAAAGCACGACGCCTTCATCACCCCCGCGGGTCCCGGACGCGCCATCAGCGAGTTCTCGGGCAAGATGCTCATCAGCGGCGAGCCCGACGCCTCCTCCTTCCCCTCGGGCGGCCTGCGCTCGACCTTCGAGGCCAGAGGCTACACGGCCTGGGATCCCACGGTGCCCGTCTTCATCGTGCCCGGCCCCTACTCCGCCACGCTCCACGTGCCGACCTACTTCTACAGCTATTCGGGCGAGGCGCTGGACCGCAAGATCCCGCTCATGCGCTCCATCTCGGCCCTCTCCCGCCAGGCTCTGCGCATCCTGCGCCTCTTCGGCAACGAGTCGGCCCAGAGCGTGCATCCCCAGGTGGGCCCCGAGCAGGAGTACTTCCTGGTGGACCGCAACCTGGCGATGCTCAGGCCTGACCTGCAGATGTGCGGACGCACCCTCCTCGGCGCCCCCTCGCCCAAGGGCCAGGAGCTGGAGGACCACTACTTCGGCGCCATCCCCTCCAGGGTGATGAGCTTCATGGAGGACGTGGAGAACGAGCTGCTCAAGCTCGGCATTCCCGCCAAGACCCGCCACAACGAGGTGGCGCCCGGCCAGTTCGAGCTCGCCCCGGTCTACGAGGAAGCCAACTCCGCCTGCGACCACAACATGCTCACCATGAACATGATGCGCCACCTGGCCGGCCGCCACGGCTTCGTCTGCCTGCTCCACGAAAAGCCCTTCGACGGCGTCAACGGCTCGGGCAAGCACAACAACTGGTCCCTTGCCGACTCCAACGGCCAGAACCTGCTCAACCCCGGCTCCACCCCGCAGGACAACGCCCAGTTCCTGGTCTTCCTGGCAGCCGTGCTCAGGGCCGTGCACAAGTACGCCGTCGCCCTGCGCCTCGGCACCGTGGGCGCCGGCAACGACCACAGGCTGGGCGCCAACGAGGCCCCGCCGGCCATCGTCTCCGTCTACCTCGGCGAGCAGCTCAGCTCCGTCATCGAGGGCATAGTCGAAGGCCACAAGGCCAAGAGCCGCAGGGCCCAGGCCATGGAGATCGGCGTCTCCTCCCTGCCGCCCCTGCCCATGGACCTCTCGGACCGCAACCGCACGAGCCCCTTCGCCTTCACGGGCAACAAGTTCGAGTTCCGCGCCCTCGGCTCCTCCCAGTCCATCGCGCCCATCAACATCGCCCTCAACGCCGCCGTGGCCTGCGCCCTGGACGACATCGCCACCGAGCTCGAGGCGGCGGTTTCCGCCGGCACGCCCCTGGTCAAGGCCCTGCAGGAATTCCTGCCCCGCGAGTTCAAGGCCCACCAGGCCGTGGTCTTCAACGGCAACGGCTACAGCGAGGAATGGCAGAAGGAAGCCGAGCGCCGGGGCCTGCCCAACCTGCGCACCACCGTGGACGCCCTGGAGCACTACTCCGACCCCGAGGTCATGAACGTCTTCCTGCGCCACGGCATCCTGAGCGAGCGCGAGATGCTCGCCCGCCAGGACATCCTCTTCGAAACCTACGCCAAGGACCTCGTCATCGAAGGCCGCGTGCTCTGCGACCTCGTGCGCGCCAAGGTGCTGCCGCCGGCCAGGCTGGCCCAGACCCAGGCCTGCACCCTGGCCGCCCAGACCAGGGCCGCGGGCCTCGAGCCCCAGGGCGAGCTGGAGCAGGCGAAGCTCCTGCAGGGCCACGTTGCGGGCCTGGAGAAGCTGACAGCCGAGCTCGAGCAGACCATCGACGCCGTGCAGGCGGCCGACGGCGCCCCCGCCCAGGCTAGGCTTGCCCGCGACACCATCCTGCCCCTCATGGACGGCATCCGCGCCCACGCCGACGCCCTGGAGCGCCAGATCGACGACAGGCTCTGGGAGCTGCCCAAGTATTCCGAGCTGCTCTGGATCCACTAGTCCGGAAAGGCTCCCCAGCGCCGGGGAGCCCAAGGGGCGCCTCCCGGGGGGGGATAGGCGCCTTCGGCAGGCTCCCCGGCCCTCCCTGAAGCCGGGGCCGGGCAGAATCCGCAAGAACGCCCGATCCCGGCATCCGGAAGGCGCCCGCCGGGGGCGGAGCTTTCGCAGGCTCCGCTCCCGCACGCCTTCCCCCTGCCCTACGCCTTCCTCTTTTCCTGCCATCCCCCCTGCGGCGCCGGCCCCGGGCTTTCGCCCCTGCGAAGGCGAAGAGCCAGCCAGGCCGGCAGACCGCGCCCCGTCAAAACCACGTCCTGAACGGCGTCCCCCCCCTCGGGCGGCCCTGCTTGCCGGTTCTCCTGGCGGCCTCGCCCTTCAGGCAAACGACAAAGGCTTTTCCCCATGTGCAGAATCGGTTCCATCAAGAGCACGACCCCCCTGCCCCCCTCGGCCGCGCTCAGGCTCATGATCCCCCAGCAGGAGGGGCACGACAACTCGGGCTTCGCCATGGTCATGCAGGACCTGGGAGGCGCCTTTAGGCACTCCAAGGACAAGCCCCTGCTCTCCATGGCCTGCACGGCCAGGGGCGTGCAGCTGGTGAACGAATACATGGAAGGCAGGGGCTTCGTGCAGCTGGCCCAGTGGGTTCCCGAGGTGGACCGCCAGCCAGGCCTGCGCATCGAGGCCATGCCCCGCTACGTCTTCCGCAACTACGACTATCCCGAAATCTACCAGTACCGCACCCAGGCCGAGCGCGAGAACCTGCTCGTGGACACGCGCCTGGCCCTGCGCTCCCTGCTCGCCGAGTCGGGCGACGGCTTCGTCTACTCCTTCTGGCCCGACGTGCTCACCCTCAAGGAAATAGGCGATCCCGCCGACATCGCCACCTACTTCCGGCTCTGGAACGACGACGGCAGGCTCCTTGCCCGCAGCATCGTGGCCCAGTGCCGCCAGAACACCAACTACGACATCGTCCGCTACGCGGCCCACCCCTTCTTCCTCCAGGGCTACACCCTCTGCGCCAACGGCGAGAACACCTTCTTCACCAGGAACATGGAGTTCCAGAAGTCCCTGCACCGCGGCTACGTGGGCTTCGAGTCCGACTCCCAGAACTTTCTCTACACCCTCCACTACGTGCACCGCGAGCTCAAGTGGCCCCTGCGCTACTTCAAGCACGTCATCACCCCCCTGCCCTACGAGGAGATGGTCCAGCGGCCGGACAAGGCCCTGCTCGCCCTGCTGCGCGAGTCCCTCTCGAGCCTCGAGATCAACGGCCCCAACACCGTCATCGCGGTGCTGCCCGACGGCACCATGATGACCTGCTGCGACTCGAAGAAGCTCAGGCCCGTAGTGGTGGGCCGGGACGAGGGCATCGTGGCCGTCGCTTCCGAGGTCTGCGCCCTCAACCAGCTTCTGCCGGACCGCGACCCCGAGCGCGACATCTATCCCGGCGAGCGCGATCTCGTCGAAATCGGCAATGATCTGGAGGTGCGCATATGGAAGCAGTAAGGGCAACCCAGGACGTCTCGGTCAGCGACCTGGCCTGGAAGATAGACTACGACATCCAGCGCTGCACCCTGTGCGGCTCGTGCATCGCCGCCTGCACCTTCGGCGCCATCGAGGCCGGCGTGCTGCGGCTCGAGCGCCGCGAAAGCCAGGCCCCCTTCCCCGGCCAGGCGGCCGGACAGGCCG
>JAEEPQ010000027.1 GCA_016284885.1 Desulfovibrio sp.
TGGCGTAGCGCACGGCGAGGATGCGGGCAACGGTGCCTGCCGCCTTGCGGCTGATGGTGAACTTGAGTCCGATCCCTATCATGAACATGCACAGGTAGGGATTGGCGAAGGCCGCCAGGCGGACCGGCGCCATGACCGGCTCCGGCAGCCGGAGGTGCAGCACGGAGAGGACGATCATGGCAACGTAGCAGTGGAAGCCCACGCACAGGAGCACGATCTTCGCCATCCGCCGGGCGTCCATGCCGGGTGCCCGGGCGGCTCTGGCGGCCACGGCGTAGTTGCCGCCCATGGTCATGATGGCGTTGCCCACGTCGCAGAGGCAGATGACCATGAAGACGGAGGCGTCGAAGAAGCTCTGGATGAAGGCCATGGCGAACATGCCGATGTTGTAGCCGGCGATGTTGATCATGCAGAAGCCCCGCAGGGGCAGGGGACTTGGGCCTGCCGCCAGCCTGCCGAGGCCGAGGCAGAAGAAGTTGAGCACAAAGCCCATGGCCAGCAGAGCGAAGTAGGCGGGGTCGAGGACGACGCCGTTGAGCCCGCGCAGCACGGTGCAGGGCAGGGTGACGTTGAGCACGAGCGCCGAGAGCCAGCCTATGGCCTGCTCCCTGACGAGCCCGAGGCGCTTGGCCGCGTAGCCGACGAGGATGATGGCCATGAAGCCGAGTATTTTGGCGTAGATCTCCACGGTTGAGCTTCCATGGACTAGGCCGCCGGGGGGCGGTTGGGGAAGGGCCTGGCAATGCTTTCGGGATCGTCGGTGATGAAGCCCGTCACGCCCATGAGGGAGAGCTGGAGCGCCAGCGCCGGATCGTTGACGGTCCAGGCCGTGACGAAGATGCCGGCCCGCTGGAGGCAGACAATGTGGCAGCCGAGGATGAGCTCCTCGCTCGGGTGGTACCACTGGGCGCAGGCCTGGCGGCAGGACTCGACCGGATCCCAGGGGCGCTTGTTCTCGACCAGCAGGGCCCGGGGGATGCCGGGCGCCGCCTTGGTCGCGCGCACAAGGTAGCTGGGCGAAAAGGAGGAGACGAGGACCGAATCCTCCATCCCCGCATCGCGGACGGCGCCGAGGGTGTCCTCGACGATGGTGGCGTCGTGGGCAAGCTTTGCGTGGTCCTTGATCTCCACGTTGACGCCGATGCCAAGACGCTTTGCCAGTTCGAGCGCCTCTTCCAGCGCCGGCACCTGCAGGCCCCGGTAGCCGGATGCCTCTCTCGCGTCAAGCCTTCCCGAGGCGAGCGTGCCGAAGGGATCCTTTTCCAGGAACCAGCTGCCGGCATCGAGGGAGCGCACTTCGGCAAAGCTGCGCTCGCACGCGGCAAGGCGCCCGTCCCTGAAGGCCGTGCCGGCATTGGTGGTGCGCGCAAGGCTGTCGTCGTGCAGGATCACGAGCCGCCTGTCGCGGGTGCATGCAACGTCCAGTTCGATGAAGTCGGCACCGGCGCTGGCCGCCAGCTCAAAGGCCGGCAGGGTGTTCTCCGGCGCCATGGCGCGGAAGCCCCGGTGGGCGCCGAAGAGAATACGGGCCGGACGGGTGCGGAAGTCCATGGGGAGCCCTCCTTTGTCTTGTTGTGGCAACATATGCCAAGAGGGCGCAAGATCAAGGAAAATTGGCGGGGCCGTTCCGCTATGCCCTGCGCAGAGAACGCGCTGTCCTTTCCTGGAGCGCCTTGCCCCACAGGGAAGATTCCTGCCTCCGGTGCTGCCGCGCGGCCTGCGGGAAGAGCATGCTGCCGGCATAGCTGAAAGCCTTCAGCCTGCGCAAGGCCTGTCCTAGGAGGGTCGCATGTCTGTCGCGAAGGCGCTGTCTTCCGGCTTTTCCCCCAGAGTCTCGTATCGTAGCCTGTCCATGCGCGATGCAATCTTTTCAGCTAGCTGGCGAAAGTCTTTTCGGGCATCGCGCACAGCGTGCGCATGGCTGCCAATGGCCCCATCTGCCCCTGTCAGGTCAAAGATGGGCTTGCGACATTCCTGCGCCAGGGGAACAAGGCTGCGGTAATGCCTTATGGTGGCAAGGCAGTAGGGATCCTCTTCCTGTCGCATGTCTGGAATGGCTTTTTCTTTCAGAACATATTCCCGATAGACTGACGGAATGCATCGAGCCCATTTGTCATGGGCCCTGACTGGACGATCAAGGCGAACGCTGTGCTGCTGGCAAAGGTAGCCCAGCGGAGCCATCCCACCGACAGGCAATTGAAAACTAGGGAAGCGTTTGCGTTCTGCAATGGGAGCATTTTCCCAGTTGGTACGACGTCGTTTCCATTGCTTCCGCCAGCTTAGCAAGGTTGGTCCAAGATTTTTCAAGCCTTGTAAAGAATATAGATCCGCTCCTAGCGGAATGGCCACAGCGTCTGTTGCTATAAGTACTGAACGATTGATAGCACCAAGATTTGGACCAATATCTACAAGAATGAGATCAGCTAAGACATCTTTTGCTGCTAATTGCATAACCTGCCAAAATGAACTTAAGATGCGAAGTTGATGATAGATATTGATGTCACCCAAGCTTTTAGGCCAAGCTTCTGAAAGCTGATCTTCAAAAATTGATAAAGCAACATCGCCTGGAAGGAGATAAAGATCGCTATTTATATTGTAGAGGATTGGATGAAGAATATCACCCACATCAGAAAGCGGAGCAACACAACGATATATAGTGTTGCCATGGCAAGTATCTTCCCAGATATTGGCTACCGTATCTTCTTCTAAAAAAGTAGCAGTTAAATTGGCTTGTGGATCAATATCGACACAAACAATTCGCTTTCCAATTTCAGTAAACATCCAAGCAAGATGATATATTAATGATGTTTTTCCGACACCACCTTTATTATTAAAAAAAGTTAAAATGGGGCAATTCATACTTTTTTCCTTAATGTACATACAACAAAATGAATATCGGGAGCTAGTTCGAGCGGTGGATTGTCGTTACGTTCCATTGCCTTGCGCGCAATTATAATACCACGACCAAATTGTTGAATAAATCCAAGGGTTTTTAGGGCTGAGGCAAGATTGGGATTGCGGTAGTCGGTTATGCCAGGTCTTCCAAAATTAACGCAATTGACGCTACCGAAAGGGCCACCAGGACTTATGATTTCAATGCGATCATTAAACCAGTATATGCGTACAGGGGAATTTGTATTTTCATAGTTGCGATGTAGGACGGCATTATAAACTAGTTGATCAATTGCTACAGTAGGGTATAAAGATTCAATTTTATGAGTTGGTGCAGAAATAACATCTACAGAAATTCTATTGTGAGCATTGATTTTTTCATGAAGCATTTTAAGCTGATCTGAAATATTGCCACGGATTTCTGCTATATCAATCACGTCGTCAGACAATTCATTGCCATTTATTCGCAAAAATTGTATTTCTGCACCAGGAATAAAATCTTGTGGTGAAATGCCGAGAACGAGCAGTCCTAGGACGGTAGGCGTGGGATCATCAGGAGCAACTATCATCTTGCACGATGCAAGCAGTTCCTCGTAGCTACGTCCGTTGGCTTCAAGGATGTCAGGTGCAAATGCTGCAGGAAGAAAGTCATTCTCAAAGAACAGCCTTGACAAGTTGGCAAGAGATGAAGACGGCACTGGATTAATGTCAAATGGGATATCTTTGTGCCGACGCTTTTCATTGAGAATGCGTTCTTCCTGTGCATTGGCAATGGCTCGGCGAGGTCCTGTACGAATCCAGATGCGACCATCATATCTGACAGGAGGCATATCTGAAGGAAGCACTGTCACCACTGCCATCTCTGCTCCTTTGAGATGGCGTTTTTCCACGTTCAAGACTGGCATAGGCAATATTTTGCCATCGCTGCGCATGTCGGCGAGCTGCAAAAGTAGATCATCCGTAATCGGCAAGCCGGAAGGCGTTCCATCGTCTTTGGCACCGATAAAAAGGATGCCGGGCTCGTTGTGGTTGGGAAAATCGTTGGCAAACTCGCAAACGGCCTGCCGGGCTTTTTCACGCACGCTGCCACCACTGAACGATTCCTTGCGCTCTACGCAGTCCGATTCCAGATCGTTGAGGAGAGCTTCAAGATCGGCGTCTGAGATATGCTTCATCATGGCAAGAGTGTACGAAGCTCCATGCCGTGGCGCAATGGCCATCGCAACGTCTGGAGGGGAGAGCTCATGCACATGCCCGACTGGCACGGCACGCGCCTGAGCCGTCGGGGAGGATGTGGCAGGACAGAGGGAGACATCATCGGCGATGCCGTCAGAGGTGCATTCCTGCATCCGCCGGGAGGCGCTTCCAGCTGTGGCACATTATCCAGGCCTGTGCTACCTTCCCCCGCCAGGCATGCAGTCGCACGCCAAGGAGCACGCCCTCCAGCTATGTTCGACGAACCCACCACACGTCCATCCTGCCTCACGCGCACCGATCCCCGGGTGCGCATGGCCCTGGCCCTGGCGGCCTCGCTGGCCCTGGCGCCGCTCAAGGCGCCCTGCGCCTGCGTGGCCTGCTTTGCGCTCTCGCTTGCGCTGCTGGCGCTGGCCAGGCCCTGCCTCAAGGCGCTGGGCGCGCGCCTGCTCGGCGTCAACGTCTTCGTGGCCTTCCTGGCTGCCATGCTGCCCCTGTCGGTGCCGGGCGAGCCTGCCGCAACCCTGCTCTCGGTGGACTTCTCGAAGCAGGGCTTTGCCATGGCAGGCCTCATCGCCCTCAAGGCCAACGCCTTCGTCGCCTTCTTCACGGCGCTCGTGGCAAGCATGGACGCGCCCACGGCGGCCTACGCCATGGAGCGCCTGCGCATGCCCTCCAAGCTCGTCTTCATCTTCATCTTCACCCTGCGCTTCATCCACGACATTGCCGAGGAGTGGAAGCGCCTGACGACGGCTGCCAGGCTCCGGGGCTTTGTGCCAAAAAGCACGCGTCACGGCTACCGCACCCTGGGGGCCCTGCTGGGGCTCCTGATCCTGCACAGCATCCAGCGCGCTCAGCGCGTGCACGAGGCCATGCTGCTCCGGGGCTTTGCCGGCACCTTCAGATCGGTGGCCAAGTTCAGGGCCGGCTGGCGCGATGCGGTGCTGGCAGGCTTCGTGCTGGCAGGCATAGCCCTGGTCGCCGGCATCGAGGTCCTGTGGCGTCAGCATCCCGGCCTCGACGCGGCCAGCCTTGCCGCGCAGGCCCAGGATTGTGCCCGGGAACTTGGCCTGCGGCTTGCGGCCAGGCTCGGCCTGTAGGATCGGAAAAACAGTCCTTTGAGGAGAAACGCCATGGAGCAGCCGTCAGCGGACGCCATCTTCGCCCTGGAGGGCATAGCCTTTGCCTACCCTGCGGCCCAGGGAGGGTGCGAGGTGCTTCGGGAGCTCGACTTCAGCCTGGCGCCGGGACAGCGCATCGGCCTCTACGGCCCCAACGGCAGCGGCAAGACGACGCTTTTGCGCTGCATCACGGGCCTCTGCCGGCTTTCCGCAGGCAAGGTGCTCTTTCATGGCGTTCCCGTGGAGGACGAGGAGGGCTTCCACAGGCTTCGCTGCGCCGTGGGCTACGTCCTGCAGAGCGCCGACGACCAGCTCTTCTTCCCCACGGTGCTCGAAGACGTGGCCTTCGGCCCGCTCAACCTCGGCATGGGGGCGGACGAGGCCAGGGACTGCGCCCTGGACACCCTCCGGTCCCTCGGCATGGAGTCTTTTGCGGACCGCCTCACCCATAGGCTTTCGGGCGGCGAGAAGAAGATGGCCTCGCTGGCTGCCGTGCTCGCCATGAAGCCGGAGGCCCTGCTGCTCGACGAGCCCACGGGCGGGCTCGACATGGCAAGCCAGGACAGGCTCTGCGAGCTGCTCAAGTCCCTCGACGTCGCCCGCGTCACCATCTCCCACGACTGGGACTTCCTCGCTGAGGTTTCGGATGCCTTCTGCACCATCCAGGACAAGGCCATTTCCTGGACCTCGCCCCTGACGTCCCATACCCACAGGCACGCCCATCCGGGCGGAGGCAGCCCCCACAGCCACGGCTAGCGCTCTTCAGCTCCGCCAGGGGCGGGCCCTGGTCTGGCCCAGGAATGGGGTCGCAGACTGGCCCGATCTCCCCTCTCGCCGGCGGGACGGCGCCCCCTTCTGCCTCCTGCAGACGGTCTTGTGGGCCGTCGCGTTCTGACGTATGGTTTCTGACTTGCCCGGACGGCGGAAAGGCCCTGCTTCAGGGCCTTCGGCTCAGCGCCCGATCCGGCGGGCCAATGGAGGCTGCTATGCGGCATGGAAGCGAGAAGACGGCGCGGCTGGGAAGCCTGCGCCTGGGCGGAGGCCATCCGGTCATGGTCCAGAGCATGACCAATACCGACACCCGCGACGTCGAGGCGACCCTCGCCCAGATAGCAAGGCTGTGCGAGCGCGGCTGCGAAGCTGTGCGCGTGGCTGTGCCGGACGACAGGGCGGCTGCCTGCCTCAAGGCCCTGCGCCAGGGCTCGCCCGTGCCGCTCATTGCAGACATCCACTTCGACTGGCGCCTGGCCCTGGCCGCCGTGGACGCGGGCTTCGAGGGCCTGCGCATCAATCCCGGCAACATCGGCGCCAAGGAGCGCGTAGATGCCGTGGTGGACGCCTGCAAGGCCAGCGGCTGCGCCATGCGCATTGGCGTCAACTCCGGCTCCGTGGAGAAGGAGCTGCTCGAAAAATACGGCGGCCCCACGCCGGACGCCATGGTGGAGAGCTGCCTCAGGCACGTGCGCATGGTGGAGGACAGAGGCTTCGACAACCTCGTGCTTTCGGTCAAGTCCTCCAGCGTGCTCGACACCGTGGCCTGCTACCGCAAGCTCGCCAAGGCAAGCCCCTATCCCCTCCACCTCGGCGTCACCGAGGCCGGAAGCCCCATGCGCGGCGCGGTCAAGAGCGCTGCGGGGCTGGGCATCCTGCTGGCCGAGGGCATAGGCGACACCATACGCGTCTCCCTCACGGCCGACCCCTGCGAGGAGATGGACGTGTGCTGGGAGCTGCTGCGCTGCCTCGGCCTGCGCCGCTTCGGGCCCGAAATCGTCTCCTGCCCCACCTGCGGCCGCACCGAGATAGACCTCATCGGCCTGGAGCGGGCGGTGGAGGAGCGGCTCCGCGGCGTCAGGGCCCCCATCAAGGTGGCGGTCATGGGCTGCGTGGTCAACGGGCCGGGCGAGTCCAAGGAAGCCGACCTCGGCGTGGCCGGCGGCAAGGACATGGGCGTGATCTTCCGCAAGGGGAAGGTGGTGCGCTCGGTCAAGGGGCAGGGCAATCTGCTGCCCGCCTTCATGGAAGAACTACAACAACTGCTTGACGAAGAAGGAAACCGGTAATGCGCTTTCGTTCCTGCTACATTCCAACGCTGAAGGAAACCCCGGCAGACGCCGAGGTCATCAGCCACAAGCTGCTCGTGCGCGCGGGCCTCATCCGCAAGATCACCAGCGGCGTGTACACCTACATGCCCCTGGCCCTGCGCGCCCTGCGCAAGATTGAAACCGTCGTCCGCGAGGAGATGGCGCAGGCCGGCTTCGAGGAGCTGCTTCTGCCCATGGTGCAGCCCGGCGACCTGTGGAAGGAGTCCGGCCGCTGGGAGCACTACGGCAAGGAGCTCCTGCGCTTCAAGGACCGCGGCGGCCGCGACTACTGCCTCGGCCCCACGCACGAGGAGGTGGTCACCGATCTCGTGCGCGGCGAGGTGCGCTCCTACAAGCAGCTGCCCGTGCGCCACTACCAGATTCAGACCAAGTTCCGCGACGAGATCCGTCCCCGCTTCGGCCTCATGCGCGGGCGCGAATTCATCATGAAGGATGGCTACTCCTTCGACGCCGACGACGCGGGCGCCTCCCAGGCCTACCGCGACGCCAACGACGCCTACCACCGCATCTTCTCCCGCCTCGGCCTGCGCTTCCGCGCCGTCGAGGCCGACTCCGGCTCAATTGGCGGCAGCTTCTCCCACGAGTTCCACGTGCTCGCCGATGCCGGCGAGGATACCATAGCTTCCTGCTCGGCCTGCGACTACGCGGCCAACGTGGAGCGCTGCGAGCTCGTCTGGGAAGGCAAGGGCGAGGTCCCCGCCTGCCCGGCCCTGGAAACCGTGGCCACCCCCGGCCTGCACAGCGTGGCCGAGGTGGCGAAGTTCCTGGGCGTTGCGGCTTCGAAGCTCGTCAAGACCATGATCTTCAACGTGGACGGGAAGCCCGTCGCCGTGCTGGTCAGGGGCGACCGCGAGGTCAACGAAGTCAAGGTCAAGAACTTGCTCGGCGCCGAATCCGCCGAGCTGGCGGCGCCCGAGCTCGTCGAGAAGGCGACCGGCGCGCCGCTCGGCTTTGCCGGCCCCTGCGGCCTCGACATTCCGGTCTACGCCGACCTCGAGCTGCAGGGCGGCAACGGCTGGGTCACCGGCGCCAACAAGGGCGACGCCCACCACGTCAACGTGGACCTTGCCCGCGACTGCAAGGTGGAGCGCTACCTTGACCTGCGCCTGGCCGAGGACGGAGACCGCTGTCCGCGCTGCGGCGCTCCGCTGGAGCTCACCCGCGGCATCGAAGTGGGCCACATCTTCAAGCTCGGCACCAAGTACTCCCATGCCATGCATTGCGTCTACCTGGACGAGGGCGGCAAGGAGCAGGAAATGGTCATGGGCTGCTACGGCATCGGCGTCTCGCGCGTGCTGGCGGCTGCCATAGAGCAGAACCACGACGGCAACGGCATCGTCTTTCCGCCCGCCATCGCGCCCTTTGCCAGCGAGATCCTCGTCCTCGATCCGGCGGACGAGACCGTCTGCGCCAAGGCCGAAGAGCTCGAAAAGGCTCTGGCTTCCCTGGGCTTCGAGTCCCTGGTGGACGACAGGACGGAGCGGCCCGGCGTCAAGTTCAAGGACGCCGACCTTCTCGGCCTGCCCATGCAGTTCATCTGCGGCGGCAAGGGCCTGGCCAAGGGCGTGGTCGAGACCAAGAACCGCCTGACCGGCGAGAAGGGCACCCTGCCCGCGGACCAGCTGCTCGAGGGCGCCAAGGCCTTTGCCGAGGCCGTCCAGGCCTCCTGGGACGCCAGAAGGAAGTAGCGGAGATCCGCCCGTGGCAGCGACGTACAGCTACACCGTGAGCCAGCTGGCCCGCCGCGTCGACTCCCTGCTTGCCGGCATCGGCGCCCAGGGCCGCGTCCTTGTCACGGGCGAGATTGCCGAACCCTGGTTCAGGCGCTCGGCCTATGGCCCCATCGCGGGCTTCACCCTCACCGAAGGGGGTGAGTCCCTCACCTGCATCAGCTACGGCAGGGCGCTGGCAAGCCTCCTTGCCCGCGACGGCCTGACGGGCGAGTGCTTCGACCCGCCGAGAAAGCCTGAAGAGGTGATCATTGCCGGCCGCGAGGTGCTCTGCGACGGCGAGATCCACGCCTACGCCAAAAAGGGGAAGAGCCTCTACCAGCTCGTCTTCATGGGCGTCACCGACCTCGCCCAGGGAAGGCGCGACATGGAGCTGCGCCGGCTCAAGGCCAAGCTCGCCAAGGAGGGCTTCTTCAAGGAGGAGCGCAAGCGCCCCGTTCCCCTGAACCCTTCGCGGGTGGCCCTTGTCACCTCGACCCAGGGTGCGGTCATCCACGACTTCCTGCAGAACGCTAGGCACAGGGGGCTCGGCTGCCGCATCCGGGTCTTTCCTGTACGCGTGCAGGGCGACGAGGCGCCGGCGGACATCGTCAAAGCCATCGAAGCGGCCAACCAGGATCCCTCCCTCCAGTGCATCGTGCTCATACGGGGCGGCGGTTCGGTCCAGGATCTGGCCTGCTTCGACGACGAGCGCGTGGCCAGGGCCGTCTTCGAGTCGAGGCTGCCCGTGGTGGCCGGCATAGGCCACGAGGTGGACACCAGTCTTGCCGACATGACGGCTGACCTGCGCGCCTCGACGCCCACCCAGGCGGCCCAGCTGCTCTGGGAGCCGAGGGCTGAGCTGGGGGCCAGGGCGAACGAAGCCTTTGCCAGGGCGAGAGGGGCTTTTGCCAGGCTCCTCTCGCGCCAGAGCGGAGAGCTCTCCAGCCTTGGCCGGCAGCTCCGGCTGGTCTCCCCCCAGGTGAAGACGGCCCGCCAGGCGCGCGATCTGGCAGAGCTTTCCGCCCGCCTGCACCGGGGACTTGGCGCCCGGATCCAGGCAGCCTCGAAGGAGACCTCCACCCTGGCCCTGCGCGCCGGACGGGCGCTCGATCTGGCCTTCAGCCAGGGATGCGGCAGGCTGGCCGAGGCGCGGCGCCGCCTTGCCAGGGCGCCGCAGGCCCTGATCCTTTCCAAGGCCAGGGAGGCGGGATCGCTGGCCCTGCGGCTCCACCGGGGCCTGGCCAGGGCCGTTCAGCAGGAGCAGGGCAGCCTTGCCGGCATGATGCGCCTGCTCAAAGCCTCGGGAAAGGCCCTGAGCGAGGACAGGGAGCACGCCCTGGAAGCCCTCAGGCTGCGCCTGGAGGCGGCCAGCCCCCAGCGCGTGCTCGAGCGCGGCTTTGCCGCCGTTGCTGACGGGGAGGGCCGGCTCCTGCGATCCGTGGCCCTGCTCAAGGCGGGCCAGGAAGTCCGGGTGCGCATGGCCGACGGCAGCTTCCTTGCCGTGGTCAGGGACGTTGTGCCTGCCGCAGGGACTGGTGTCGCCGCAGGGGCTGGATCGGCAAGGCAAGCCGGGGCATCGGCTGCATCGGCGGACGGAAGAGCATAGGGAACAGGCTTTGCGCTTGCAAGGAGTGAGCATGACGGAGACGACGAAACGGGGCGGCAAGCCCCAGCATGGCTTCAACGCCCGCATGGAGCGCCTGCGCGCCATCGTGGAGGAACTCGAGGGCGAGGATCTGGATCTCGAGCGCGGGGTCGAGCTCTACAAGGAGGCCTGCGAGTGCGTCCGCTGGTGCGGACAGAAGCTCAAGGAGGCCAGAAACGAGCTCGAGACACAGCGCGGCGAGCTCGTGGACGCCGAGCGCTTCCTCCAGGAGGCGGGCGACGCCTTCGAGCGCGCGCCCGAGCGGCGCCAGGACAATGGGCAGGACTACGTGGCGGCGCGGGGCAGAGGCCGCTCCCAGGAGCGCGAGCCCTTCTCGTCCGCGGACATGGACAGGATCCCCTTCTAGGCCCGTCCCCGAGCTGGCGCCCCCCGGGGGCCGGCCAGGACGGAAAGGCCGCGCGACGAGGCGCGGCGGAGGTGGCAGGTATGGATTCCCACGCAGTGAAGGCCCGGCTGGCTGAGCTGGGCGCAATGGTCGAGGCCAGGCTTCAGGGCTTCGCGGACGCCTCCGGGGCGCCCCGGCGCCTCAAGGAGGCCATGGCCTACAGCCTCATGGCAGGTGGCAAACGCCTGCGGCCGGTGCTCCTGATGTCGGCCTCCTCGCTCTTCGGCACGCCGGCGGACAAGGTGCTGCCCTTTGCCTGCGCCGTGGAGATGGTGCACACCTATTCCCTCATCCATGATGATCTGCCGGCCATGGACGACGACGACCTGCGCCGTGGCAGACCCTCCTGCCACAAGGCCTTCGGCGAAGCCACGGCCATTCTGGCGGGCGACGCCCTGCAGGCCGACGCCTTCCGCACCATGACCCTCTGCGATCTGCCGGCGGACAGGGTGCTGGCAGCCGTGCGCGAGTTTGCCTGCGCGGCCGGATCCTTCGGCATGTGCGGCGGCCAGCAGCTCGACATGGAGGCCGAGGAGCAGGCCATCTCCCTGGAAGAGCTCAGGCACCTGCACGCCCTCAAGACCGGCGCCATACTCCGGGCTGCCGTGGTCTGCGGCTGCCTTCTGGCCGGCGCGCCCGAGCGGGACGTCGAGGCCTTCGGCCGCTTCGGCGCCAGCCTCGGCGTGGCCTTCCAGATAGCCGACGACATCCTCGACGTGGTGGGCGACACGGCAACGCTCGGCAAGCCTGCGGGTTCGGATGCCGAGGCGCACAAGAGCACCTATCCCTCCCTGGTGGGCCTCGAGGAGAGCCGCCGCCTTGCCAGAGGCCATGCCGACGAGGCCATAGCCGCTATCCAGGCCTACGAAGGCCAGGACGCGGACTTCCTGCGCGGCCTTGCCAATTTCACGGTGACGCGCGTAAAATAGCAGAATCATGGACAGCACACCCCTTCTTGAAACCATCCAGGGCCCCGGCGACGTGCGCCGGCTCACCAATGCGGAGCTGGAGCGCCTGGCCGGCGAGCTGCGCCGGCGCATCATTGCCGTGTGCTCGGAAAACGGCGGGCATCTGGCCCCCTCGCTGGGCACCGTCGAGCTCACCCTGGCCCTGCTTGCGGAATTCGATCTCGACCGGGACAAGCTCGTCTGGGACGTCGGCCACCAGACCTATGCCTACAAGATCCTCACCGGCAGGAACCGCGAGTTCGGCACCCTGCGCCGCCGGGGGGGGCTGGCGGGCTTCCCGCGCCTTGCCGAAAGTCCCTACGACTTCTTCGGCGTGGGCCACTCCTCCACGTCCATTTCCGCCTCGCTCGGCATGGCCACGGCCAGGGATCTGGAAGGGAAGGACCACAGCGTCGTCGCCGTCATCGGCGACGGCTCCATGACCGCGGGCGAGGCCTTCGAGGGCCTGAATCTGGCCGGCCATCTGCGCAAGAAGCTTATCGTCGTGCTCAACGACAACGAGATGTCCATCGCGCCCAACGTGGGCGCCCTCTCCCGCTTCCTCTCGAGGAACCTTTCCAGGCGCTGGTTCCGCCAGACCCGCAAGGACGTGCTTTCCTTCCTGCGCACCATTCCGCGCATCGGCGACAACCTCGCCACCTACGCCGAGCGCGGCGAGTGGAGCTTCAAGTCCTTCTTCACGCCGGGCATGCTTTTCGAGGCCTTCCGCTTCGCCTACATCGGCCCTGTGGACGGCCACGACATTCCCGCCCTGCGCCACCACCTGGCCATGGCCGCCGCCGTGGAGGACGGGCCTGTGCTGCTCCACGTGCACACCCAGAAGGGCAAGGGCTTCGCGCCCGCGGAAAAGGACCCCACCCACTACCACGGCGTGGGCCACTTCGATCCCGAGACGGGCATGTTCCTGCCCGGCAAGAGCACGGCCCCGAGCTTCACCGGCGTATTCGGCAAGGCCTGCGTTGCCCTGGGCGAAAAGGATCCCCGCATCGTCGCCATCACGGCGGCCATGCCGGACGGCACGGGCACAGTGCTCTTCCAGAAGGCCTATCCCGACCGCTTCTTCGATGTCGGCATCTGCGAGCAGCACGCCGTCACCTTCGCGGCCGGCTTGGCCTGCCAGGGCATGCGGCCGCTGGTGTGCATCTACGCCACCTTCCTGCAGCGCGCCTACGACCAGATAGTCCACGACGTGTGCCTGCAGAACCTCCCCGTGGTCTTCTGCGTGGACCGCGCAGGGCTCGTGGGCGACGACGGCTCCACCCACCAGGGCGTCTTCGACGTGGCCTTCCTGCGTCACATCCCCAACATGCATCTGCTCGCCCCCCGGGACGAAGCCATGCTGCCGCGCTGCCTGAGGACCGCCGTCGATCTGAACCGTCCCTGCGCCGTGCGCTATCCCAGAGGCGCAGCCTTCGGCGTGCCCATGCCTGAAGAGCCTGAAGCCCTGCCTCTGGGCCAGGGCGAAGTGGTCCAGGAGGGCGAGCGCGTCGCCGTGCTGGCCCTGGGCAACCGCGTGCACCCCGCCCTGGATGCGGCCCTCGAGGTCCACATGCGCCAAGGCTTCATGCCGCTGGTCTTCGACCCCGTCTGGGTCAAGCCCCTGCCTGAGCGCCAGCTGGAGGACATCTTCCGCCGCTTCAAGCGGATCGTCACCGTGGAGGAGGCCTCGCTGGCCGGCGGCTTCGGCTCCGCCGTGCTCGAGTTCGCCAGCGACCGCGGCCTGCTCGACGGGCACAAGGTCGTGCGCCTCGGCGTGCCGGACCGCTTCGTCGAGCACGCCACCCAGGCCCAGCAGCGCGGGGATCTCGGCATCGACGTCGAGGGCATAGTCCGCGCCGTGACCGAGCTGGCAGCCCGGTCCTAGGCGCCCGCGCGCTCCTTTCCGGATCCGGCGGCCCCCTGTGCCGGCGCCCAGCCGGGCTCCTGGCGCCTTGCTTTCTGGTGCCTTTACTGCGCCTTTACTCGCAGGCGGGACGGCGCTATAAGCCGTCTCCCCATCTTTTCAGACTGTACGGAGAAGCCATGTCGCTCAGCATAGGTATCGTCGGCCTGCCCAACGTCGGCAAGTCCACCCTGTTCAATGCCCTGACCAAGGCCCAGAACGCCCAGGCCGCCAACTACCCCTTCTGCACCATCGAGCCCAACAAGGCCACGGTGGCCGTGCCGGACGCGCGCGTCGACGCGCTCACGGCCAAGGCCAAGCCGAAGAAGACCATCTACGCCAGCGTCGACTTCATCGACATCGCCGGCCTCGTCCGGGGCGCCAGCAAGGGAGAGGGCCTGGGCAACCAGTTCCTGGCCAACATCCGCGAGTGCGCGGCCATCGTCGAGGTGGTGCGCTGCTTTGCCGACGGCAACGTCACCCACGTGGACGGCTCCGTCGATCCCCTGCGCGACATCGCCACCATCGAGACCGAGCTGCTCCTGGCCGACATCGAGACGGTGCAGAAGCGCCAGGACAAGCTTGGCAAGCTCGCCAAGGGCAGCAAGGACGCCCGCGAGGCCCTGCCCGCCATGGAGCGGCTGGCCAAGCATCTGGACGGCGGCGCCATGGCCTCCGCCTTCGAGCGCCCAGCCGACGATCCCTACTTCGAGAACCTCTGGCGCGAAATGGGCCTTTTGACCGCCAAGTCCGTGATCTACTGCGCCAACGTGGACGAGGACGGTCTGCAGGGCAATGCCTGGTCTGAGCAGGTGCGCGCCCACGCCGAAGCGACCGGCGCCGGCTTTGCCATCATCTGCGCCAAGCTCGAGGAAGAGCTCCAGGGCCTGCCCGAAGCGGAGCAGAAGGAGATGCTCGAGTCCTACGGCATCGAGGCCAGCGGCCTGGAGAGCATCATCCGCACGGGCTACGCCACCCTGGGACTCGCCAGCTACTTCACGGCCGGTCCCGATGAGGTGCGTGCCTGGACCATACGCAGGGGCTGGAAGGCGCCCAAGGCCGCCGGCGTCATCCACACCGACTTCGAGAAGGGCTTTATCCGCGCCGAAGTGGTCTCCTACGACGACTACATGAGCCACGAGAGCGAGGCCGCCTGTCGCGCCGACGGCGTGCTGCGCGTCGAGGGCAAGGACTACGAAGTGCAGGACGGCGACGTCATGCACTTCCTCTTCAACGTGTAGGCCGAAGACGGCATTTTGCCAGAGCGGGCCGGGAGCAGAGAGCTTTCGGCCCGCTGTGCGATCGTTGCGCGCGATAGGCCGCTACGGCTTTGGCACCTGGCTTGCCAGACGGTAGTAGCTGCCGTCGGCGCGTGCTTCGGCAACGACGGTGCCGTCGGCCTCCAGCGGGGCGAGCAGGGCCCTGGCTTCCTGCGCCGAGATGCCAAGCCCCGCGGCGACGCCCTCCAGCGTGGCAGGATGCCGGCCGATGAGGTCGGCTGCGTCGCGGGCTTCGGGCTGGCGCCTGCCGTCCCCTGCCTTCGCCGTTCTGGGGTAGGAGGCGATGATCTCGGTGCGGCCCGGGAAGGTGGAAGCTATCTTTTCGAGGCGCTCCCGCGCAACGGGGAGCACGCCCTTGTCCGCAGGCGGGCGCGAGACCGTGTTGAACTGGATGCGCTCGACTCTGGCAAGGCCTTGGCAGGCTTCGCGCAGGGCCTGGAGATCCGCCTCGCTGTCGTTGACGCCCTGGGCAAGCAGGATCTCGAGCCAGATGCGGCCGCGAAAGGTCCGGCAGAAGGTCTTGAGGCCCTCGTAGACCATCTCGTAGCTCAGGCCCTCGCAGAGCCGGTTGACGCGCTGGGCCGCCGCGGGCGTGGCCGCGTCCAGCGAGGGGCTCACGATGTCGGCCAGGGAGAGGTCCTCGCGCACGTCGGGCATCCAGAGCAGGGAGGCGTTGGTGAAGACCGCCACCGGCACGTCCGTGAGCTCCTTGATGCCGGCTATCATGCAGCCAAGCTCGCTGTTGAGCGTGGGCTCGCCCGAGCCGGCAAAGCTCACGACGTCGGGCCTGTCGAGAGCAAGGATTTCCCTGGCCTCGTCGAGCACCTCGTCGCAGGAGACCCAGGGCGCCCGTTCCATGCCGTGGTTCGTCGTGCGGCCGAGCTGGCAGTAGACGCAGTCGTAGCTGCAGGTCTTGAAGGGAATGGCGTCGACGCCGAGGGAGCGGCCAAGGCGCCGGGAGGGAACGGGCCCGTAGAGATGCTTGAAGGCGCGGGACATGGCGTGCTCCTTGGCCTTGGGCAGGGCGCAGGCTTGTCTTGCGCGCCTGCCAGGCCCTTCTGTTTAAGATCCTTCCGGCTACTGGCGCAGCAGCAGGGTGCCGTCGGAGAGGCGCAGTACGCCGCCCTCCACGGCAAAGTTGACGTCCATGGGCGCCGCGCCCTCGAACTCCATGTGGAGCCAGCTGCCGTTGGCCTCCCAGGCGCCCTTGTACTGCTTGGCGTTGGCGTTGAGGGTGCAGGTCTTCCTCTCGAAGGTGAGGGTGACGGCGTAGCGTCCGTCCCAGGCGCGCCAGGTGCCGAGCAGATCCTTGGGGTCGGCGCTGGCCTTCGGGGCCTGGGGGCCTGCGTCCTGCTGGCGCTGGAGGCAGGAGCCGTCGGAGAGCACGAGGTAGTCGCCCTCGACGCTGTAGGTGAGCGCAAAGCTTCGGCCGTTGACGAAGCGCAGGCTGATCATGTCGCCCGACGTCTCCCAGGTGCCGTCCACCTGATGGCCCTTGTCGAAGAGCGTGCAGGCGCCGCCGGACTTGAACTCGATGCGCAGCGGCGCAATGCCGTTGGGCGCAGACCAGATGCCCAGCACGTTTCTGGCTGTCCGGGAGGGCTGCAGGGCGTTGCCGGCAAGGGTGGCCGCGTCCGGCGAGGAGAGGGTGCCTGCGCCCATCGCGTCGATGGACGCTGGGGCTCCGCCCAGAGCCTGCATCCAGGCGGGCAGGCCGGAGAGCAGGCCATCGACCAGGCGGCTGAAGGCGCCGCCGAAGACGCCGTTGCCAGAAGGCGCATTCCCGTCCCCTGCCTGCCGCTGTCCTACGCCCATGTCGGCTATGACGGGCGTCTGGGCAACCGAGCCGAGCTCGCCTGTCTGGGCCTGCCTGGCTGCGGGATCAGAGGGCTTGCCTCCCATGGCAAGGGCGGTGCCGGAGAGGTTCGAACCGCAGAGCAGGGGACCTGCGGCGAGCGCCAGGGCGGCTGCAGCCGCGAGGGTGCAGAGGTGTCTCATGGTCGCCTCCTGTGGGGTGGGAGATGCCTTGCCCGGGAAGGAACGCTAGCAGGTTGGGCGCAGGGCGTAAAGGGCCAGGAAGGCCCTGCTAGGCGGGCGCGGCCTGGGTCTGGCAGGGCAGGGCCTTGATGCTCCAGGCGCTTGAGCCCGTGAGCTGCATGAGCCTGTCGTGCAGGGCGAAGAGGGTTGTCCTGTGCCCGATGCTGACAACGCCCGCCGCCGGCAGCTCTTCGGCTATCAGCTGGTACATGTCGCGCTCGCGGCGCTCGTCCAGGGCCGAGGTGGACTCGTCGAGGAAGACCCAGGCGGGCCGGACGAGGAGCACCCGGGCAAAGGCGACGCGCTGCTGCTCGCCGAGGGAGAGGATGCGGCTCCAGTCGTCCTCCTGGTCCAGCAGGGGAATGAGCCGTTCGAGATCCACCTTGCGGAGCACGTCCTTCAGGCGCTCGTCCTCCGATGCCGGCAGGGGTTCCAGAGGATAGCACAGGGCCCTGCGCAGGGGGCCCAGCGGGAGGTAGGGGCGCTGGGGAAGGAAGAGCGTGCGCTCTTCCGGCGCCTTTCTGACTTCGCCCGAACCGAAGGGCCAGATGCCGGAAACGGTTCTGAGGAAGGTGCTCTTGCCGCAGCCCGAGGGGCCGGTGACGAGCATGCGGGCGCCCCGCTCGAGGGCCAGGCTGCCGTTTGCCATGACGGTGCGGCCGCTGGGCAGCTGGACGCAGAGTTCCTTCGTCTCGAAGACGCCGGACCGCCCTTCTGCAAGGGTGGCGCCGCCGGGCAGCGCTTCGGCCTCGTTCATGCTCCGGTCCAGATTGTCGAGCCGGCGGACGATGGCCGTCAGCTCAGCCAGGGTTTCGTAGGAGTTGACGATGCAGGAAAAGGAGTCCTTGATGCGCTTGCAGGAGTCGAGGAGGGCGAGGCAGGCGGGCGGAATGCTGCCGGAGACGATCACGAAGGGCAGCATCATGAGGAAGGGCAGGAACACGGCCATCTGTTCGAAAAAGGTCGTGTAGAACCTGAGGAAGGTCTTGCGGTCGATGAGCCGCCGCAGGTTGTCGATGACGCCGTCAAAGCGCCGGCAGGAGCCTTCCAGCTCTATCTTCTCGCCGCCGTAGAAGGCGATGCTCTCGCTGTTTTCGCGCGTGCGCATCATGCTGAAGCGGAAGTCCGCCTCGCGCTGGCGCTGCTCGTACTTGAGGGCGATGAGCTTGCGGCCGACAAGGTGGGCCAGCCAGGTGCCGGCGCCGTAGAAGGCAAGGCTGCCCCAGCAGAAAAGGCCGCCGAGCGTGAAGGTCCAGGTGCCGAGCGTCAGGGACTGCGAGCCGGCGGAAAGCAGCATGCCGGCGAGCAGGGCGACGACGATGGCGACGCTGACGCCGAAATCGACCAGCAGATCCAGCGTGGCCTTGGCGAAGAAGCCAGCATCCTCGGAGATGCGCTGGTCGGGGTTGTCGGCGTCGCTGCCCATGACCTGGAGGCGGTAGTAGGCCCTGTTCGACATCCACCGGGTCAGGAAGCGGTTCGTCATCCACACGCGCCACCTGAGGCGCAGCTGCTGCTGGACGTAGCCCCGTGCGCCGTCCACAAGGGCAAAGCAGCCCAGCAGCAGGGCAAGATCCTGCAGTGAGGGGATGAACCGTGCCAAGGCATTGGCGCTGTTGCTTTGGATGAGGCTGCCGAACTGGCCGTACCACTGGGGAATCTTCCAGACGCAGTACACCTTGGCCACGCAGAGGACGACCAGCAGGGCAAGCATGCCTGAGGCATGCCATTTCGACTCCGAGGTCCAGAAGCCTGTGAACAGGTGCCAGAACGCTTTCAGGGTGGAAGCCTTCGCTTTCGCCATCTTGTCTTTGGCCATGTCGGGGATCTCCTCGCGTGCTTTGCCGCAGGCCGCAGGCGGGCTGGGGCGTCCGGCATCATAAGGGGATGCGGAGGCTTTCTCAACAGCCCCCGCGCTCCTGCGCCGGCACATGCCTTCTGGCCGCTGTTCCAGAACCGGACAGCGCGGCCGCGCGCGTGGATACCATCCGGCCAGCCTCAAGTCTTGTGCGGATGTGTTCCAGACGCTGTGCACTGCGGCATCAGGGAAGGGCGCCCTCAGCGCGGACGGCCTTTTCTTCAGGAAGACTCGCCTTGCCAGCACGCTCCCTCCTCCCCGCTCCATCCGCATCTGGGGACGCCGGGACGCCCGGCCAGGCGCCCAGTCAGGCGAATCCGGCCTGGCGCACAGCCTGATGCCGGCGCGCAGGACGTCCTGCCTGCCCTGCCTGCCCCGGGCATCATGGCCGCCGCGGATTCCCCGGGCGCTCTGGGGCCGGAGGCGCGGCCCACGGCCTTGTGCGGAACTGTCCCGCCTCCTGCTGCAAGGACGCGCTTGGCCGCGAGCAGGATGCACTCCCTGCGCCTGCCGGATGCAGGCTTTGCGCGCGCAGTTTCTTGACAGCGGCAGGGGCCAAACGTAGAATCTTTTGGGATTTTGTTTAGACTTGCAGGGCCGCTGCTTGCCAATTGCCTTGCCGAGCCTCTCCGCAACGCCGCATTTCCTGCGGCATTCCTGCAGACGCCGTCTGCACTGCAAGGCCTTTTCCATGGATCTGACGGATCAGCTTCAGGCTCTGCACGCCTTCCTTGTCGCCAGCGGCTGGCCAGCCCTTCCGCTGGCAGCTGCCTTGGCCTTCGGCACGGGCTTCATGCTCCCTGTGCCTGGCTGCGTCCTCGCCACGGCCTGCGCCGCCCTCTTCGGCCTGCCCCTTGGCGTGCTCTGCGCGTGGCTGCCCGCCTGCGCCGGCGCGGCCTGCTCCTTTCTGCTCGCGCGCCGGCTCGGCCGCGGCTTCGTGGTGCGCT
>JAEEPQ010000028.1 GCA_016284885.1 Desulfovibrio sp.
AAAGGCGCCGCGGCTCTGGCGGGCCGCCGGCAGGACCGGCATGACCTACGTTGGCTTTGCCGGCGATGCCGTGCTCAGGCGCGACCTTGCCGTCCTGCCTTCGGATCTGGTCATGGAAGACGTCATCGAGACGTTACGGTCACGCGCCGGGACGGCAGGAGCTTCTGCGCCACGAACCGGGAAGATGCGCACTACCTCGACGGCCGGGGACGGCTGGCCAGGCTGGACGGCTGGAACGTCGACGAACTGTGCGGAACCATTGCCGGCGGCAGGCTGACGCTGAAGGACGGGACGGCGCTGACGCCCTTCCCCGGCGAGGTTGCCAGAGCCTTTCCCAGAGAACTCCTGCAGCAGTCCGCAGGCAAATAGCCGGCCGCGGCTCCGAGCCCTGCCGGACGCCGTTCCCGTCTTTCCCTTCAGAACCACACCCGATGGAGGAAAACATGAAAAACAGCCTTGCCTGCCTCTGCGCGGCCGTCCTGCTGTGTCCGGCGTCCGCGGCCATGGCCCAAGCCGCCGGCTTCCAGGCTCTATTCAGCGGCGGCGCCGCCAGCGTCACCTTCTACGCCTGCGAACAGGGCGACTCCTTCGAGAGCGCCTGCTCGTCGCTGTACAAGAAGTCGTATCTGGTCTTCAAAAAGAACGGCAAGGCGACGGTCTGCTACGGCGAAGGCGAGAAGCAGGGAACATGGACGGTCCACAAAGGTGCAGTCAGGCTTTCCGATCCCACGGGAAGCACGGATTTTTCCCTCTCTGAAGGAAAGTACCTTCACTACGACGACGAAGAGACCGGCGATCTGATCGTCTACAAGCTGTCAAAATAAGCGCTCCCGCACGCCTTTTGCCACACCAAGGAGGCATCCATGCATTCCCGCTTCGTCCTGGCCGCGGCCGCCCTTGCCCTGCTGGCAGGAGGCGCCGCCCTGCCCGCGATGGCAGACGCGCCCGAACTGCTTCCCATGGAAGCCTTCCTCAGGCAGGCCGACGCCCGCCTGGCCGGCCTCGTCCTTCTCAAGGCCACAGGCTCGAACGTCCGCCTGCGCAAGGGGCCCGGCACCTCGCACGAGGCCGCGGGCGTGGCCAACAAGAACGGGGAGGGCTGGCATGCCGAGCTCGTCGCCTCCAGGGAGAAGGTCTCCGGCGAGGGCAGGCAGTGGTACCATGTCCTCTACCTCGTCGAGAAGGAGGTGGACACGGCCTACATCCCCGCCGACGTCTGGATCTGCGCCGACTTCGTGAAGGCCTCGGCGCTTGCGCCCGCAGCGAAGGCGGAAATCGCGAGCGAGCACTTCGGCATCTACGACTTCAGGTTCTTCGGCATCGAGACCGCTGGCGGAAGGACGCTGTCCGTGCCGTCCCGCTGCCTCTCCGCGCCTGCGCTCTCCTTCAGGGAGCCAGTCGTCCTTGAGCGGGAGACGGAAGACGGCGTCAGGGCCGTGAAGGTGCCTGCCGGCACCAGGCTGGCCCTCTGCGAGGCGCCCGCCAGGTGGAAGGGCCGGCTCCTGGCAGAGCTGTGCGAACCCCTCGGCCAGGACCGCGTCCGCATGCTCGGCAGCCTTCCCGTGGACGAGCTGGAGGCGCGTCCGGTCCATGTCGAAGCCAGCCCGGAGGATCTTCCGGCCTTCTCCTTTGCGGAGCCTGTCCGGCTCCTGCGCGACAGGGGGCCCAAGTCCTCGGCTGAGGCGCCTGCCGGCACCCGCATGGTGCCGCTCGGCTACGCCCTGCAGATGGATGCGGCCGATCTTGGCGAAGCCTTCATTGCCCTGTGGGAGCCGCTCGGCGACGGACGCCTGCGCTGGCTCGGCTACATGCCGCTGGAAGCGCTGAAGGCCCGCTCGGGCTACCATGGCGAGCAGGCAGTCCGGAACTGGACGGCCAGGCTTGATCGCTGGCTTGCCAGCCTCGCCAGGCCCAGGTAGGCCACGCTGCCCTTTCCCTCCCCCCTCTGCCCCTGCCTCAGGCAGGACCCTCACGGAGTCTGCACCATGAAGAAGCTTGCGTCTTTGCTCCTTGTCCTTGGCCTGGCCGCGCCCGCCCTTGCCGGCCAGCCCCGCGTGCTGGTCGTCGATCCCGACAGGGCCGGCACCAACGTGCGCGACGCGCCGTCGGGAAAGATAGTCGACGTCATTCCCTACGCCGCGCCGAACAGTCCCGACAGCGTCAGGGAGCGCCGCGTCGTGACCCTGCTTTCCAACGAAGGCAAGTGGTTCAAGGTGGCCTACAGCGGAGGCGAGGGCTACGTGCACCGGTCCATGCTCGGCGTGTGCGCCTCGGGCACCGAGGACGGCGCTCCCGTGCTTTTCAAGTCGCCCAGCCCCGAGGCCAAGCGCACGGCCAGCATTGCCGACGGCACCCGCGCCCGGCCCCTCGCCTTCTTCGTGGACGACAGGGGCACTGCCTGGCTCAACGCCGAGATTCTTGAAGGCCCCCGCAAGGGCGCGACGGGCTGGCTGCACGAGAACTGCTTCCTGGCCATCCCCTACGAGGAGAACCTCAACAACTGCTGGCGCCGCCGGCGCTAGCATGCGCTTCCCGCATTGGCCTGCCGGCAAGCGCGCCATGCCGCTGAAGGCACCTTTTGCCGGAGCCTTCCTTGCGACGGGCGCAGCCTCAGGCCAAGGCAGGAGGATCGAGTCCCCGCCCTGCCGTCTTCAACCTTTGGACAAAGGAGTCCCCCATGCGCAGTGTTCCATGGCGCCTTGGCGCGCAAGCGGCGCCGCTTTTCTGCCTGGCCCTTCTGCCGGCCCTTTCCGCCAGCGGGGCAGAACTCTCCCGCCAGGAGGCCGAAGCCCTGCTTGAAGCCTCATTCAGCCTCTCGGCAGCCGCCGACCTCGCGGACGAAAACGACTTTGCCGGCAAGCCGGAAAACGTGATCCTGGCAGGCCTCTACTGCGCCTGGAACGCCAAGCACGCCTGGCAGGCGGCCCAGGATCGAAGGGCCGAACCTCAGGCTCCCGTGATCAAGAGCGGCAAGGCGCAGGCCGGAAGGAGCGAGGTCGAGGTCGATCGCGCCAGGCGCCCTGCCCTCTTCAGGGGCAGGCCGGAGAAGTACACGGCCTTTGCCAGCCGCAGGGCCGTGGAGCTGGCGGCCCTGGCCTGCACGGGCCATGCCGTGAAGGAGCACCGGGCGCCGGCGGGCGAGGGCTTTCTCGGCGACACCCTGCTCGACGCCAGGGGCTACTTCTATGCCATCGGAGGCATAGAGGTGCCCATCGAGAGCCCCCGGCTCCTCGAAATGAAGAAGCGGGACGGCGGCTATGTCCTCACGGGGAGCATAGTCCGCAACGAATACTCGGCCAATCCCGGCGCCAGGGTGGGCACCTTCGAGCTCGTGCTCGCGCCCGGCGACGCGCCGGGCGCCTGGAAGCGCCGCTGGACGAAGACGCGCCTTCCTCTTGAGGAATAGGAAAGCCTGCCCCGGGTCTGCGTCCCGTGGCCGCCGGCCCAGCAGCCTATCCCTGCACGGGAGCATCCGCCTGCGGCCCGGGCGTCTACGAGGCAGGCGCCGTCAAGGGCACGCCCGCCATGCAGGAAGCCTGCGAGATGGGAAGGCGCGCGCAAGGCGCACAGGCATGCAGGGCAGACATGGCTGAACACAGGCTGCCCCTCGGGACTTGCGCACAGCCTTGCCAAAGCCGTTCCGGAGGAAGCGAGGCGGCGGCAGGACCTCAGCGTTCAAAGCGGTGCGGACGCCCATGCCTTTGAGTAGGCTGTGCGCCCTCTGCCTCCTGGCCTTGGCCGCCTCAGCGATGGGCCAGGATGTCAGTTCCCTGCCTTCCTGGGCTGTTTCCTCGTCTTTCTTCAAGGGCGCATTCAGGCCATAGCCCTGCGCGATCAGCGCCTCAGGCTGCGCGACGCCGCCCATTTCCAGCATCTCGGCGAACACATCAAGGGATGGCATTGGCCTTTGCCGGTGATGCGGCAGGGGGCTGCTAAGCCAGACTGAAAAGAAGAGCCTCCGCGAACAGAAAAGATTTGAACATGCTCGCTACCTCATGCGTTCCAGCTCAACGCGGCCGGTGATGTCCTTTTCCACATCCAGCGTCACCAGATTTGATGCGCCCAGACTGAGAACGGCGCCCAGAGAAGGCGAAGCCGGCCGCTTGGGCTGCGCGCAGTCAAGAAAGGCGCTTTCCGTGCCGAGCAGGGCCGTCAGCTTTCCTTCGGGACTGTCCTCCCAAAGGGCATCGTCGGACGCCAGCATGACCAGCTGTTCCCGCGCTTCTTCCGCGCTGACGTCGGCATTCGCATCGCTTTGATCGTAAAAGCGGAGGACAGCGCCGTCGGGCATGGCCAGCGAAAGGGGACGCAGCTCGAAGGCCGCGAGGAATTCCGGAAGGACCTCCTTCCATGCGTCCGACGAGCGTTCGGCCATAAGTCGGATGCGCGCGATCCCGCCGTCCTGGGCAAAGCCAACGGCGCCTGTCCAGACCGTGTCGCCAAGGCGCACGGGCACGACCACGTCGCCGAATTCCTTGAATTCCCTCGTGGCCGGGCCTCCGAGCCGAAGCACGTCCTCCCGCGTTGCGGCATCCAGAAGCTCCATGAAGTCAAGCCCCCCGGCATCCTCGGCTGGAAAGCGCAGATCGCTGAATTCCAGCGGAAGCGCCTTGCCCTCCGAAGTGGACAGAACGGCCTTGCCCCCGTCGTCCATGCCCAATGTCAGCTCCGCCCTGCCCTTCAGGGCGCAGTTCTTTACGGCAACGCGTCCCCGCCCGAAATCCACCTGCAGGGCGGTCAGCGTTTCCATGCTGCCGTCCGACTCTCCGCAGCTTTCCCCCGGGAGGGCTCTCGTCGCCAAAAAGGAGGAAATCTGCTGGCCGTCTTCGGTCGTGCCTTCCAGACAGAAGCCGAGGATCTCGTACGGCGTCGCATTGGCGATGCGCACTTCCACGGCAAAGGCCGGCGATGCGGCGAAGCACAGGAAAATCTCAAGAAGAGCTGTGGCAAAACGCATGGATCTCCTCCTTCCGGCTGCACAACTGCAAGCAGTGCAGCCAGCGTAACTGATGCGGCGACGACCGTAAAGGCGTGCGGGCGCGCACGTCATCCTGTGCCTGCGCTCCCGGCAGGCCCATGCGGCCGGTCCGAAGGCCAGACAGCCGGGCACGGCGCGGAAGATGCCGTGCCTGACTGCTTCGCCTGCAGCCGCCGCCTGCATGGTTTCCTTCACCGGGAGGGAGGCGCCGGCCTGCACGGCAATCCCGGCGGAAGAGCTTGCTCCTCAGCCCTGGCGCAGCCAGCCAGCCCCGCCAGGCAGAGCGCGCTGGCGGCCAAAAGGCATGCAGCAATCCACATGCGCATGTTTCGCCGCTTTGGGCGAGACGCGCAGCTAAGGCCCTGCCTTAGCCGCCAGTCGAAGAAGGCTTTGAGGGCAAGGGCGTTCCTTATGGTTCAAGAGTAGCAGAACGCGATTTCGGCACAGTACCTAAAAAACTAGGCAGTCGCCCCTTAAAGACTCTAATCGTGTGAAATTATTGAATGAATTTGCCACGCTGAGCCGTGCATACGCGTTTTTGAGCTTTTCTCAAAAGTCCGAGCGCTGAGGCTGCTGAAGTCGCCCCCCGTCGTATCGTGTTTGCTCTCGCCTGAGAGGGAAAGGCTTTTACGGTTGCGCCAGCCGCTGGGAGGAAGCGTCCGCAGGGAAAAGCGCCTTCCGTCGCGCCGGGAGGACGCATGGGAGGGGCTCAGGCCCTAGCCTATCTTGATCATGGAGCCTTCAAGCTTGAGAACGCCCGACGCCTTCGCCCCGATGGAGGCTTCGGAGAACGTCACCTTGCCGCCGAGCAGGTCGATCTTCGCGCCGTCGATCTTGACGCCCTGCGGCGCATTGACAGCAAAGGAGGCGTTCGTCTTGAACGTGAAGCCGCCGGCCTCCGCCTTCATCTCGTTCTCTCCGGCCTTGAGCGCCGCCGAATTTCCGTTGCCGTCGAGGCTGAACTTGGCGTTCATGCTGGCCAGCGCGGCCGTCTTGCCGGCGAGGCTGAGGCTGGATTCGCCGCCGCCCTTGGACGCCTTGATTTCGGCCTTGTCGTCCTTCAGGCCGAGACTGGAGACGGAGCCGCCGGCGTTCTCCATCTTCATGCTGAGTTCGCCGGCCGCGTCCGTCGCCGTGCCGGCGATGCCGATGGCGCAGCCCGGGCTCTGGCAGGCGATCTTGACATGCTGCTTCATCCCGTTCTTGCCGATCTGAAGCGTCGCATGGTCTGCCGGCGGGGCGGCAAACATGGCTTCCAGGCCGTGCAGCAGTCCTGCATCGGTCGCCAGGCTGGCGGCGAGGGTGGCGGCGTCCGTGCCGAAATCCTGGACGTGGAGCGGCGCCGCCACGGCGGCGGCTTCCGCTTCCTCCGCGCAGCCCTTGGCGATGCGGGCGATGGCGGCGTTGTCGTACTTCGTGGTGAACGTGATGCTGTCCGCGGCTTCGGCCTTGATTCTTCCCGCCGCGACGGACTCGATGTCCTTCAGCGCGGCCGTCTTGACGACGTCGGCGCGCAGGGCGATGCTACTGTCGCTGCCGCCCAGCGCGAGATCGTTCTTCAGCTTGTCCGCCAGATCGCTTTCCTTTTTGTAGCGCGCGAAGATGGACTGTCCGGCGCCGGCGGCAAGAAAGAGGTTCTTGTCCGACGAGATGCGGGCGTCCTTGCGGGCCGCGATCACGGCATTGCTGTCCTGGGCGCAGAGCAGCAGGCCGCCAAGCTGCGATGCGCTCGTAATCTTCCCCGACTTCTTCCAGACGGCGATGGTCGCTGCCAGTTCCGGAACGAGCGTCGTTGCCAGGGACTGTCCTATGGCGCGGCCCATCTTGTGCCACCTGGCCCGCTTCGCAACGTCGAAGCTGATGCCGGCTTCGTCCAGCATCTTGTCGACCTCCGCCATGTACTGCTCGAGCAGGGCGCCACCGTTTTGATCGACGTCGATCTGGGCCTTGATCTTCGCCTCGTCCTGGATCTTTGCGTCGCTCCAGTCCGGATGCGCCTTCTCCAGCTCCTCGGCGTACTTCTCCGTGAGCAGGACCACGAGCGCCTTCTTCTTTTCTTCCTGGATGTCCTTCTCGGACGAGAGCCACGCCGCCACGGCCTTGACGCCCTCGGTTCCGCAGCCGACGAGGAAGGAGAGGATGGCGAAGGCCAGGTAGGCCCGCATGTGGAGCTTGTCCATGGGCGTGTTGAGCGCCACGGTGGACCGGCCCTGCGCAGACGTGACGGCCGCGCCGTAGAAGGGATCCGTCGCGCCGATGGCGCCTGCGCCGACGACGGCCTCGTAGGTCGCGGGGAAAGCCTTCAGCAGATCGGTGAGCCCAGCGGCGACGGACGCCCAGGTCTGGGACTTCTTCCTGTCGGCGTCCTTGTCGCTGCCGATGGCAGCATGCAGGAAGGCTTCGTCGCAGACCGCCGTGGCGCCGGACAGGGCCTTCAGGGCTTCGAGTATGCCGGTCCAGATCGTGAAGCTCTTATGGCTGGCCTCGAGCTTGCTGGAAAAGCCGCTGACGGCGTGCTTGGCAATGCCGGCGAAGGTTGTCTCCGCGCTGCTGCACAGGCCGCTGGCAAAGTCGGTGTAGGCGCAGGTTGCGTCGAGCGAGCCGGAATTCATGAAGAGGCCGCTGCGCCCGCCCGTGCCGAGCTGCAGCCCCTGCTTCGTCTCCTTGTCGCTGAAGACGAGGCCGCAGCCGCCGGCCGTGCGGATAGCGGTGCTCTGCGCCGAAGCCTGGTTCTCCGCGAAGCCGGACACGGGATTGGCCACGGCGCCGGCAATGACGGGCCGGTCGGGATTGCCGTCGATGAAGGCGATGAGCACCTCGACGCCAGGCGTCAGCGGGAAGGTCGTGCCGTGTCCCAGGCCAACGTGGGGCTGCATGCGCCGGATCCAGCACGAGGACTTGCCGTTGGGACGGCCGGAGAGGTCTTCCGGGAAGACGACCCGGTAGCAGCCCTTCTCGTTCACATCGGCCACGGCCGAGTCGGAGGATCCGTCGATGAAGGCCGTGATCATGCCGGAAACCCTAGCGCGCTCAGTCTTCCGCTCCGGCCTGTACTGGACGTCGTCGGGGATGCAGGCGAAGGCGTTGCGGTAGTAGACCTGGTCTGCGGGATTTTCTATGGGCACGCCCACGGCCTGGGAAAGCCAGGCCTCCTGGCTGCCTTCATGGCGCACTTCGGTCACGAGGTAGCCTCGGTTCCAGCGTTCGTCGAAGAAGTTCTCCAGCTTGAAGACGAAGCCTGGACGCATGGCCGGCACGGCGCTCTCGCCGCGGAAGATCTTGGCCTGGCAGCGCAGGGCCTGCGCCCGGATTCCGGCGAGGCGCTTTCCTTCCTCGTCCGTGGAGAAGCCCTCGCCGTAGAAGTAGGCGTCGCCGAGCCCCTTGTCCGAAACCTCGGCTATGGCGGCAAGGGGGCGCATGGGGTTCTCCCAGTCGTAGTCGCGCAGGACGACCTGCTTCGGCAGCGGCTGCGCCGTCATGGCGAAGGAGGTGACGATTTCTTCCAGATGCACGGCCTCGAGGCCTGACGTCGGCGAGTACCTGAGCTTGGAGCCGCCGGGAATGTCGGCGTGGGCTTCCTTGGCGTCGGCGAAGACGATGCGTCCGCCGGCGTCCGTCTCGTCGAAGAAATAGTAGATGCCGTCGCGCTCCAGCTTCCAAGCGAGGAAGTTGTAGAGGCTCTCGCCGTGCTGCATGGAAAACTCCTGCTTTTCGTAGGAGCCGTAGAGTCTGAAGTCGCTTTCGGCGGGCACGGCGCAGGCATCGAGCGCATCCTTGGCAAGTTCCTGCACCGTGCGGTCGAGGAAGATGCGGCTTTCCACCTGCTGCGTCAGCTTCCAGACGGCCGGCTGCAGGCGCAGCTGCCAGAAGCGCCAGCCGTTGTAGCTCGAGGCAAGCGTGACGCTTGTGGGATAGCCCGAAAAGCTGGCACTGCTTCCGTCCGGGCGCAGGACGACAAGCACGGCGGGATTGGCCAGCAGGTCGTCCTCGCTGACGTCCGTCCGCTGCGTGCAGAGGCTGATGTCGAAGGCAAAAAGCCGGCTGAAGCCCTCTTCCCCGGCGAAGCGGAGGACGTGCAGCGGTTCGCCGTCCGGAAGGGCGGCGGTCTCGAAGCGGAAGCGTTCTTGGAGCGGCGTCTGGACGGCCATGCATCTTCTCCCTTGCCCGGCATTCTGGAAGACAGGCAACGGTTCAGGCGTGCCGCGAACCTGCCACGGAATCGCATCCGTGATGCGGTATTCGTTGCGGCATGTCAATTGTTTTCCCTGCATGCCGCGACATCCGGCACGGGCGGGGTCTTCCGCCTGCCGCGCGCGGGAAATGCGCCGTCCCGTTCCCAGATCCTGCCGGACGCAGGCTTCTTTCCTCCGCATGCCCTCCCGGGGCGATTCACGGCATTTCAGCGGGTGCGGCGCATTCTGCCCCGGCAGGACGGATCTGCGGCGCCGCAGATCCCAGGGTGCCATCCCCAGGCCTTCCCCTTCCCTGCCCAGCGCATCGAAGAGGCACGCCGTCCCCGCCGGCTGGGAGAGAGGCGTTCTTGGTGGGCATCGGAGGCAGGCATCTCGTTCGTAAGGGCGCACACCCTGGCGTCATTCCGCTCCCTGCACGTTCCAGCGCACAGAAATGCCATGGATTCCGTGGGTTATGCTCTCTTGACATGTCGCTGCGCCTTGGCAGCATTGAGCCAGGGCGCAGGGGCGCGCTCCCCGCATCTGCATGGACGATGTCGTTTTGTCTTGGAGGACAACGGAATGCTGGGGTTGAACGAGGTTGATGCCGCCGCTGCCTGCACGCAGGCAGGCGACTGTCCGCTTCGCGGGGGTGGTGCGCCCGCCTCCCCCAGCGGGCTTCCCCTTCCCCGGCGCCGCCTGCACTCAGGCCTCGTTGACGGCATGGACGGAGGCAATCCTGCGAACGGCCAGAGAGGACTCCGCTGCCGGCACCCCGGTAGTCGCGGCTGCGACTCCAGCCACCTCAGACGGCGCCTTGCGCTTCGGCAACGCGAAGGGCTGCCGGGGAACGAAGCGCCTTTCTTCGAGTACTGGGAGAACGTTCCGCCCAGGTATGGCCACGCGCCTGCGGCCAGGCCCGCACCCAAGGCCCGCGCTGTGCATCCCGCGCCTGAGCCGGCCCACCGCCCGGCTCCGACCAGGCCCGGCCGCTAGCCGGCCTGCCCGTCCAGCCTCTCCGGGAGCACCATGACCATCGCGAAGAAGGCCGACGCTTCCCAGAAGCTCGCCATCGACGGCTGGAACTCGGCACGCCGTTCCCTCGTCTTTGGCGGCGCCATGTCCGCCTTCGGCACCTGGGCCTCCGTGCCCGCGCCGACGGCGGCGCAAGCGTCTTGCGCAGAACGGACGTCTGGAAGAAGAAGGGCCTGGCCGCGACGTAGCCCCTCTCCGTAGGAACCCGCAGGATATGCGGACGGCCCGATGCGACGCTCTTCGGGCCGTCTTTACGTGCGCCTTTCCGATGCTCCTTCAGGCAGGGCTTCTATTCCTTACCCTCCAGCCCTTCGGCCGAAGCGTCAGCCTGAAGGGGCCCCTTCACCCTGCCATCCCATCCCTTCACAGCGCCTCGGCGAGGGCTGTGCGTTGGCTTTCGCCTGCAGGACGAAGGCTATCTCGAGGCCCGCATTGTGGAAGAGCCGAGCCTTGGCGGCCAGATGCTAGAAGTCCACAAAGCCGATCTGGCGGAGGATGGCGAGCATGCCGTCCGCGGCGACGTCTCCGGTGATCCTGCCGTCGGGACCGAAGCGGTAGAAGTTCATCACCGTGGCGGAGAAACGCCTGCCGGTGGGCCTGCGCCCCAGGAAAACGCCTTCGTGCGTGCCCGTGCACGTCCAGCGGACGGCGACCACGTCGCCCTCGGCCGCCATTTCCTCCAGCTTCCACTGCACGTCCGGGAAGCCCTGCCGCATGAAGCGCACGACGCCCAGATAGCCCTGGGGGCCGTACACGGGTTCGCTGGAAGCGGGGGTGCTGAAGGATGCGCCCGGATCCACCAGTTCCTCGGCCAGCGCGCCGTCGCAGGTGTTGATCATGGACTCGAAGCGCTTCATGGCTTCCTTGTTCCGCTGAATGGACATCGGCTCCTCCTTGTCTTTTTCTCCGCCCGGAAGGAGCCGGCATGCCGGACAATGCCGCACTCCCGGCTCCCTTGACTGCGGTCTGCAGATGATGCGCGGCAGGGGGCGCATAGTCAACGGCGGCCAAAGCTGCCGGACATTTCCTCTTCGAACGGGACGGCGGCACGGACCATTTCTGGGCGTGCGGCCTGAACACGCCTGTCAAAACCAGCGCCGAGCCGGACACGGGCGCCGGCGACCCGAAAATACCCCGCTGCTCCGAAGCATGGGATGCCATATCCCGCTGCATCTATGCAGGCCTTCAGGGAGACTGCATCATGCGCGGCTGGATGCGGGAGGAAAGCGCCATGAACGCCTGCCGCTCCGACGGTACAAGGCCGGTCATCTTCAAAATCGAGCGGATAGACGACGAGTGGCGCAGGACCTGCCGCGCCGCACGGCCGAGGCTGCCTTTCGCCGTGCCGTCCAGCCCCTCCCACGCCTTCCGCAGAAGGGGTCTTCCTGCTGCGCAGGGCATGCTTGAACATCCCCTGCCGCCAGCTGAGGCAATGCTCTGGGATACGGGGAAGGCGGCTGCGCCCGTAGCCGTAGCCGCAGCCGAGACGGCAGGCGACTGCAGACTTCATGGACGGTCCGGGGCATGCGCTTCGGGCCGCCTTTCGCGTGCACCGTTCTGGATCTCCTGCAGTCAGGCTCTCCATCTCCCCTGCCCTTCGGCCTTCGTGCTTCCAGCAGAGGGCGTCCTTCCCCCTTCCCTGCCCAGCGCATCGAAGAGGCACGCCGTCCCCGCCGTCGGCGCAAGAAAGAGGGGCGAGGGGCGCGCTTCGCGGGCCCCCGCGGCTGGCAGGGGCTTCGGGAACGGCGTCAGGGCGCCGGTTCGGGGCTTTCGGGGAAATGAGGGCTTCATGGCGGCTGAAGCATGAGTTCATCCATAGAATCAACAGCTTCTTCATGACTGCCGCTGAACAGCCGGAAGTCCCGGGAAAGGGCGCCAGACAGGAGAACGACGAGCGCCTCAGGCTAGAAGAGCTTCCAGGCAGACTCGATTTCGGCGCAGTAGAGCACCGACCATCCCCTGCTGCCGTAGATGTCCCGGGGAATGGAGGCATCGGCGAAGTCCCTGGCCGAAAGCTCGTGGCGGAGGAGCACCCGGCACACGCAGGCGAAGCGCCCTTCGGCGATGGCGGGGAAGCCGCCGAGATCCGCGACGTGCAGGCCGGCCTTGGCGATCTTGTCCTGCTCTTCGGCGCCGGAGCGGGTGCCGAGCCAGGTCAGTTCCCGCTTGTGGGCGCCGTCGAAGTAGGCAACGGAGAAGCGGCCCGTCTCGTCGATGAGCTTCCGCGTGTAGTGGGGGCCGATGTAGACCGTGCAGACGGACTTTTTCCAGGCGTTGCCGAGGCCGCCCCAGCTGGCGGTCATGGCGTTGACCTCGCCGCTGCTTCCGCGGGCCGTCACGGCCGACCAGTTCCTGGCCAGGCCGTCCACGGGATCAACGCAGCGGGCGAACTCCTCGACGGATATTCGCTGGGGCGCGGGCGCGGCCAGCGCCTGGCCCGGCACGGCGCCGGCGGCCAGGGCAAGGCCTGCCAGCTTGAGCATCTTTCTTCTGGTCTGGTTCATGCAGGCTCCTTTGAGGATGGGACAGGGACGCGGCTGCAGGCGTCACGGCCGGAAGGGCTTGATCAGCATCTCCGGCACCAGCGGGTCGCAGCTGACGAGTTCCAGGGACTTGACCATGTGGAGCGTCCCCTGCTTGTACTTCTGAAAGTGCGCGGATGCGACGTGCCGCCGGTAGGACTCCTCGTCCCTGTAGATTTCAAGAATGACGATGCGCTCGGGATGGTCCTTCTCGGCGACGGAGAAGAGGGTGAGGACGCCCTCCTCTTTGCGGAAGGAGGTGCGCCCCACCTCGGCGGCAAGCTTTCTGTACTCCTGCAGATGCTCGGGGTGCACCTCGATGCGGGCAAGCCGCACAATGCGCCGGTCCGCGCCTGGCTGGGGCGCTTCAGCGCCCGCCGGCTGCACCGCGGCGCCAAGGCTGAGAAGCGCCGCGCCGCAGATCTTGGCAATGCCGTTCATATGCTGTCCTCCCTGAGTCCGGGGCGCGGCATGGACCGGCTTCAGGGTCCGCCTGCGATCCCGGCAGAAGTGCGGTCTGCTCAGCGCCGTCCGGCCCTGGCTTCGTGTTCTTCGACGAGGCGCTTCGCGTCGCCAGCCATTTCCACATGCCCCCTGTGGCCGTGCACGGTGCAGGCGGCAAGGGCCGCCTCGAGGCCGCTGAACTCCTCCGGAGTGAACTGCACCTTCCAGGCCTCCAGGTTTTCCCTGATCCGCTCCTTGTTTTTGGAGCCGGGGATGGGGACGGCGTTGGGGTACTTGCGGAGCATCCAGGCGAGGGCAATCTGGGCGCAGGTCGCCTGCTTGAGCCTGGCAAACCTGGCAACGGCATCCACTATGGGCCGGTTGCCCTCGATGTTCTCCCTGGAGAGCTGCGGGACCCAGTTCCTGACGTCGTCCTTTTCCTCGAACTTCGTCGCGGCCGTGATCCTGCCGGAAAGGAAGCCGCTGGCCACGGGGGAGAAGGGGACAACGGCGATGCCGTGCCCGAGGCAGAAGGGGAAGACATCCTCCTCGCAGCCGCGTTCGAGCATGTTGTAGAGGTTCTGGACTGCGGCGAGCGGGTAGACCGCATGGGCCCTGGCCACGGTTTCGCCGGAAACGGCGGAGAGCCCCCAGCCGCGGATGAGGCCCTCTTCGGCAAGCCTGCCCATCTCGAAGGCCACGTCCTCGACCGGTATGTCGGGGTTCACGCGGTGGAGGTAGTAGATGTCCACCCAGTCCGTCCCCAGGCGCTTCAGGGAATCGGCGAGATGCCTGCGCAGGGTCGCGCCGAGCGAGCCGTCCCGTTCAGGCTCGCCGCTTGCCACGAAGAGCTTGGTGGCGAGGACGATCCGGCTTCTGTCGCCTTTGAGGGCCTTGCCCACTAGACGTTCGTTGTGGCCAAGCCCCTCGAGGTTGGGCGAGTAGACTTCGGCCGTGTCGAAGAAGGTGCATCCCAGATCAAGCGCCATGCGTATGGCCTCGATGCTGTAGGCTTCGTCGGGAATGCGTCCGTAGCCGTGCGAAAAGGCCATGCAGCCCATGCCGATGGCCGAGACCTCGAGAGGGCCTGCCTTTCTCTTGTCCATATGCTTTTCTCCCTGCTTTGTTCCTGCCTTGCACCTGGCCGGATGCGCCGGAAGAGGAGGCGGCAGAAGCGCGTGCGCTTTCGCCTGCCGGCGGAAGCCTGCGATCTGCGCCTAGCCTTCCTCCACGAGCCGGTACCGGCGGCTGCCCATGCCGTGCTCCTCCATGGCGGAGAGCTGGCGCAGGCCTGCGCGCGACTCGATGCGTTCGACGAGGTCTTTCTTCAGCGCCTGCGGCAGGGCGTAGACGAGATCGATGGATGCCTGGTCCACGGCCAGAATGTCCGTGGAGGCGAGGATGCCCAGATCCGGACAGACGGGTTCGGCCGCCTTGACGCCTGCGCAGTCGCAGTCCACGGAGAGCCGCCGCAGCACGTTGATGCAGGCATAGCGTCCGGGAAAGCGCGCAAGAATGGCCTTGCCGCTGTCGGCCATGGACTCCATGAACCACTCCTTGCCGGGCCACTGGGAGAAAGGCTTCTCCCGCTCCCCGGGACCGGCGACGCCGTGCACCTGCGCCTTGCCGAGCCGGCCCGAGGCGCAGCCGATGGCGATGTTCTTGAGGCTGCCGCCGAAACCGCCTCTGGCGTGCCCCTTGAAATGGGTGAGGACGAGCAGGGAGTCGTAGCCCAGCAGGCGGGAGCCGACGGCGACCTCCTTGAGATGGAAGCCGTCCTTCACGGGCAGGACGGCGTCGCCGTCCTCGTCCATGATGTCGACGGGAATGTCCCAGCCGTTGGTCTTGATGGTCTCGCGGTGGGTGGCCGTCTCCCGGCGGGGACTGGCGTAGAGCACGTTGCACTCGACCGCCGTCGCGTCTGGAATCGCCTCCACAAGACGCTTCACCCAGGGAGGAGGCAGGATGTTGGGACCGTGCGGCTCGCCGGTGTGCAGCTTGACGGCCGTCCTGCCGGAAAGGCGCGTTCGCACCTTGTCCAGCGCTTTGAGCAGGTTTTCAGAGCTGCACTCCCGCCACCGCCAGACGACGGGAAGGGCATCCTCCGCCAGCGCCCGGCTGCCGGCCAGGCCGGAGAGGGATGCGGCCGCGGCTCCAGTCAGAAATTCGCGTCTGTTCATGGTCAAATCCTTTGCTGCGGTACTCTTCGATGGTGGCTGCCAGGCGGCTCCCGCAGTCCTTGTCCGCAGGCGCCGCGTCAGGATTCGCGGCGGACAGGTGCAGACTGCCCCGACGGTCCGGGCGCCGTCCTGAACGGAGCCGAAGCTGTCCCGGCCCTTGCCCCTGCGCGGGCGGGGATGGTTCCGCTGGCGGGAGAAGGACCGCCCTAGGCAAGCCTTGCGTAGTCGGCATCGGAGACGGGTTCCAGCCACGTCGTGCCCGCGTCCTCGCCCGGCACTTCCAGCGCAAGATGCTGGAAGGCCGTGTCGGGCGCCGCGCCGTGCCAGTGCCTGACGTTGGCGGGAATGTGCACGACGTCGCCGGGATGCAGCTCCACGGGCTCCTCGCCCCAGATCTGGCAGTAGCCGCGTCCGGCGGTGGCGACGAGGATCTGTCCGCCGCCCCGCGATGCCCTGTGCACATGCCAGCTGTTGCGGCAGCCCGGTTCGAAGCTGACGGCAAAGAGGGGAACTTGGCTGGTGGAAATGGCTGTCAGGTAGCTTTTGCCCGTGAAATAGCGGGCGTAGGCCGTGTTTGGCGCCCCTGCCGGGAAGGGGCCGGAGGCGTTCAGCTCCTCGATGGACATGCGCTCCGGGGCGCGGTAGCCCTGAATTGCTTCAAGCATGACGAACTCCCTGCATTCCATGCCGGCCCGCTATCTGGCCTGCGCCATGCCTATGCCGCGCAGCCAGGCGTCAACGCCTTTGCCAGCCTGCTCCACGCTGTCGCCGAAGGCGGCAAAGCCCTGGAGCATCCTGGCCTTGGGGCAGAGCTTTCTGATGTCGTCCACGCTGCGCCCCAGGCGGCTGCCGCCGTGCGTGCAGAAGGGGACGACGGTCTTGCCGCTGAAATCGTACTTCTCCAGCAGGGTGAACAGGGCCATGGGCATGGTGCCCCACCAGTTCGGATAGCCGAGGAAGACGGTGCCGTATCCCTCCAGCGGGGGCAGCTCCGTGGCGAGAGCCGGGCGGGCGCCTGCCTGCTGCTCCTTCTTTGCCTGCTTGACCGCGGCCTCGTAGTCCTGCGGATAGGGCTTCGCCGTCTTCAGCTCCACCATGTCGCCGCCTACGCGCTTGCGGATCATGGCCGCGAGCGTGCGCGTATGGCCAGTGCGGGAGAAGAAGACGATCAGGGGCCTGCCCGCCGGGGCAGTCTCCCCGGCGCGGAGAGCGAAGGGAAAGGCCGCCAGGGCGACCGAAGCGCCGGCAAGGCTCTTTAAGACAAAGCGGCGGGAATGTGCTTTGACAGTCGGCTTTCCAGTCTGCATGGCTACTTTTCCTCCTTGTAGGCTTCCTTGGCCATGCCGAAGGCGGCCCATGCCTTGGGCCAGCCTGCGTAGAAGCCAAGCTGGGTGATGACTTCCGCCATCTCTTCGCGGGTGACGCCGTTCTTCCTGGCTGAGGCGATGTGGTACTTCAGCGAGCTGTCGAGGATGCCGCCGGAAACCAGAGCCGACACGGTGACGATGCTGCGGTCGCGCAGGGAAAGCCTGTCGCTGCGCGACCAGACCTCGCCGAAGAGGATGTCGTCGTTGTACCGGGCAAATTCGGGGGCAAAGTCTCCGAGGCGGTCGCGCCCGGCGGTCTGCACGGCTTTCCGGGCCTGCGGCCTGGCCATGCTTTCGAGCGCCCTGTAGTCGGCGTCCTTGACCGGCTCAAGCCACTCGGTGCGCACGCCTTCCCCGTGCTTCATGAGGGCTATGTGCTGGAAGCTCGTTCCGGGCAGTGCGCCGTGCCAGTGCTTGGTTCCGGCGGGGATGGTGGCCGTCTGGCCCGGCAGAAGAAGCTTCGGCTCTTCGCCCCAGATCTGGTAGCAGCCGCGTCCGGACTCGGCAACCAGCACCTGGCAGGTGCCGTGGTGGATGTGCCAGAAGGTGTGCGCCCCGTGGGCGAAGGTGACGTTGTGCACCGGGAAGGTTTTATCGGCGGACAGATCCGCCAGGTAGCTCTGGCCGGTGAAGTACCTGGCGTAGGCGTCGTTGGTCTTGCCGATGGGCTGCACGGCGCCGCCGCCTGCCTTCAGTTCCTTGACGATGGCCTCTGCCTCCTGCGCCGCGGGATCGCCGGCCTGAGCGGAAGAAGGCGCGCTCAGCAGGCCTGCGGCCAGCAGCAGCGCGAGAAAAGCGTGTTTTCCTGTTTTCATGCGTGTTCTCCATGCCTTGTGCGGCTCAATGCCGCTCAAGGGATCGGCCGCCGGCCCGGCGGCATGCGCCCTGGACCGTGCCGTTTCAGGCGCCGGCGGGGCCGCCGTCCTGGCGCACGTCCCGCAGCCGGCGTGCCGGAATGCCGGCCACGACGGCCAGGGGCGCAACGTCCCTCGTGACCACGGCGCCGGCCGCGACAATGGCCCCGTCGCCTATGGTAACGCCGGGCACTACGGTCGCGCCGGCACCAATCCAGACGTTTTTGCCGATGACAATGGGGGCTGGCGAGAGGTCTCCGCGGCAAGCCGCCGTCTCGCCGTGGTTGAGCGTGGCCAGGGTGACGCGGTGCCCGATGAGCGCGCCGTCGCCGAGCCAGATGCCTCCCTGGTCCTGAAAGCAGCAGCAGGCGTTGACGAAGACGTTCTTCCCGATGTGGATGTTCTTGCCGCAGTCTGTGTAGAAGGGCGGAAACATGCGGAACGAGGGATCAACCGGACGCCCTGTCAGCTGCGCCATGATCTCCAGAATTTCCTCCGGCGCGTGGTAGCGGCCGTTCAGTTCAGCCGTCAGGCGCAGAGCTTCCTGCGAGGCGGCGTGCATGAAGCGATGGGCTTCGGAGTTGGCCTTGACGGTCTGGCGGCTGGCCATGACGGCGAGAAACTGTTCAAGATCCATGTGGGAGCTCCCTTTGTGAAATGCAGCGCCGCACGGCAGAAGCGGCTGCCATGCGTCCACCCTATGCGGAGTCCCAAATCTCGGCAAATACTTATAGCGAATAGCCCTTCATGCCTTGAAGGCATGGCTGCTCCAGCTGGCGATCTCTTCCCGCAGGCATTCCAGAAACGCGGCCGCCGCACGGGAGAAGCGCTGGCGCTTCTTCCAGACGACGATGAGGCCAACCTCCAGGCGGGGCTCCAGGGGGATGAAGCACAAGGGGCTGCCCGGGCCGGTGCGCGCGAGCTTGTCCAGGCACAGGGCGTGGCCCAGGCCCTCCTCCACCATCAGGGCTGCGTTGAAGAGCAGGTTGTATCTGGCCGCGCAGCGCAGCCTTCCTCCGTCCTGCCCTGCCCAGCCGGCAATGGCGTTGGCAACCATGTCCCTGTCGGAGACGAGCAGGGGCAGTCCGGCAAGATCGGCGGGCCGCACGCAGGAGCGCCCCGCCAGCGGCCCGTCCCTGCGCGTCAAAAGCCCCCACGTGTCCGCGGCAGGCAGCCTGAGGAACTCGTAGTCTGCCGGATCGGCCGGCTCCACGAAGAGTCCGAAGTCGAGCAGGCCCTGTTCCAGGCGTTCTGCCACGCTCTGCGCATTGCCGCTGAAGAGGCGGAAGGTCACCCGGGGGCTGGCCTCCCGCACGCGGACGGCCGCGCGGGCCACGAAGCGCATGGCGTCCGTCTCGCCGCCGCCGATGGCGACCTCGCCGCTGACGCCGTCTTCCGGAGCGCGGAATTCGGCCAGCGTCTTCTCGGCCAGCGCCACCATCTCCTCGGCGCGCTGCTCGAGAAAGCGCCCCTCTTCCGTCAGGGCTATGCGCCGCCTGCCCCGTGCAAAGAGCGGCGCGCCAAGCTCGTCTTCCAGCTCCATCATCTGGCGGGACAGCGTGGGCTGGGTGACGTGCAGGGATTGCGCGGCCGCGGAGATGGTGCCTTCGCGGGCCACGGCGAGAAAGTAGCGGAGCGTGCGCAAGTCCATGGGGTTCCTCCATCAGGCAGGACCGACAACTAGCATGATGCCCGGCGGACATGTCAATCTGCGGAGCAGAGGGCTTTGCCATGGAAGGCCCCGCATGTCTGCCGGAGGACGGCGCGCGGGAGCAGAAAGGCCTGGCGATGAGCCGTGCCTGGCCCGCCAGGCGGCCCTGTCTGCCTGCCGGCGCCCCGTGCCTTCTGCCCATGGTCGCGTCAGGCATTGCTCAATGCCTTGCGGGCATGGCAAGTCATGCAAACAAAGTATTAGCAATGTCTCAGCGCCTCCTCTACAACGTGCCCGGAACAGGCCCGCGCCCGTTCAGCACAACGCAGGCCGTCCTGCAGGCGCATCGGCGCTGCGCCGCGAACGGCATTCCCGCAATTCGGCGCCGGAAAGCAAGGAATACATGATGAATGCACGCCGTCTCCTGGCCATTGTGCTGACGCTGCTCTGCCTCGCGGCCGGCGGCGCCATGGCATCTGCCTCTGCACCGGACAAGGCATCGCGCGCGGAGCGCGCAAAGGAGCTCGCCATGACCAGCGACTGGGACAAGACTTTCGCCCTGAGCGGCAAGGTCAGCCACCGCAAGGCATCGTTTACCAACCGCTTCGGCATCGCACTGGCCTGCGACGTCTACGAGCCCAAGGGGGCCAGCGGAAAGCTTCCGGCCATCGCCGTCAGCGGCCCCTTCGGTGCCGTCAAGGAGCAGGCTTCGGGGCTGTACGCCCAGGCCATGGCCGAACGGGGCTTTGTTGCCATCGCCTTCGACCCCTCGTTCACCGGCGAGAGCGGAGGCGAGCCCCGCTTCGTGGCCTCGCCA
>JAEEPQ010000215.1 GCA_016284885.1 Desulfovibrio sp.
GGGACCGGCGCCGACCCAGTGGCAGAAGCAGGTGCTGCAGCCGCTGTTGCAGGTCAGGGTGAAGACGGTGAGCGCCTTGCGCCTGGCTTCATAGTAGGGATCTTTGATGGGGCCGTTGAGGTAGGGGCGGTCCAGGGTGGCGTAGCCCCTGGCATCGCAGGACCTGGTGGCGAAGACGACCGTGGGGACGGCCTGGATGGTGTCGTCCAGCACGAGCTGGCGCTCGCCGGGCTTCTCCGGATCGGCCTTCTTCTCGTAGGTCAGGAGCGTTTCGCACTGGGGAAGAACGGCGGCCTTGGCGGGAACGGTTGCCTTGGCCATGGTGAAGTCCTTGCCTTCCTTCCATTCCTCAAAGACGATCGACTGCTTGACGGCAGGCTTCTCCACGGGGACGAGCACGCGGTTGTCCTTGGCGAGGTACGCGAGGAGGGCCGGAAGATCCGATTTCTTGGCAAAACGATAGGTAGGCATCTCTTACAGCTCCCTCTGCTTGATGTTCTTTTCCTCGACTTCGTAGCCGAGCAGGGGCGGGTTGGCTTCGGGATCCATGCCGCTCTGGTAGCCGTCGAAGAGTTCGGCCACGGCGCGCGCAATCTGTTGGCGCAGGGCCAGGATCGGAATGCCGACGGGACAGGCCCGCTGGCACTCGCCGCAGCCCGTGCAGCGGCCGGCAAGGTGCATGGCGTGGATGCACTGGAAGTAGAGCTTTTCGCGGACCGTGCTCTCCTGCGTGATGAAGTGCGGATCGCGTGTCTCAGCGATGCAGTAGTCCTTGCACACGCACATGGGACAGGCGTTGCGGCAGGCGTAGCAGCGGATGCAGCGGTCCATCTGGCCTTTCCAGAAGCTGAAGCGCTGCTCGAGGCTCATCTTGTCGAGCATGGCGAGCTCGGGCGGGGTCACGGGAGAGCCCGCGATGGCTGGGGCTTCGCCGAAGGCCTCGTCGGCGTGCTGGGCCAGGGGCATGGCGCAGTTGTAGCACTTGCCCTGGGCGCAGTCGGCAATGGCGATGCGGTGCTCCTTGCCGTCGGCCACGATGGTTGCGGCCTGGCCGTCGAAGGAGACGCTGTCGATCTTGCCGTAGCGGCCCAGCTCCTGGTTGACGCGCGCCATGTCGAAGGTGCCTTCGCAGGGCAGGGCGAAGATGACGACGTTCTCCCTGGGGATGAGGTTTTCCTGCAGGAGCTCGACGACGGAACGGGAGTCGCAGCCCTTGCAGACGATGCCGACTTTCTTCAGCTTGTCCTGGGGCTGGTCGCGGCCGATGAGCTGGTTGAGGTAGGTGGCCGGGTTGTTGACGTTGAAGGGGCCCCAGACGAGCTTGTCGACGTCTTCTTCCGAGCGCATGAAGAGCGGGATGGTGTGGGCCGCATCGTCAGCCTGCTGCCAGCCGATGACAACGTCGAGGTCCTTGTCCTGGAAGTGCTTTTTGATGGCCGCCTTGAGCTCGTCGAGCTTGGCGTTCTGGCCGGTGCCGAGGGGGCGCAGAGGCTGCAGGGCCATGTCGGCGACCTGAAGCAGCGGTTCGGCGTTCTCGAGACGGGGCGCGGGGCCAAGCTTGTGGATGCGGTCGGTGAAGTTGGTCACGACCTGCTGCCAGCGGGCGCCTTCGGACGCGGAGACCCAGGTGTACTCGAAGCGGCGGTCGTCGATGCCGAGCACCGGGAGGAAGCGCTTGAGCACCTCGAGGCGGCGGCGGGCGAAGAAGTTGCCGGCCGAGTAGTGGCAGTCGTTGGGATGGCAGCCGGAGACGAGCACGCCGTCAGCGCCGTTCACGAGAGCCCTGAGAATGAAGAGGGGGTCGATGCGCCCGGAGCAGGGGACGCGGATGATCCTGAGGTCGGTGGGCTGGGTGGCGCGGGCCACGCCGGCCGTGTCGGCGCCCCCGTAGGAGCACCAGTTGCACAGGAACGCAACAATCCTGAGCTCTTTGCCTTCTAGAACTGGCATAACGTGTTAACCTCCGCGAGAATCTCGTTGTCGGTGGCGTGGGAGAGCTGGATGGCACCCTGCGGGCAGGTGGAGGTGCATATGCCGCAGCCCTGGCAGACGGTGTCGATGACCTTGGCTTTGAGCACGCCGCGGAAGGCCTCTTCCTTGATGGCGCCGAAGGGGCAGCACTTGATGCACTTGCCGCAGTCCACGCACCGGCTGACGTTCACGTGGGCGATCTGCGGGTCGTTCTCCAGCTTGTCGTGGCTGAAGAGGGCCATGACCTTGGCCGCCGCTGCAGAACCCTGCGAGACGGAGTTCGGGATGTCCTTGGTGCCCTGGCAAACGCCGGCGAGGAACACGCCTGCGGTGTTGGTCTCCACGGGACGCAGCTTGGGATGGCTTTCCATGAAGAAGCCGTACTGGTCGTAGGAGATGCGCAGCTTCTCGGCGAGCTGGCCGGCGCCCTTGCTGGCGTTGATGCCCACGGCGAGGACGACGAGGTCGCAGGTCACCTGGACGGGCTGGCCGAGCAGGGTGTCCGCGCCGCAGACCACGTACTGGCCGTTGCCGTCGGGGTAGATTTTGGACACGCGGCCGCGGATGTACTCGACGCCGTACTCTTCGACGGCGCGGCGGGTGAACTCGTCGTAGAGCTTGCCCACGGAGCGGATGTCCATATAGAAGACGTAGGGCTGGGAATCAGGGATGTGGTCCTTGGTAAGGACGGCCTGCTTGGCCGTGTACATGCAGCAGAAGCCGGAGCACAGCGGGCGGCCGATGGACTTGTCCCTGGAGCCGACGCACTGGATGAAGACGACCTTCTTGGGCTCCTTGTGGTCGGAGGGACGCACGATGTGGCCGCCGGTGGGGCCGGAGGCGTTGAGCATGCGTTCGTACTGCAGGGAGGTGATGACGTCGGGGTACTTGCCGCCGCCGTACTGCTCGTACACGGTCCAGTCCATGAGATCGTAGCCGGTGGCTGCGATGACGGCGCCCACCTTCTCGGTGATGATCTCGTCCTTCATCTCGTAGTTGATGGCCTTGGTCGGGCACACCTTGGCGCAGACGCCGCATTTGCCCGTGGTGAGCTTCTTGCAGTAGTCGGGATTGATGGTGGCGCGTTTCGGAATGGCCTGGGGGAAGGGGATGTTGATGGCGGTGGTGAAGCCCACGTTCTCGTTGAAGCGGTCGGGCACCTTCTTGCTCGGACACTTCTCGGTGCAGGTGCCGCAGCCGGTGCACTGGGACCAGTCGACGTAGGTGGCGCGCTTCTTGATCTTGACGTCGAAGTTGCCCACGTAGCCGGAGATGTCTTCGACCTCGGAGTACGCATAGAGCGTGATGTTGGGGTTCTGGGACACGTCCACCATCTTGGGGCCGAGAATGCAGGCCGCGCAGTCGACGGTGGGGAAGGTCTTGTCGAGCTTGGCCATCTTGCCACCGATGGTGGGCTCGCGCTCGACCATGATCACCTGGATGCCGGCGTCGGCGCAGTCGAGGGCCGCCTGGATGCCGGCAACGCCACCGCCGATGACGAGCACGCGCTTGTTGATGTCGAAGCGCTGCGCGAAGAGCGGGCGGTTGTTGCGCAGCTTCGCGACGGCGATGCTGACGAGCTCGGTGGCCTTGTTGGTGTTGGGCTCCTTGTCCTTGCCGATCCAGGAGACGTGCTCGCGGATGTTGGCCATTTCGAACATGTAGCGGTTCAGGCCGGCGCGCTCGACGGTACGGCGGAAGGTGGGCTCGTGCATGCGCGGGGAGCAGGAGGCGACGACGACGCCGGTGAGGCGGTGCTCGTGGATGGCCTGCTCGATGGCGGCCTGGCCGGGCTCGGCGCAGGTGTACATCAGGTCGGTGGCGTAGACGACTTCAGGGAAGTCCAGGGCATTTTTGGCGACCTGCTCACAGTCGACCGTGCCTGCGATGTTGCTGCCGCAGTGGCAGACGAAAACGCCTATCCTCATGCCTTGCCTCCTTGGGCGGCTTCCTTGGCCGCGGTGCTGAGGGCGTGGATCTTGTCGGTGA
>JAEEPQ010000216.1 GCA_016284885.1 Desulfovibrio sp.
CAGGGCATGCTTGCGGGGCACCTTGCTCCCGCACCGGCACTCTCAACGGCAGCCTCAGCTGCAGCCCTGCCGGCCAGCAGCGGCTCTGCCCCTACTTCCGGGGAAAGCCCTTGAGCTTCCTGAAGATGGTGGAGCGGTCGAGCTTGAAGACCTGGGCCACCTTCTGGACCGAGCCGTACATCTCGATGGCCCGGCGCAGGAAGTCGGCCTCGGCCTCGGCCATGATGTCCTTGAAGCTCCTGCGGCCCGCATAGATGTCGTTCATGAAGCGCTTGTTCAGGGGAGACGGCCCCGATATCTGCGGAGGCAGGTCCTGGGGGGAGACGGCATCGCCGGTGGCGGTGATGGCCATGCTGTGCACGAGGTTCTGGAGCTCCCTGACGTTGCCAGGCCACGAGTAGCCCCGCATCATCTCCAAGGTGATGTCCATGAAGCGCAGGGTCTTGTGGTACTTGGAGGCGTACTCTTCGAGGAACATCTTGGCCAGGGGCGCGATGTCCTCGCTGCGATCGCGCAGAGGAGGTATCTGGATGACGGCCACGTTGAGGCGGTAGTAGAGATCCCGCCTGAAGGTGCCGGCATCGACGCAGTCCCGGAGGTTCTTGTTGGTGGCAGCTATCACGCGGACGTTGACCTTGCGGGGCTGGGAAGAGCCCACGCGCACTATCTCGCCGTCCTGCAGGACGCGCAGGAGCCTGGTCTGCATGGACAGGGGAAGCTCGCCTATCTCGTCGAGGAAGACGGTGCTCTCGTTGGCTATCTCGAAGTAGCCGGCCTTGCCCTTGGAGGACGCGCCGGTGAAGGCGCCGCCGACGTAGCCGAAGATTTCGGACTCGGTGAGGGTCTCGGAGATGCCGCCGCAGTCCACCTTGAGCATGAGCTTCTCGTGGCGGGGGCTGCGGTTGTGCACGAGCCTTGCCACGACGTCCTTGCCGACGCCCGTTTCGCCCAGGATGAGGACAGTCGCGTCCGTGGGGGCGATGCGGTTGACCAGGGAGAGCACGCCTGCCATCTGGGGGCTGGCGAAGGTGGGCGTATGGCTCTTCTTCTCCTGCTGCCGGGCGACGTAGGCAATCTGGCCCGCCGTCTGGTTCATGAGGATGCGCTGCTGGTCTATCTGCTCGGTGAGGTTCATGAGCCTCGAGACGTCGCGGGCAAAGGTGACGACAAAGCGTATCTGGCCCTGTTCGTCGAAAACGGGGCAGCCCGAGAGCACCAGGGTCGTGCCGTCCTTGAGGTGCTGGACGTGCTCGGCAGGCTCGCCGGTGCGCACGATCTGAGGGTTGAGGACGATGTCGAAGACCCCGCGCTGGACGAGTTCCCGGACGCTGTGGCCAACGAGGTCTTCGTTGCGAAGGCCCGTGAGCTGCTCGTAGGCCTTGTTGACGCAGACGGTGGTGCCGTCCCGGTCGCTGATGTAGACGCCGTCCTTGAGGGCGTCCAGCACGGCCTGGAAATATCCCGACAAAACGCTTTCCACATCGCTTGGCATGGCCTGCTCCTTCTCGCTTGCTGGCGCTTTCCTTTCTCCCTGGCACCCCTAGCAGAAAAACGAAAAGGCCGCCCGGGGGAACATGGGGCACGGGGGGCCCAGACCGGACGGCGGAAAGCTATTTGGCGATGCGCTGGCGCGAGCCCAGAATCTGGCTGGCGGCCTTCTGCAGCTCGTTGAAGTGCTTCGTTTCCAGAGAGACGTCGCCCATGTGGTAGGTCCGGCCGAGGAAGAGGTACTTCTGGGTGCCGAGGCGGTGGTAGGGGAGCATCTCGTACTCCACCTGGGGGCCGAAGCCGGCAACGTATTCCGCGATGGCCTTCACGGCCTCCACATTGTCGTTGAAGCCGGGCACGACGGGCGTGCGCACCAGGACAGGAAGCTGAGGGTATTCCCTGGTCAGGGCCTCGAGATTGGCCAGGATGCGCTCGTTGGGGCGCCCCGTGAACTTCTGGTGCACGGCGGGATCCATGTGCTTGACGTCGAAGAGCACGTAGTTGAGCCACTGGCCGGCTTCGAGCACGGTGTCGGTCTCGGCCTCGCCGCAGGTCTCGACGGCGGTGCGCACGTAGCGGGCCCTGGCTTCGCGCAAAAGCGCCAGGGCGAACTTGGCCTGCAGGAAGGGCTCGCCGCCGGAGAGGGTCATGCCGCCGCCCGAGCGGGCGTAGAAGGGAGCGTCCTGCTCGACGATCTTGAGCACCTCGTCGACGTTGCGGGTCTTGCCGTAGACGAGCAGGCCCTCGGCAGGGCAGGCCTCGGCGCAGGGGAAGCTGCAGTCCGTGCACTGGGCTCTGTCGACGGCCAGGATGTTCTCGGGCATGGCCTTGAGGGCGCCCTTGGGACAGGCCTCGATGCAGCGCGTGCAGTGCTCGAGGCCTATGCAGCGGTTGGCGTTGACCGCGAGCTGGGGCTCGAGACGCTGGGACTCGGGGTTGCTGCACCAGCGACAGCGCAGCCGGCAGCCCTTGAGGAAGACGATGGTGCGTATGCCGGGGCCGTCGTGGACGGAGTACTTCTGGATGTTGAAGACGAGGCCTTCGGTCTTCTTGTCGTCGAGTCGGCTCATGCTTTTCCCCCTTGTTCCCCTTGTCCCTGAAATGTCCGTATGGTCGTGGCGAATCCTCAAGAATCTGGAGGCATTCGTCAAGGTTCCGCAGGAACGCGTTCGCGAGGGCCCGTCTCCCCAAGCGTGGAGACGGGCCCTCGCTGATGCGGTCTATCCTTAGAATCCAGCCCGAAAGCTAGATGGTCTCATGCTCGGTGCGGGCGATGAGGTCGTTCTGCAGGTCGGGAGAGAGGTCGACGAAGTAGGCGCTGTAGCCCGCGATGCGGACGATGAGGTTGCGGTACTTGGCCGGATCCTTCTGGGCCTTGAGCAGGGTTTCCTTGTTGATGACGTTGAACTGGACGTGCCAGAGCTTCAGGTCGATGAAGGTGCGGATGAAGGCCACGAGCTTCTCGGTGCCCTGCTCGCCTTCCAGGGTCTTGGGGGTGAACTTGAGGTTGAGCATGCGGGCCGCGCGGTCGCGCATGCCGTAGTTCTTGGTGTGGAAGTTGGAGAGCAGGACGGCGGTGGGGCCGTTGACGTCCGCGCCGTGGGAGGCGGAGGAGCCGTCGGAGAGCGGGAACCAGTTCACGCGGCCGTTGGGCGTGGCGGAGACCACCTTGCCGAAGGGGACGTGGGAGGTGAAGGGCACGTAGCGGCAGTCGTTGTGGATGCCGAGGTCCTTCATGCCGTACTTGCCGGCGTAGGCCACGCTGATGCGGTCGAGCTCGCGGCCGATCTCGTCGGCGTAGTCGTCGTTGTTGCCGTAGCAGGGGGCGGACTTGAGCAGGGCCTTGACGTCCTCGAAGCCTTCGAAGTTGGCGTCCATGGCCTGGATGAGCTTGTCCATGGTGAGCTTCTTCTCTTCGAAGACGAGCTTCTTCACGGCGGAGAGGGAGTCGACCACGGTGCCGAGGCCCATGAATTCGAAGTAGCCGAAGTTGATGCCTTCAGGCACCTGCTCCTGGTGCAGGTCCACGCAGTGCTTCATGCACAGGTCGTGCATGGCGGAGCCCATGGGCTGGGCGAAGTGGGTGGCGCGGATCTTGTTGATGAGATACTGCTGGACGAAGGCAGCCCTGAGGAAGAGGTAGTGCTGCTTCTTGTAGGCTTCCCAGAACTCTTCCCAGGTCTTGAAATTGCGGGGATCGCCGGTCTCGACGCCGAGCACCTGGTCGCCGTACTTCTTCATGCGGCCGTTGCGCAGCACCATCTCCACGGCGGCGGCGAAGTTGATGTAGGCGCCGCCGGAGGTGTAGGTGTCGCGGTTGGGCATGCGGGCCTCGGTGCAGCCGGAGACGGCGTAGTCGAGGGCCTCTTCGAAGGTTGCGCCCTTGGAGACGTAGAGCGGAACGACTTCTTCGTCGTTGATGAGCTTGGGGAAGCCGGA
>JAEEPQ010000217.1 GCA_016284885.1 Desulfovibrio sp.
ACCAAATGGCAAGGGTAAAGACACTCATTTTCTGAGGCAAACATCTAAACAAAATATAAACATGCCTAATAGCAACGATTACTGTCCGCATGTTTAGAGTGTTTCACTAATAAAAACACGAAAAATACTCTGGAAAATAGAACAAATTTTCGAGGCGCCAGCCTCAAATACACTAAAAGATGGAGGAAGTATTTATGAATATCTTGATTTTTGGCCCCAACGGCTCAGGAAAGGGCACACAGGGCGATCTTATGAAGCAGAAATACAATCTTGCTCATATTGAATCCGGTGCCATATTCCGTGAACACATCGGTGGTGGTACTGAACTCGGCAAGAAAGCTAAAGAGTACATTGACCGTGGCGACCTCGTTCCCGACGAAATCACCATTCCTATGGTGCTCGACACCCTCCAGCAGAAGGGCGCCAACGGCTGGCTCCTCGACGGCTTCCCCCGCAATATGGTGCAGGCTGAGAAGCTCTGGGCCGCTCTGCAGGAAAAGGGCATGAAACTCGACTACGTCGTCGAAATCCTCCTGCCCCGCCAGGTGGCCAAGAACCGCATCATGGGCCGTCGCCTCTGCAAGAACAACAACAACCATCCCAACAACATCTTCATCGACGCCATCAAACCCAACGGCGACAAATGCCGCGTCTGCGGCGGCGATCTTTCCTGCCGCTCCGACGACCAGGACGAGGCCGCCATCAACAAGCGCCACGACATCTACTACAACGACAAGGACGGCACCCTGGCCGCCGCCTACTACTTCAAGAAAATCGCCGCCGAGGGCAAGACCAAGTACATCGAGCTCAACGGCGAAGGCACCATCAACGAGATCAAGGAATACCTCCTCTCCCAGCTCGCCTAAGTAGCTGACAGGGAGCTATCCCATCTTTGCAGAGAGCCTTCCGGCCTTCGGGCTGGAAGGCTCCTTGCGTCTGCCCGCCCTGCATCTGCCCTGCCGCAGGCCTGCAGGCCGCCTTTGCGCAGACGAAAAGAAAGGCCGGCTCCGGGAATCTTCCCTGAACCGGCCGTGGATTCTGCAGTCCCGCCCTGCGCTATCCGCCGAGGTAGGCCTCGCGCACGCTGGGGTTGGCGAGCAGGTTTCTGGCGCTGTCCTCCATGACCATGCGTCCGACCTCCATGACGTAGCCCCGGCTGGCAAGCTTCAGCGCGGCTCTGGCGTTCTGCTCCACGAGCAGGACGGTCACGCCGTTGTCGCTTATGCGGCGCACGGTCTTGAAGATGCTCTTCACGAGCAGCGGGGCGAGGCCCAGCGAGGGCTCGTCCAGCAGGAGCAGGCGGGGCTGGGCCATGAGGGCGCGCCCTATGGCGAGCATCTGCTGCTCTCCGCCGGAGAGGGTGCCGGCCATCTGCTCCCTGCGCTCGTGGAGGCGGGGGAAGAGCTCGTAGATCCAGCGCAGGGTCTTGACCTTGCGGGGCTCGTCCTTGACGAGGAAGGCGCCGAGCATGAGGTTCTCCTCGACGGTCATGGTGCCGAAGACCCGGCGTCCTTCGGGGGCCTGGGCGACGCCGAAGCCCACGATCTCATGGCTGGGATGCTTGAGCAGGTCGATGCCGTCGAAGACGATGCGGCCTTCCGTGGGATTCACGAGGCGGCTGACGGAGAGCAGGGTCGTGCTCTTGCCCGCGCCGTTGGCGCCGAGCAGGGTGACTATCTCGCCTTCGTCCACGTGCAGGGAGATGCCGTGCAGCACCTCCACCTGGCCGTAGGAGACGCGGAGATTCTCTATTTCCAGAAGGGCCATGGCTAGTACACCTCGTCGTTGTCGTCTGAGCCGAGGTAGGCCTCGATGACGGCAGGATCCCGGCGCACCACGTCCGGGACGCCCTCGGCGATGAGGGTGCCGTGCTCGAGCACCACCAGCTTGTGGCAGATCTTCATGACGAGGCGCATGTCGTGCTCGATGAGGAGCACGGTAATGCCGCGCTTGCGTATGGCCTCGATGACGTTGACCAGATCGCTCGTCTCCTGGTCGTTCATGCCGCCAGCCGGCTCGTCCAGGATGACGAGCTTGGGATCGCTGGCCAGGGCGCGGGCTATCTCGAGCAGGCGCTGGCTGCCGTAGGCGAGGCTTCCGCCCTCCTCGCGCCAGGCATTGGCGAGCCCCACGAACTCGAGCTCCTGCATGCAGCGCTCGACGGCATCCCGCTCCTCGCGACGCTGGCTGGGGAGATGGAGCATGGAGGCCAGAAAGCCGCTCTTGAGCCGGCAGTGGCGTCCGGCGAGCACATTCTCCAGCACGGAGAGCCGGCTGAAGAGGCGTATGGTCTGGAAGGTGCGGGCGATGCCGAGCTCGACGATGCTGTGGGGCTTGAGGCCCTTGATGCTCTTGCCCTGAAAGTGCACGTCGCCGCGCTCCGGCACGTAGTTGCCGGTGATGCAGTTGAAGACCGTGGTCTTGCCGGCGCCGTTGGGGCCGATAAGGCCGACGACGGCGCCCTCCTCCACGGTGAAGTCCAGGTCGTTGACCGCCACGAGGCCGCCGAAGATCTTGCTCATGCCCTCCACTTCAAGCAGGTTCATGCCTTGCCCTCCTCTCCGGCCTTGCTCCGGTCAGGGATGCGGTAGCGCCTCGGCCTCGGGGGCATGAGGCCCTGCGGACGCCAGACCATCATGATCATCATGGCGAGGCCGAAGCAGAGCATGCGGGCAGACGAGAACTCGCGCAGAAGTTCCGGCAGGCCGATGAAGAGGAAGGAGCTGACGAGCACGCCGAGCTGGCTTCCGCCGGCGAGGATGACCACGGCGAAGATGATGACCGACTCCATGAAGTTGAAGGAGGCGGGCGCGATGGTGGTCATCTTGGCCGCGTACAGGGTGCCCGCCATGCCGGCCCAGAAGGCGCCGAGCACGAAGGCCATGAGCTTGTAGTGGGTCACGTCGACGCCGCAGCCCTCGGCCGCCACGTCGTCTTCCTTGATGTAGTTGAGCGCGCGGCCGATGCGCGAGCGCCAGAGCCAGTGGAAGAGGAGGAGCGTGGCCGCGCACATGCCCCAGACGAGGTAGTAGAAGTGCACGCTCTTGACGATGCGGAAGCCGAAGAAGCGGGGTCTGGCGATGCCGAAGATGCCGTTGGAGCCGCCAGTGATGCCGAAAACGTCGTTGGTCAGCGCGATGCGCACGATCTCGACGATGCCGACGGTGACGATGAGCAGGTAGTCGCCGCGCAGGTGGATGATGGGCCTCGCCACCAGCAGGGCCACGAGGGCGGCCGCAAGGCCGGCTAGGGGCATGGTCGCGAAGATGGACCACTGGTACATGGTGTTGAGGATGGCGGTGACGTAGGCCCCGACGGCGTAGAAGGCCGCGTGGCCCATGTGGAAGATGCCCGCATGCCCGAGGATGACGTTGAGGGAGAGCGAAAGGATGGCGTAGAGGCCTATGCTCACGCACACGTCGATCCAGTAGGCGTTGAGGAAGAGGGGCAGAACGGCGATAAGCAGGCCCATGGCGACGGCGCCGTAGGTCCGCTTGTCCGAAAAGTCGAGAAAGGCGCTCTGGCTCATAGCTTGTCCGCCGTGCGTTCGCCCAGAAGGCCGGTCGGGCGGATGATGAGGATGAGGATGAGCACGAGGAAGGCGACCGCGTCCTTCCAGGCCACGGCGAGGTAGGCGGAGGCCATGGCCTCGATGAGACCGAGGAGGAGTCCTCCGACCATGGCGCCGGGGATGTTGCCAATGCCGCCGAGGATGGCCGCCGTGAAGGCCTTGAGGCCGTAGGACCAGCCCATGAGGAAGTCGATCTGGCCGTAGTAGATGCCGACCATGATGCCGGCGACGCCGCCGAGGCCGGGACCGATGAGGAAGACCAGCGAGATGACGCGGTTGACGTTGATGCCCATGAGCCTGGCCGCGCCCTGATCGATGGCGACGGCGCGGATGGCGGCGCCCGTCCGGGTG
>JAEEPQ010000218.1 GCA_016284885.1 Desulfovibrio sp.
CAGGGACCGAACTGGTTCTCCATGAGGCGCTTTGCCGTGGCAACGACGTGATCCTTGCCGTAGGCCTCCATCTCCTCCCGCTTGACGTTCATCGTATAGACGAGGGCCGTGGCCTTCTTGCGGGGCGACATCGGCGGCTTGACGCTGGAGTAGCGCAGATACTGGAACCAGAGGCGCTCCTCGAAGGCCCGCATGAAGGCCGACTCGGCGCAGATGTAGAACGGTGTGCCGAGCACCAGGATGTCCGCCTCGTGCGCCTTGTCCAGCACAGGGGTCAGCCCGTCCTTGACGGCGCAGCGCCCGTAGGACGGCCCGCCTATGCGCTTGCAGGAAAAGCAGCTGAGGCAGCCGGTGTACCTGTAGTCTTTGAGATGGACGAGCTCGGCCTCGCAGCCGGCGCTTCTGGCGCCTGCGGCTACCTGCTCGAGCAGCTGCGCCGTGTTCCACTTCTTTCGGGGGCTTCCGTTGACGGCAAGCAGTTTCATGCTTCCTCTCGGCGACAGACGTGCCGCCTGTGGCTTTCGGGACCATGGCAGTCTGCGAAGCGCCCCGTCCCGTGCATGGGCGCGTTCGCGGTCCTTCCCGTGCTGGACAGGACGGCGGAGGGGAAGGGCTGCTCCGCCAGTCCCTCCGTCAGCGTCCTTGACCGGCGGGAGCCTGCAGGGCATGACGCTCGATTCCGTCCAGCAGGCGATGGAGTTCCAGCGCGTCGGCGAAGCTGGGGGCCGAATGCATGCCGTGTCTTCAGACCAGCCCTGCGCATGGGCACGGGGGCAGGAAGCCATGGACGGCTTCCTCGTCAAGGACGGCGAGACGCTGGCGCTGTAGTAGGCAAGGCGGCCGGCATGGCCGGCCGCCGGAACGCTCCCAGGTTCAGTGCGTTGCCAGAGTTTCCACCGTGCCCAGCTTCTGGATGTCGCTGTCCTTGCGGTCTCCGTGGACGGGAATGCCGGCGAGCGCATCCTCGAGGAGCCGCAGCTCCTCCTCGTCGAGGACAACGTCCACGGCGCCGAAGTTCTCCGCCATGCGCTCGTCGCGGCGCATGCCGGGGATGGGAACCAGAAAGCCGTGCTTGGCGAGCATCCAGGCCAGTGCGATCTGGGCGGGCGTGGCGCCCCTGTCCCTGGCGAAGGCATGGAGCAGATCCAGCAGCGGCTGGTTGGCGGCCATGTTCTTCCTGTCGTAGCGCGTGATGACGCGGCGCACGTCGTCGCCTTCAAAGGTCGAAGCGGGGCTGTACTTCCCACTCAGGAACCCTCCTGCCATGGGCGAGTAGGCCACGAAGCCGATGCCGAGCTCCCGGCAGAGCGGAAGCACTTCCTGCTCGGGCCGGCGCTCCATGAGGGAGTATTCGCTCTGCACGGCGCAGAGCGGCGTCACCGCATGGGCGCGCCTGATCTGGCTGGGCGTCGCTTCGGACACGCCCCAGGCCCGGATCTTGCCTTCCCGCACCAGCTCGCCCATCCATTCGGCGACTTCGCCCGGATCGCTGTCCCCAGGCACGCGGTGCTCGTAGTAGAGGTCGACGTAGTCTGTCTGCAGGCGCCTGAGCGAAGCTTCGAGGGCGTTGCGCAGCCCCCGCCGGCTAGTCTTGCCTTCGGGAATCTCCTGTCCCGGCAGGAAGACGCCGGGCATGAACTTGGTGCACAGCACCACCTTGTCGCGGATGGGCTTCAGCGCCTTGCCCACGAGCTCTTCGTTGGCGTAGGCCGCGTAGACTTCAGCAGTGTCGAAGAGCGTGCAGCCGTAATCGCCGTAGGCCTTGCGGATCAGGCGGATGGACTCCGCTTCCGTCGGAACCGCGCCGTAGCCGTGGCTGAAGCCCATGCATCCAAGGCCCATGGCCGAAACGGAAAGGCTTCCCAAAATTCGGTTTTTCATTGCCTTCTCCTTTACGCGTCCGCCTTGAGCCAGGCGGCGAGTTCGTGCAGCCGTGCCAGGTAGTCGGCGCGGCCGAGCACGGCGCCGGCTTCCGGAATCTGATCGAAGACAAGGGAGCGGAAGTGCTCGGCGCCCATCTGGGAGAGTCCTTCCACCGTCCATGCGCAGTAGCGCTCCGTGACGTCTCTGGGGCTTCCCCAGCAGGAGCAGACGAGCGCCGCCTTCTTGCCGAACTTGGCCGTGTTGGACATGTTCTTCCTGCCGATGTGGAAAAAAGGGTAGAGCCGCTCGATCAGAAGCTTGGCTTGGGAGTTGATCTGCTGGTTGTAGATGGGAGAGGCGATGGCAATGGCGTCGCAGGCTTCGATGGCCGGCAGGAGCGCAGCGACATCGTCCTTCTGAACGCAGGTCTGCGTCTCCCTGTCCTGGCAGGCGGCGCATGCCAGGCAGGGTCTGCAGTCGTGGTCGCGCATGTGGAAAGCGAGGACGTCCTCGCCCGCCAGATCGTTCGCCAGCATGTCCACGATGGCCGAGGAATTGCCTGCCCTGCGCGGGCTTGAGTCAACGAGAATGATTTTCTTCACTGTCCTTCTCCTTGGACGGACGATGCCGGGGCTTCCCGCAGAAAGGCTCCTGAAATCGTCGCATGCTTTGCCGGGGAGGCTCTCCGTAGAGCCTCTTGTACTCGCGGATGAACTGCGTGGAGCTTTCGTAGCCCACGGCAAAGGCGGCCTGCGCCACGGCGCACCGTTCTTCCATCAAGAGGCGCCGCGCCTCCCGGAGGCGCAGGCGCTTCTGGTACTGCAGGGGGCTGACGGCAGTGACCGCCTTGAAATGCTTGTGAAAGGTGGAGCGTGCCATGCACGAGAGGTCTGCCAGGCCGCGGATGTCAAACGGCTGGGTGTAGTGAGTCTTTAGCCAGCCTATGGCGTCGGCGATGCGGTTCGCCAGGGTTCCAGTCGCGGCAAGCGGGCGCAGCGACTCTCCAAAGGGACCGGCGAGAAGCAGGGCATGGATTTCCTGCTGCACGGGCGCCGAGAGCGCCGGAAGAAGATCCGGCCGAGCCTCGAGCCGAACCAGACGGACAAAGGCGTCGAGCAGATCCTCCCCCGCCTCCTGCGCCATGGCGCCGCACGCGCAGCGTCCGCGGCCGCCGGCCGGAGGGATGACCGATGCCAGGGAGCCGAGCAGAACGGGATCGAGCCGCAGGGAAAGCGACAGGTAGGGCTTTTCGGCGCTGGCCTGCAGGGCGCAGCTTGCGGCGGGCATGTCCACGCCGCAGATGAAGCAGACGCCTTGGCCGCACAGGGTCTCCTGCGTCCCGATGCGCACGGACTTGGCGCCCTGCGCCACCAGGATGGCGACGGGGCTGTAGAAGCGCGGCCAGGGATCGGCGGGGCAGGTCTGGCTGTGGAACTCGAGTCCTTCGATGGACGAGGAACACGAGCCCGAGCCGCCGGGAAGGGCGCGGAGAACGGCTTCGCGGAGCATGTCCCAGCATGCCCTGGTGCGCAGGCGCCCCTGTCCGGCGCCGGTGGATTTCTGTGCCTGCTTCATGGCTCCTTCCTGTCGCTTCGCCTGCGCTGGAAAGACCAGGGCGGAAGCCCGTCTGGCACCGTCCAGGCAGAATGTGACGCCTTGAAGGCGCCTTTCCCTCTCTATGCCGCACAAAGGGCCTGGCGTCAGCCTTGCTGGACGATTAGGCAGGAAATGAAGAGGAACGGGCTGCTTCCGGCGCTTCCGGAGGCCAGGGCCTGGATGGCTCGCCGCCGCTGTTCCGCCTTCCCTCCTGCATGGCCGGCCCTTCCTGCATGGTCAGGCCTCCCGCCCGATGCGGCGGGGGATCTCGCCGCCATGCCGAGCGGTTGCTGGAGGCGGTCTGAGAAGGCCGGAAGAAGCGGAGGAGGAGAGGACTGCGCTTCAGCTGCATGGCGGAGTGGCCTGATCGCCCGCAGGACGGGGCAAGAGACCGCCGCGTGCGCCACTGGAGCCGACAGAACGCGGC
>JAEEPQ010000029.1 GCA_016284885.1 Desulfovibrio sp.
CAGTAGAAGTAGCCGGTCGGGGTCACCGAGAAGGAGGGCTTGGTCTCCTCGTGGAAGGGGCAGGGGGCGACGAAGCGTCCGCCGAGCTGCTTGAGGGGCACGAACTTGCTGATCAGATCGACGATGGGAATGCGCTGCTTTATCAGCTCTATGGCATCGCTGCCCTGCATGTGCTGCCCTCCATGGCGCCGGCATGGGCGGCGTCCCGGAAAAAATAAGCATTCCTGCGGCCCCGGCAAGCCGGCACCGCAGGTTTCTTATCGGCCGCTATTTAAAAGTCACTATGGTCATGCCGTCGCCGCCTCTGTCGGCGGGCGCCGTGGCAAAGGAGGCGACCTGGGAGCAGGTCCCCAGCCACTCGTGTATGGCCCGGCGCAGGGCGCCCGTGCCTCTGCCGTGGATCACCTCGACGTCGCCGAGTTCGGCCAGGTAGGCCTTGTCGAGGCAGGCCTGCACGCTGGCGATGGCCTGGTCGGCGCGCATGCCGCGCACGTCGATCTTGAAGGCCGCCCCTGCCGAATGGCGGGCGCTCTGGCCTCTGGCATCGGAGCCGTCGGCGCTGTCCTCCTGCGCTTCAGCATCGCTGGCCGCGGCCGCGGGGGCCGCAATGCGGCCAAACACCTTGGGCTGGGATGCCTGGGCCGCGGGCCTTCCGCCCGCCTTGCCGGCTCCGCTTTCGCGCACGTCCTTCATGTCCGCCCACAGGACGACGCCGCCGAGATCGAGCCGCACGCGGCGGCGCTTCTCGTCCACCTCGGTGACCGTGCCCTTCTTGCGGAAGACCGTGTGCAGGACCGTGTCGCCTGCCTGGATGGCGCGGGGCGCCGGCAGGACGCTGGCAGGACCGCCGTCCTCGGCCATGCCCTCCCTGGCGAGGGATGCGCGCAGGGCGCTCATCTCCCTGAGGGCCTGCTTGTGGGTGGCGCGCTCCTCCTTCCAGGCCTGCATCAGCTCCTGCGCCTTGGCCCTGACTTCGCCGTAGAGCTTGAGCCTGTCCTGCTCAAGCCGCTCCTTCCAGCGCTGGGCGCTGGCCTGGGCCTTTTTCTGCTCTGCCTTGAGGGTCTTGATCTCCTCGGCCCTGGCTGCGGCCAGATCGTTCAATTTATGCAGGAGGCTGGTGGCGTCCTGGCCGTCCTGGAGCAGGTAGCGCTCGGCGCCTGCGATGATGGCCTCGGGCAGGCCGTGCTCCCGGGCCACGTCCAGGGCCTGGCTTGCGCCCACCTGGTCGTAGGCGAGGGCGAAGAGGGGCTTGCGGGTCTCGGGAGAGAAGAGCATGGAGGCGGCGCGCGCCTGGTCGCGGGTGAGGGCGTAGCTCTTGAGTGCCGGGAAGTGCGTGGCCGCGAGCACGTAGGTGCCCTTTTTGATGAGCTCGTCGAGCAGGGCCTGGGCGAGGGCGGAACCCTGCGCCGGATCGGTGCCCGAGCCAAATTCGTCGAGCAGCACGAGGCCCGCGTCGTTCAAATGCTTCCACGCCTTGGCCAGATGGTCGATCTGGGCCGTGAAGGTCGAAACGTTGTCGGCAAGGCTCTGCTCGTCGCCGATGAAGGCGTCGATGCGGCTGAACCAGGGCAGGTGGGAGCCGGGCTCCGCCGGCACGGGGAGGGCGGAGAGGGTCATGGCCGCGCACAGGCCAAGGGTTTTGAGGCAGACGGTCTTGCCGCCGGCATTGCCGCCCGTGACGATGAGGGCCTTTTCGCCGGGCCTCAGCTCGATGTCCAGAGGGTGCACCTTCTGCAGGGCCCGCTTGTCCCGTTCCTCCGGCCTGCGGATGTTGGGATCGCGTCTGAGCTTCTCGAGCTCGGAGAGCAGCAGGAGGGGATGGCGGGCCTGCACGAGGCCGATGCCGTGCTCAGGGGAACCCAGAGGGATGCAGCGGCCGTGGAGGGTCGCGGCCAGGCGCCGCTTGGCCTCGAGGAAGTCGAGCTCCGTGAGCAGGCGCATGGCCGCCCTGGCGCTGGCGAGCTCCGTCTGCAGGAGGCCTGCCAGAAATTCAAGCACCTCGTGCTCGCGCTCTCTTTCTTCGCGCTTGAGCTCCTGGATCTTGTTGTTGAGCTCCACGAGGAACATGGGCTCGAAGTAGCAGGTTTCGCCCGTCTGGGACCAGTCGTGGATGATGCCCTGCAGCCTGTTCTTGTAGGTTGCCTTGAACGGGAGGACATAGCGGTCCGACGAGAGCGTCATGAACTCGTCCTGCAGGAACTGCAGGATGTTGTGCTCCTCGCAGAAGGTCCGGACCCGGCGCAGGCAGGTCTGGTGCAGGGAGCGCAGCTCCACGCGCACCTGGTAGAGCTCGGGCGTGCTTTCGTCGCGGATGTTCCCGTCGTCGCTGATGCAGCGCAGGAGCGCAGCCGTGAGCTGGCTCGGCATGGGCGGGTTGGTCGCAAGCCACATGAGCCGGGGCCAGCTTTTCTCGCCTTCGGGCGTGCAGATGCTGTCGCGCAGGTCGCGCGCCAGCAGCAGGACGCCGCGCAGGGCCCAGAAGGCCTCGAGGTCCCAGGCAACGGCGGAAGGGCCTTTCTGCTCGACGGCGTTGAGCAGACCCGTAACGTTGGGAAAGGGTCCGGGACCTCCGTGGGAGGCCTGGGTGCCGAGGCTTAAGGTCGCCGGATGCCCAGCCCAGGCCTCCGTCTCCTCGTAGAGCTTCTGCGCCTCCAGCACGGAGGCCTCGTCGGCCAGCGGGAGCGTTGCGAGCGCGCGTTCGCGGCCCGTCTCCGAACGGCAGAGGGCTGCGAGCGCGTCGAGGATGCGGTCGTATTCCAGCGAGTGGAGGGTGCGCTTGTGGATCACGTGTCGTTTCTCCGGGAGGCGGGGCGTTAGCGGGAGAGGCGGTCCTTGACGGCCTGGGAAAGGACTTTGCCGTCAACGCGCCCCTTGCACGTCTTCATGAGCGCGCTCATGACCTTCCCCATTTCCTTTGGGGAGGAGGCGTCCGTTTCGGCAACAGCCTGCTCGATGGCGCTGGCGAGCTCCTCTGCGCTCATAGCCGAGGGGAGATAGCCTTCCAGAATGCCGAGCTCTTCAGCTTCCTTGGCCGCGAGATCAGCTCGTCCGGCCTTGTTGTACTCGGCGATGGAGTCGCGGCGCTGCTTGGCTTCCTTGAGGACGATGTCGAGCATCTCCTCGTCGGAGATCGTCCCGCCGGGGCGGCGCTGATCGACGAGGAAGTTTTTCATTGAGGTCTTGAGCATGCGCAGCACGGAAACGCGAACTGTCTCCTTTGCCTTGTAGGCTGTAATGTAGTCGGCGTTGATCTGTTCGAAGAGCGTCATGTCTCCTCCTTGTGTCCAATGTTTGGAAAAAAAATGCGGGAAACCATTGCTGGCTCCCCGCATGTGTGCTTTCTAGCAAGATGAACAAGGCTATTGTTAGTTCTGGCTCATCTTTCTGAGCTTCTTCATCAGACGCTTGCGCGCGGCAGCCTTCTTCTTCTTACGCATCACGCTGGGCTTTTCGTAATGCTGACGCTTTTTCATTTCGGAAAGGATACCCGCCTTCTCAACAGACTTCTTGAAGCGGCGGAGAGCCAGGTCGAAATTGTAGTCGTCGTCGTTCAGGAAAACTCCAGGCATTGAAATCACCTCCCCATGAAGAAATACGGCAGCGCATGCCGTGGCCGGGGAGGGCTGTGCCCATCCGGCGTCTGTGCCTGCGGGGCAGGGCCCCCAAACACAAGAGGAGATTCTTTAGCTGTTTTGCTGAATGGAGTCAACGAGTTTTTTGGCCCTTTGGCCCTGCCGCTTTGCCGCCTGTGCCCGCTCGGCCTGCATGGCGTGCATTGGCATAGCCTCCCACGGCCGGGTGCGGGCCTGCCGCCGCGGCCGTGCACAGGAAGCGTCGCCGTCAGGAGGATGCCGTCCTGGGCAGTTAGCTTCAACCGGCTACAATTTGTAACCACTTGGCTGCCCTCTTTCGTCAGTCGGTTCTTGAGGACCTTCCAGCAGTTTCTTGCTCCATTGACGTCGGACTGCTCCGTCAGGATGCCGATGACGTCAACGACAGAGAAGGACCATGTCTCCTTGTCCTGATCGGAGATCTTGCAGATGCCTTCGCTCACGTCTTCCTCCCTGCCTCCTCGAACTTCATCGCTCGAGCGTGACTTTGCCCCGGCGCGTCATGCCTGAGTGCCGGCTCTGTTCTTTCCCGGCGTTTCCATGTGGGCACGAAGCGTCAAGGCTGGGGTGCAGCGGACAGAAGGCTGGCAGGTTCCGATGCACCCATGCACGCAAAAAGGCTGTCGTCCTTGTGTTGGACTTATCCCCTTTTTTTCGCAGGCGGGGGCGAAAGTCACCTCTATATAGAGGGGGCTGGCGGGCAGAGCCTGTGCGGAGCGAGCTTGCGCCGTGCCGCTGGCAGGATGCGTCATCCCCGGCATCTGACGGATCCCCCGGTGGGAGGAAAGCGGCGCAGCGCTGTCTGGCGGCTGAGCCGCGTCAGTCTGCGGCCGCGGGATGCGCAGAGCCTCCCCCGGTTCCCACGCCGGAGCCAGACCCGGGTGCAGGCCGAGGGCGAAAAAGATTCAACGGCGATCTCGTGGCGCTCGGCGTCTTGATTGCTTAAAATCAATGGCTTGCGTGGCAAAATCTCGTCCTGCTGGAGCGCTCGTCCGTCGGAGCCACGCTTGACAGCGGCTGGCGCTTGTACGATAGGAGTGGGGAAATGTGGGAAACTTTGTAGTTTGGTGGGAAACCTGTGGAAAAGCTGTTCAAAAAAAGCATCTCTCGGAGCCTGGACGCCAAGGGCAGGCTCATGCTGCCTCCGGAGTACCGGGAGGGGCTTGCGAACGGCAGCGAACAGGGCACGTGCTGGATCACGTGCAGCAATGGCCGTCTTGTTGCCAAGCTTCCCCAGGACTGGGATGCCTTTGTCGAGACCCTCAACGGCATCCGCAATCCCACCCGTCAGATTATCCAGTACAGGGCCAAGGTCATCGGCAGCGCCGAGGAACTGGCCCCCGATCCCCAGGGCCGCATCCGCATTCCCCAGCACCTCATCCAGGCCGCAGGTCTCGGCAAGGACGTCATGCTGCTCGGCATGTACGACAAGTTTGAGATTTGGGACCTCGAAACCTTCAACAGCATCGACACCGACGACGTCTCTCAAGATCTGGTAGACCGGGGCGTCAACCTCGACATCTAGAAGGCAACCATGGCTGGAGCGGAAACGGTGAAGGATTTCCGGCACATACCTGTGCTGTTGCGCGAGACTCTAGAGGATTTCTCGCCATTGTCCAGAAAGGACGGCGCGAGGTTTCTCGACGGCACCCTGGGGCTGGGCGGACATGCCAAGGCCATGCTCGAAGCCTGTCCCGGCCTTGAGCTGCTGGGGCTCGACCGCGACACCGAGGCGCTCGGCATGGCCAGAGAGCGCCTGGCGCCATTCGGGGACCGCGTCCACGCCGTGCACTGCCGCTTCTCCCAGTTTGAGGAGGCGCTGGACCAGACCGGCTGGGATCGCATCGACGGCGCCCTCATCGACATCGGCGTCTCCTCCCTGCAGCTGGACGAGGACGCCCGCGGGTTCAGCCTCTATGCCGACGCGCCCCTGGACATGCGCATGGACAAGAACGGCGCCGGCCCCACGGCACGCGACATCGTGAACGGCCGGGACATGGGCGCCCTGCGCGATCTCATTGCCTCCCTGGGCGAAGACCCCATGGCGGGGCGCATCGCCAAGGCCATCTGCGAGGCCAGAGCGAAAGCCCCCATCGAGACCACAGGCCAGCTGGCCGAGATAGTCAGCGCAAGCTACCCCGCCGACTGGCGGGCCAAGGCGCGCCGGCATCCCGCCACGCGCACCTTCCAGGCGCTGCGCATGGCGGTGAACGACGAGCTCGGCGAACTTGCCGGATTTCTGGACGCCATTCTCTCCCGGCTGAACATCGGAGGCAGGGTGGCGGTCCTGACCTTCCACTCCCTCGAGGACAGGATGGTCAAGCAGCGGATGCGCCAGTGGGCGGAGGGCTGCATCTGTCCGAAATATGTCAAAGCCTGCACCTGCGGCCACGTGCCGGAAGTGAGGGTGCTGCACAAGAAGCCGCTGACGGCCCAGCCCGACGAGCTCGCCCGCAATCCCCGGGCCAGCTCCGCCAAGCTGCGCTGCGCGGAGAAGATCGCCGAGCACGTCGACAGGCGCGCGGAGTGCAGGGAGGCGGGCCTATGAGGCGATCCTCCGTGAAGAACCTGCTGGCCCCGCGTCTCGCCCGCTACGGCGGACAGGCAGGCCTGCGGGGCCGGACGTGGATGCTCGTCCTTGCCCTCAACATCCTCATGGCCGTCGTCATGAGCATCGTGCTCGTGTGGCTCAACATCGAGCGCATGGACACGACCTACTTCATCAACATCCAGCGGAGCGAGCTGCGCGAAAAGCAGGGCCTGCGGGCCAAGCTGGAAGTCGAGCGGGACCGTCTCCTCTCTCCCTACGAACTCAGGATGCGGGCCGACCAGTTCGGCATGACCGAGCCCAGGCCCGGCCAGATCCGCCGTCTCAAGTCCAATCCCTAAGCCACGTTTCAACGAAGGCTTTCGCTGGGGCGCGTTCCGGCGGGGCCAGGAGCATATATGGGTTTCTTCTCGCGTTCGAAAACGAGCGGCGCCAGACGTCCGCAGGCTGCGCAGCGGCCGAGCACCGCGCACCAGTCCGTTCTCTCCCGCCAGCGGGTGAGGCGCGGCGGGGCGGGCCGGAACGTGCGCATCGAACGCGGTCCCCAGGCCGAGGTCCAGGATCGTCCGGCATCGAAGAAGGGCATGGCAGGCGCCTTCCTCGACCGGTACTTCGCCGGCTACGACTGGGCCCGCTTCCGCATCACCCTGGTGTTCTGCTTCTTCGGCGTCCTCTTCCTCTGCCTCTGGGCGCGAGCCTGGTACCTCCAGATGATGGCTGGCCCCGATCTGGCGGCCAAGGCGCGCCGGCAGCACATCACAAGCGAGATCGTCTCCGGCAAGCGGGGCATGATTCTGGACCGCAACGGCCGCGTGCTCGCACGCAGCGTCGAGGCGCTCTCGGTCTACGCCAAGCCCGCCGAGATCACCGACTTCCTCACCGTTGCCAACACCCTCGGCCCCCTGCTCGGCGAGGCGCCCCAGCAGCTCTTCGACGAGCTCTCCAAAACCCGCCGCCGCTTCGTGTGGCTCAAGCGCAAGGTGGACGACTACACGGCGGAAGCCGTGCGCAAGGTGCACTTGCAGGGCATAGGCCTTTCCAAGGAGTACGAGCGCGTCTACCCCTTCAAGCAGATGGCAGGCCAGCTGCTCGGCTTCGTCGGCATGGACGACCGGGGCCTGGAAGGCTTGGAGCGCTCCCTCGACGCGCGCCTGGGCAGCAAGGCCACGCGCCAGATCGTCCAGCGCGACGCCATGGGCCGCAAATTCTACATGAAGGAGGAGGGCCAGGAGGATCCCCAGGGCGAGGACGTGACGCTGACCATCGACGTGCAGATGCAGTTCTTCGCCGAGGAGGCCATTTCCCGCGCCGTCCGCGAGGCTGACGCCCGCTGGGGCGGGGCGCTGGTCGTGCACGTGCCCACAGGGGAAATTCTTGCCTGGGCCCAGTATCCCTTCTTCAATCCGAACACCTACCACCAGTCCCGGCCCCAGATCTACCGCAACCGCCTGGCGCAGGACGCCATGGAGCCCGGCTCCACCTTCAAGCCCTTCGTCATGGCTGCCGCCATGCAGGAGCGCAAGGTCAACCGCAACACCGTCATCGACTGCGAGGGCGGCCGCTGGCAGACCAAGTACGTGACCATACGCGACACCTCCCATCACGGCGCCGTGACGGCAGACAAGGTCATACGCTACTCCTCCAACATCGGCATGGCCAAGATCGGTCTCATGCTGGGCACCCAGAAGGTCTACCGCTACCTCCACGAGCTCGGCTTCGGCGAGCGTACCTGCGTCCCCGTCTCCGAGAGCCGGGGCATACTGCGCCCGCCGAGGGACTGGAGCGAGGTGGACACCATGTCGGCCTCCTTCGGCCAGTCCGTGTCCGTCACGGGCCTGCAGATGGTGCAGGCCTACATGACCCTGCTCAGCGGCGGCATGACCAAGCCCCTCAGGCTCGTCATGGACGATCCCCTGCCCGAGACCCGAAAGCAGATCTTTTCAGAGCCGGTCACCCGCGAAGTCAAGCGCATGATGAACGAGGTCGTCGAGGAGAAGGACGGCACGGGCCGCAAGGCCCACATCGACGGCATCTCCGTGGCGGGCAAGACCGGCACGGCCCAGAAGGCCGACCGCAGGGCCGGCGCCTACGGCGCCAAGCGCCTTGCCTCCTTCGTCGGATTCCTGCCCGCGGACAATCCGGCCTACCTCATTCTGGTCCTCATCGACGAGCCCCAGCGCGGACGCTTCGGCGGCATCATCGCCGCCCCAGCCTTCAAGGAAATTGGCCAGCGGGTCATGGCCTACGCCGGCGGTCTGCCGGGCGCCAAGGACAAGCCCCTCCAGGTGGCGGATCTGGAGGAGGAAAAGACGGCCCCCAAGGAACGCTCGCGCGGCTTCCGCGCCTCGCCTGCCGAATCGCCCTTCGAGCGGCGCGAGGAGGACGTGCGCCGGCAGCGCCTGGCCCAGCTCATCGCCAGGCAGGATTCGGGCGACGCCATGCGGCTGCCGGGCCACCTTGCCAAGGCCTCGGCCACGGTGCCGGACGTGCAGGGCAAGACCCTGCGCAACGCCGTCGAGCTCTTCGCCAGGGCGGGCATCGTGCCCATCCTGAAGGGCGAGGGAACGAGAGTGGTCAGGCAGAGTCCGCCGCCGGGCACCCCCTGGACGGCAGAGGACGCCAAGGACGCCAAGAAGCAGGAATATGTCCTGTGGCTATCGGAAAATTAGGGAAGATGAAGGAAGATCAAGGAAGAGCAGGGAGAGCAAGGGGATGAGTCGCACATACGAAGAGGTTGTGGCCATGGTCCGCAAAGGCACGCCTGTGTCCGCGGACTCCAGGAGCGTGGCGCCGGGAGGCGTCTTTGTCGCCGTCAAGGGCGCCACGGAGGACGGCACGCGCTACGTGCCGGCAGCCCTCGAGGCCGGCGCCCGCACCGTCGTTGCCGCCGAAGGCGCCGTAGACGCCGCCCTGGCCGCAAAGCTGGCCGAAGCCGGCTGCGAGCTTGCGGAGTGCCCGGACACCAGACTTGCGCTCTCCGAACTCGCCTGCGCCCAGGCTGGCACGGACAGGCTCCCCCTTGCCGTCGTTGCCGTGACCGGCACCAACGGCAAGACCACCTGCGCCTACCTGCTGGAACGCCTCTGGCAGTCCCTGGGCCGCAAGGTGGGCGTCATGGGCACGGTGAGCTACCGCTGGCCGGGCTTCTGCCAGCCCGCCCCCCTGACCACGCCGGATCCGGTCAGCGTGCACCGCAACCTGGCCGCCATGGCCAAGGCCGGCTGCGAGATCGCCGTCATGGAAGTCTCCTCCCACGCCCTCGACCAGAAGCGCGTGGATCACGTGCCCTTCGCAGGCGCCTGCTTCACCAACCTGACCCAGGACCACCTCGACTTCCACAAGGACATGGAGACCTACTTCCAGGCCAAGCGCCGCCTCTTCACGGAGGTGCCGAAACAGGACAAGGCCTGCGCCCTCAACGCCGACGACCCCTACGGCAGGCGCCTGGCCAGCCTCTGCGGCGGCTTCGCCGTGACCTACGGCTTTGCCGGCTGCCCCGGGGGCTGCGATCCCGAACGCCATCTGCACGGCGATCTCCTCAGCCAGGGCACAGGCGGCGTGCGCCTCAAGATGCGCTTTGCCGGCGAGACCTGGGAGCTCGACTCCCCGCTCATCGGCCGCTTCAACGCGGACAACCTGCTCACGGTCCAGGCCATGGCGCTTGCCATGGGCGTCAAGCCTGGCGAACTGCAGGCGCTTGCCAGCTTCACCGGCGTTCCCGGCCGCCTCGAGCGGGTCGTGAACAAAAAGGGCCTGCACGTCTTCGTGGACTACGCCCACACCCCGGACGCCCTGATCAACGTGCTTCAGGCCCTGCGGGGCGCCGGCTTCAGGCAGATAGTCACGGTCTTCGGCTGCGGCGGCAACAGGGACCGCGGCAAGCGCCCCCTCATGGGCGAGGCCGTGGCCAGGCTTTCCGACATTGCCGTGCTCACCTCGGACAACCCCCGCTTCGAAGACCCCGAGGCCATTCTCCAGGACGTCCTGCCGGGCCTCGCCAAGGCGCCCAGAACCGTGGTCGAGGTGGACCGCCGCAAGGCCACGGAACTCGCCTGCTCGCTGGTGGAGCCGGAAGGCTGCCTGCTCATCGCAGGCAAGGGCCACGAGGACTACCAGATAGTGCAGGGCGTCAAGCACCACTACTCCGACCAGGAAGTCGTCCGCGAGCTGTTGGGCCAGGCCTAGCGGGCCGCAGATCATCCCCCCTTTCCATGCGTTACATGAAGGTGAACCAATGCGCTTGAGTTTGGACTGCGCGGCCAGGGCCGCGAACGCCGCCCTGGCAGAGGGCTTCCGCAACATCTCCGTCACCGCCGTCGCTACCGACAGCCGGGCAGCCGTTCCCGGCAGCCTTTTCGTCTGCATCCCCGGCGAGCGGGTCGACGGCCACGACTTTGCGGAAAGCGCGGCTGACAGAGGCGCCTGCGCCGTGCTGGCCCAGCATCCCCTGCCGGCCTTTGCCGAAAAGCGCCCCGGCGTCCCCGTGCTCCTGGTCGAGGACAGCGTCAAGGCGCTGGGCCAGGTGGCCCATGCCTGGCGCAGGACCTTTGCGGGCAAGGTCGTGGGCCTCACCGGCACGGCCGGCAAGACCACGGTCAAGGAGGTGCTCGCCAGCGTGCTCTCGCTCGCCGGCAAAACCGCCAAGACCGAGATGAACCACAACAACCAGATAGGCATGCCCATGGCCATGCTGGCCGCGGACGGCGGCGAGCGCTTCTGGGTCATGGAGGCCGGCATCAGCCACGCCGGCGACATGGACGAGCTCGGCGCCGTCATGGAGCCGGATCTCGCCATCGTGCTCAACGCCGGCACGGGCCATACGGAAGGCCTCGGCCGCGAGGGCGTCGCCTGGCACAAGACCCGGCTCTTCACGCATCTTTCGCCCGCAGGCAAAGCCATGGCCAGCGCCGACTATCCCGAGCTGGCGCGATGCGCCCTGGAAGCCTGTCCCGAGGTCAAGTTCTTCAGCGCGCGCCTGTCCCTGGACGATCCTGCCGCGCCGGCAGGCCTTGCCTGCACGGCCAGGGAGGAAGGGGCCGACGACAGGGGCTCGGTCTACCGCATCAGCCTTGCCGCCATAGCCGGACGCCCCGCGGCCTCCTTTGTCTGCCATGCCCCTCTGCGCGGGGAGTCGGGCGCGGAGAACTGCGCGGCCGTCGCCCTGGCCTGCCGCCTGCTCGGCGTGGACGAGGCGACCATCGCGAAGGGCATCGAAGGCGCGGTCCTTCCTCCGCAGCGCTTCCGCCGCTTCGACTGCGGGCGCCTGCGCCTCGTGGACGACAGCTACAACGCCAATCCCCTTTCCATGGGCCGCATGCTGGACGCGGCGGCCGAAGAGGCCAGGCGGCACAAAAAGGGCGCCCTCGCGCTCGTGCTCGGCGAGATGCGCGAGCTGGGGAGCGAGGCCGAAGCCTGCCACCGGGAGCTTGGCCGGCACATCGCCTGCCTCAAGCCGCTCGCGGTCTTCTGGAAGGGCGGCCTGGCGGCCGAGGTGGCGGAAGGCATGCGCGAAGGCGCCTGCCCCGTTCCCCTGCAGCCCGTGGCCGACTTCGCGGAATTCGAGGCCAAATTCAAGGCCTTCCTTGACGCAGGCCTTGCGCCCGAAGGCGTCGCCGTCCTCTTCAAGGGATCGCGCTACAACGAGCTGGAAAAGGCGCTAGCCATAGCCGAGCGCCTGGCCGGGGAGGCGGACTGATGCTCTACCACTTTCTGGCACCCCTCGCTTCGGACTTCTCGGCCTTCAACGTCTTCCGCTACATCACCTTCCGGTCCATGGGCGCCCTCATCACGGCCATGGTCATCTCGGTGCTCATCGGTCCCGCCTTCATTTCGTTCCTGCACCGCATCAAGGTGGGCCAGTACATCCTCAGCGACGTGAAGGCCCACGCGGCCAAGGCGGGCACGCCCACCATGGGCGGGCTCATGATCATGCTCTGCGTGTTTGCGACCATTCTGCTCTGGGCCGACCTCGGCAGCCGCTACATCTGGCAGACCATGCTCGTCTTCGGCGGCTTCGGCATCATCGGCTTCTGGGACGACATGACCAAGCTGCGCCAGCACCAGAACAAGGGCATCTCGCCGCGGGCCAAGATGGGCGGGCTCGTCGTCATCGCGAGCCTGGCCATGTATCTGCTCTACACCGATCCCGGCTACACCTCGAAACTCTACATTCCCTTCGCCAAGGGATGGGCGCCCGACCTCGGCATCCTGTACCTGCCCTTCGGCGTCTTCCTCATGGTGGCCTCCTCCAACGCGGTCAACCTCACCGACGGGCTGGACGGCCTGGCCATAGGTCCCACCGTCATGGCGGGCCTGGTCTTTGCCATCTTCATCTACATCACGGGCAACGCCAAGCTCACCCAGTACCTCTACCTGCCCTACATCCCCGGCGTCGGCGAGGTGACGGTGTTCTGCGGCGCCTTCATCGGCGCAGGCCTCGGCTTCCTCTGGTTCAACGCCTACCCGGCCCAGGTCTTCATGGGCGACGTGGGGTCCTTAAGCCTCGGCGGCACCCTGGGCTTCCTGGCCCTCCTGTGCAAGCAGGAGCTCATCCTCGCCGTGGTCGGCGGCCTCTTCGTGGCCGAAACCCTCTCCGTCATCGTCCAGGTCAGCTACTTCAAGTGGACCGGCGGGAAGCGCTTCTTCCGCATGGCGCCCCTGCACCACCATTTCGAGCTCAAGGGCATTCCCGAGTCCAAGATCATCATCCGCTTCTGGATCACGTCCATCATTCTGGGCCTCGTGGCCCTGTCCACGCTCAAGCTGCGCTAGCCGGCGAGCATCTCGAGGAGCATCTTCAGCATGTCCAGCACCGAGTCCAACGTTCTCTTTCCCGCTTCCTTCAAAGCGCCCGCCAGTGGCTGGCGCGTGCCCCGGGGCTGTCTTGCCGTCGTCGTCGGCGCAGGCCGCTCCGGCAGGGCGGCGTCGCGCCTGCTGGCCCGCGAGGGTGCCAGGGTGCGTCTGCTGGAGGCCAATCCCGCCAACGCGACCGAAGAGCTGAAGGCCGAGCTCGAGCCCCTGGGCGTCGAGATCGTGGCAGGCGACCAGTCGCGGGCCCAGTTCGAGGGCGCGGCCCTGGTCGTGCCGAGCCCCGGCATGCCGCTCCTGAAGCTGCAGGAAATACTGGGCTTGCCCGGGACGGCCACGGACGGACAGGGGCCGGAAATCCTCGCCGAAACGGAGCTAGCCTGGCGCCTGCTGGACGGCGAGCCCTGCATCGCCGTCACCGGCACGAGCGGCAAGACCACCACCGTGAGCCTCGCGGCGGCCATGCTGCAGGAAGCCGGCAGAAAGGTCTTCCTCGGCGGCAACATCGGCACGCCCCTCTCCGAGTACCTGCTTGCCGGGGAGCGCGCCGACGTGCTGGTGCTCGAGGTCTCGAGCTTCCAGCTGCAGGCCTGCTCCCGCTTCCATCCCCAGGCTGCCGCCATTCTGAACGTCACGCCCAATCATCTGGATTACCACAGGGACATGGAGGAGTACGTCTCGGCCAAGTTCCGCATCTTCATGAACCAGACGGCCGGCGATCTGGCCGTGGTGCCGGAAGTCCTCCTCGGCGAGGCCAAAGGCCGCGGATGCCTCGCCCGCCTCGAGGCCTTCGAGGCGCGCGGCCGCTTCCCGGCAACGAAGCTCATCGGCCGCCACAACGACGAGAACTGCGAGGCGGCCTGGCTTCTCTGCCGCGCCTTCGGCGTGGCGCAGGACGAGGCCACCAGGGCCGTTGCGGCCTTCGAGCCCATTCCCCACCGCCTCGAGCGCGTCTGCGAGAAGGACGGCATACTCTACGTCAACGACTCCAAGAGCACCACCGTGTCCTCCATGGAGACGGCCCTGAAGGCCATGGACCGCCCGGTGCTCCTGCTCTGCGGCGGCAAGTTCAAGGGCGGCGATCTCGGGGCGCTGCTGCCGCTGCTCCGCGAAAAGGTCCGCGCCGTGGCCGGCTTCGGCGCTTCGCAGGACATCTTCGAAGCCGCCTGGAAGGGCAAGGTCGACATGGCCTGGTTCCCGGCGCTGAAGCCCGCGGTCCTGCACCTCTACGCCAAGGCCAGGCCAGGCGACTGCATGCTGCTCTCGCCGGCCACGGCAAGCTTCGATCTCTACAAGGGCATGGCCTACCGGGGCCAGGACTTCAAGGACATCGTCGGAGGTCTCGGCTAATGCTGGGCAAGCTTTTTAGGAGGCTGGCCGGGAAGTCCCAGGCCGGGCCCGCGGTCCAGGCGGCCACGCTGGCAGGGGCGTCGGCCGTGCAGGATGCGTCCGGCTCGTCCGGCCACGCTGGCAGGGGCGCCGGCAAGATCCGCGGCATAGACTGGTGGATCTTCATCCTCATGTCCCTGCTGCTCGCCATCGGGCTGGTCATGGTGCTCTCCGCCAGCGGCATCGTTGCCGAGTCCTCCTACGGCGACAAGTACTACTTTTTCAAGCGCCAGCTCATCTTCGCCTGCGCCGGAGGCCTCGCCCTGTGGGGCGCGGCCTCCGTGCCGAGGGGCTTCATCTACAGGATGCAGTACCCCTTCATCTTCTTCTGCCTGGCCCTGCTGCTGGTCACGCTCTCGCCGCTCTCGCCGAGCATCAACGGCGCCCACCGCTGGATACGCATTGGGCCCGTCAACCTGCAGCCCATGGAGTTCGTGAAGATTTCCCTGGCCCTGTACCTGGCCTACTTCATGAGCTCCAAGCAGGCCATGATCAAGACCTTCACCCGGGGCATCATCCCGCCCTTTGCGGTGACGGGCCTCTTCTGCTTCCTGCTGCTGCTCCAGCCCGACTTCGGCAGCGCCGTCGTGCTCGCCTCGCTGCTCTTCTTCATGTGCATCGCCGGCGGCACGCGCTTCCTCTACCTCTTCCTCTTCCTGGCCGTGGCCGTCGTGCTGGCCGGCGCGCTGGCCATCTCGGCCCCCTACCGCATGCGCCGCCTCATGGCCTTCGTCGACCCCTTCCAGGACGCGGCCAACACCGGCTACCAGCTGGTCCAGTCCCTGCTCGCCATTGGCTCGGGATCCTTCTTCGGCGTCGGCATGGGCGCGAGCCGGCAGAAGATGTTCTACCTGCCCGAGGCGCACAACGACTTCATCATGGCGGTGCTGGCCGAGGAGATGGGCTTCGTCGGCGTCAGCGTCGTCATCGTCCTCTTCGTGCTCTTCTTCTGGCGCTGCTACCGCGTGGTCATGGGCCAGCAGGATCTGCGCGACCGCTACACGGCCTTCGCCCTCACGGTCATCATGTGCCTCGGCGTGGTCCTCAACCTCGCCGTGGTCATGGGCGTGGCGCCGCCCAAGGGCGTTCCCATGCCGCTCCTGAGCTACGGCGGCTCCAACCTCGTGGCGACCATGCTCTGCGTGGGCCTCATCCTCAACTTTTCAAGGACGGCGCAGCCATGCAAAGAGTCCTCCTGACGACCGGCGGCACGGGCGGCCACATCTTTCCGGCACTCGCCGTGGCTGAAGAGCTCCGGCGCCGGCATCCGGGCATCGGCATCCTCTTCATGGGTTCGGACTACGGCCCTGAAAAGCGCCTCTGCGAGCGCGCAGGCATAGCCTTCGAAGGCCTGCCTGTCCGCGGCTTCCTCGGCAGGGGCCTCAGGGGCGTGGCGGCGCTTGCGCGCATGCTGCTCGCCATTCCCAGGGCGCGCGGCATCGTCTCCCGCTTCAATCCCGATGCGGCCTGCGGCTTTGGCAGCTACGCGGCCTTCGCGCCCCTGCTGGCTGCCCGCCTCTGCGGCGTGCCCTGCGTGATGCACGAGCAGAACGCCGTGGCTGGCGCCAGCAACCGCTTCCTGGCCCGCTTCATGGATGCCGTGTGCGTGTCCTTGCCCGGCACCCGGGGCTTCGAGGGGCGCAGGATCGTGGTGACGGGCAATCCCGTGCGCGCAGGCGTCTTCGCCGTGAAGGACAAGCCCCGCGACTTTGCCGGCAGGAGGGTGCTGCTTGTCGGCGGTTCCCTGGGCGCCCACGCGCTCAACCGCCTCATGGTGGGCATCCTTCCCGCCCTGCGCGAGGCGGGCGTCTGCGTCCGCCACCAGACGGGCGTGAAGGACGAGGCCGAGGTGAAGCAGGCCTATGCCGATGCCGGCATGGACGCCTCGCTCGTGTCGGCTTTCATCGACGACATGGCGCAGGCCTATGCCTGGGCGGACCTCGTCCTGTGCCGGGCCGGGGCGAGCACGGTGGCCGAGCTCTGCGGGGCAGGCCTGCCGTCGGTGCTCGTGCCCTATCCCTATGCCGCCCATGACCACCAGACCGGCAACGCCAAGGCTCTCGAGTCCGCAGGCGCTGCGCGGCTCCTCCCTGAACGGGATCTCGACGAAGCCAAGCTCGCCGACACCCTGCTCGGCCTGCTTGCCGATCCCGGCACCCTGAAGGCCATGTCCGAAAAGGCCCTGGCCCTGGCGGCCCCAGGGGCCGCCGCCGGCGTGGCGGACCAGATCGAGGAGGCCTGGCGGCGGGCCGAAGGCTAGCAAGATTTTCATGAACACAGCGGGGCAGGGGAGCCCTGGCGGGAACGCCGGCGGCCCCCTGGCTCCCGGAAGCATTCAGCCTGCGCCAAGGTCGCAGGCAGCGACAAGGAGACCCAGGACAGGAGCAGGCACAGACGCAGGATTTAAGGACATGTCGTCCCGCCTCCCTTGCGGAAGCCCGCAGGGCGCCGAAAGGAGAGGGGAGGGAAAACTGAAGCACCTCGCGCAGAAGAGGGAGCCGTCTCATTGCATATGCACAAAAAAATTGAGCAGTGAAGCGGGTCTTCTTTTGTTGCCATTTTCTGGAATGAAGAAAGGTTGCGTGGATCAGCCTTCGTCTGTAACAGAAATAGCCTGCGTAATTAAAGGGTTAGCGACAAATTTTGACCCGATCTAAATTTTTTTGCATTTTAATCTAGACTTTTTCTGGATCTACAGTATAGGATAGGGGCATGAACAGCAAAATCAAAAGAATATACATGGTAGGCATTGGCGGGGCCGGCATGAGCGGCATCGCCGAAGTCCTCTTGAACCTCGGCTACACCGTGACAGGCTCCGACATGGCGGAATCCAACGCCGTGAAGCGCCTGCGCGCCCGCGGGGCGACCGTCTACATCGGCCACTCGGCGGACAACGTCGGCAGGGAGCACGTGCTCGTGAAGTCCACGGCCATAGGCGACGACAATCCAGAAGTCGCCGAGGCCCGCCGGCGCGGCATCCCCGTCATCCCGAGGGCGGAGATGCTTGCCGAGCTCATGCGCCTGCGCCAGGGCATCGCCATTGCCGGCACCCACGGCAAGACGACCACGACCTCCCTGACGGCCAGCATCTTCGACACGGCCGGAATGGATCCCACGGTCATCATCGGCGGCCGGCTCAACGCCTACGGCACCAACGCCCACCTCGGCCATGGCGAGTACCTCATCGCCGAGGCCGACGAGTCCGACGGCTCCTTCCTCTGCCTGCTGCCCATCATCAACGTGGTGACCAACGTGGACGAGGACCACCTCGACCACTACGGCACGCGGGAGACTCTGGAGAAGGCCTTCGTCCAGTTCATGAACAACGTCCCCTTCTACGGGGTCAACTTCGTGTGCGGCGACGATCCTGGCGTGCGCGCCCTCATCCCCCAGGTCAAGCGTCCCGTGGTCACCTACGGCATGGGCGAGGGCTGCATGCTGCGCGCCGTGCCGCTCGAGGTCGGCGCCGTCAACCGCTTCGAAGTCTGGAAGGAGGGGGAGAAACTGGGCGTGGCCGAGCTGCCCCAGCCTGGCAGGCACAACATTCTCAACGCCCTGGCTGCCATAGGCGTCGCCATCGCCTGCGACATTCCCTTCGAGGCGATCCAGAAGGGCCTCGCCGGCTTCGGCGGGGTCGGCAGGCGCTTCGAGTTCAAGGGCGAGCGCAACGGGGTCACGGTCATCGACGACTACGGCCACCATCCGCGCGAAATCCAGGCCACCCTCGACACCGCCCGCCGGGTCTTCCCGGACAGGCGCATCGTCGTGGCCTTCCAGCCCCACCGCTTCACGCGCACCCAGGCGCATTTCGCGGAGTTCTGCAAGCTCTTCGACAACGTGGGCGAAGTCCTGCTCACGGAAATCTACGCAGCCTCGGAAAAGCCCATTCCGGGCATCACCGGGCAGAACCTCGCCCAGGGCATGCGCCAGGTCTCGAGCACGCCGGTCACCTTCTACCAGACCGTGCCTGAGCTTGTGCAGGGCCTTGAGGAAAAGCTGAAGCCCGGCGACGTCCTCATGACCATAGGCGCAGGCTCCATCACCAAGGCCGGCCCTGCCTGGCTGGAAGGCGGACGCCATGCGTGAGGAGGCCGGAGCGGAGCTTTCGGGGCTTACCACCCTCGGCATGGGCGGTACCTGCGCCGTGGCGCTGAGCCTCGATTCCCGCGAGGACCTGCCGGCCTTTGAAGCGCGCCGGAAGGAACTCGGCCTTCCCTGCGAGGTGCTTGCCAGGGGAAGCAACATTCTGGCGAGGGAGGGGCGCCACGAGCTTGTCCTTGTCCGTCCCTGCTTTGCCGATGCGCCAGCCCTTGCCAGCGCCGAAGCCGCGGGCGCGGAACTTGGCGTGGAGGAGGGCGCCTGGCCCGAGGGCACGGTCTTCGTGACCTGCGGCGCCGGGGTTGCCCTGCCGAGGCTCCTTGCCTTCCTGCGCGATGCCGGGCTCTCCGGCATGGAGGGCCTTGCCGGCATCCCCGGCAGCGTCGGCGGCGCGGTGGCCATGAACGCCGGCTCCTTTGGCTGCGAGACGGGCGCCTGCCTCGCCTCGGTTGAGGTCTGGAACGGCGAGGCGCTCGTGCGCATCCCCCGGCAGGGCTTCGACGTCGGCTACCGCCACTTTGCCGTCAAGGGGGCGCTGGAACCTGTGCTGGTGGTTTCCGCCGCTTTTGCCTTGACCCCTGCCCCGTCTAGTGGCATTGCTGAACGTATGCAGGCCAACCTTCTTGCGAAAAAATCTAGACAGCCAGTCACGGCGCGCAGCGCCGGCTGCGTCTTCAAGAATCCGCCGGAAGGGCCCTCTGCGGGCATGCTGCTGGACAGGGCCGGCTTCCGGGGCCGGACGCGCGGCGGGGTCGCGCTTTCCGAAATGCATGCGAATTTTCTGGTGAACCGGGGTGGCGGCACGGCCGAAGACGCCTTTGCCCTGCTGGGCGAAGCCCAGGAGGCAGTCTTGGCCAAGTTCGGCGTTGCTTTGGAATACGAGGTGCGGGTGCTGCCATGTCGTTCTTTCTGAACCGCAAGGCCAAGGGCAAGGGCGCCGGCGCGAAGTCCGGACGTCAGGCCCAGGCGCAGCCGTCTGGCCAGCTGGACGGGCGCGCCGTCCTCCAGACGCTGAAGCGCCGCCGCACGCCTGCCGTGCAGGCCGCCATGCCCTCCGGCACCGCCGTCGGCGCAGATGCGGGCAAGCCTGCGGTCAAGGCCCAGCCCAA
>JAEEPQ010000219.1 GCA_016284885.1 Desulfovibrio sp.
GAGGCCATGTGCCAGTCCAGATAGGTGGCCGGCTGTCTGGATAATGGTGGCGAGGCGCGCTGAAGGGAGGCTTGCCACTGGTTCCCGGCTTCGAGGAAGGTCGCGCCGGCAGAGGCTCAGCCAGGGTCAGGCGTCAGGCAGGTAGAGCTCGCCCTCGCAAACAAGGCGCACGGTGCCGCCCACCGTGGCCCAGACTGTCGCTGTCGCGTCCGGCCTTCCTGCTGCGCCAGATGCGCCTTGCTCCTCCTTCTCAACCTTTTCAACCTTCTCAAGGACGACCGTGAGTCTGTCCCCGCTGGGCTGGCGTATGGCGAAGCGGCGCTGGCCTCGCGAGGAGGCAAGCGCCAGGGCCAGCGACAGCGTGGCCGAGCCGCAGGCCTGCTCGGCAACCAGCGTGCCTGCGCCAGGCACGTAGACCACGGGCGTGATGGCAAGCTCTCCTTGCGCTTCCTGCCACCAGACGGCTCCGCAGGCATCCTTGCGGTCAAGCCCAGCGCGGCAGAGGATCTGGCGGGCCTGGGGGAGGAGATCGCGGGGGAGAGGGTGCGAGGCCTGGGGCATGAGCCGGTGCGAGATGCCTGGCAGGTGCACGGTCGTCGCGCCGTCAGGCGTTGCTTCCAGGGCCAGCTTGTCTAGGCCAAGTGTTGCCTCGACCTCGAATGCCGGGCAGGTGCCTTTGACGGCAACGCGCACGGGGCAGGGCCAGCCGGAAACCGTGACGTCGAAGGCAGCGTCGATGGGGGCGCTCTCAAGGCCCTGCGACCGGGCCTGGGCGAGGGCTGCAAGGGCGCCGAAGGATCGCGTGGCGTTGACGCAGAACTCATTGCCCGCCATCTGCAAGGAGAGATTGGCGACGTCCGCGAAGCCTGCCTGCTCGGCGTTGAGTGCGTCTGGCCTCATGGCGAAGCGGGCGATGTCGGGGCGCCTTCCGGCAAGGCCTGCCGGAAGATCTGGCGGCAGGAAGAGCGTCAGGTTGCCGCTGGGATCCCATTTGGAGAAGGAAAGGCGCTGCATGGCTGGCTCCTTGAGGGGCGCAGAGAGGGAGAGGGGCGTGTGCGGGACTGGCGTGAGGCCGGCGTGCCTGCCTGGCTTTGGGACGTTGGCATGGCCGAGATCTGGCTAAGCTCTGGCTGGACGAGGAAGCCGAAGGCGGGAAACTGAGCCCGAGAGCTCAAAGGCTGTCGCTTCATCTTCCTGGCAAGCCTGAAGCAGGCTGTCCAGGGTCCGCCTGTTCTGGAACCGCCTGTCCCGGCACCTTGTAGAGCAGCCAGGGGGGCGGCGTCAAAGCGGGATCGCCAGTCCGGTCGCCGGACAGTCCGCTTCACCTCAAGAGACCGGCAAGAGACCGGCGGGCTTGCGGGACTGTGCTCTCCCTCACGCCACTCGCTACAGGGAAGACTTGGGCCAGCCTGCATAGGCGCATCGCAACGGCGGGAGCGCCCTTGGCGCCTGCTGGCCAAAGTCGCTTGAGCGCTTGAACAAGGGGCTTGCGGTTTTCGGGGAATGCAGATATTGGAGAGAACAAGTCGCGGGCAGAGGTGGTTTGCCCTCGCGGCTCCGGCGGACATCCTGAACCAAGCACGTCTCGCGGCTTAGCACGTGAGGATGCAACCGCTCATACCAAATCGATTTGGGAGGCATTAATGAAATCTCTGCGTTACCTCGTTCTCGCCGCCGCGCTGGTTCTCAGCTATGCGGTGGCCGCCGCTGCAGCTCCTATCAACTGCACGAAGAAGATCGAAAGCTTCGACATGGTCGTGGACTACTCCGGCTCCATGATGATGACGAACAAAAAGCTGAAGAAAGACAAGGTCCTGGTTGCCAAGGACATTATGCACCGCATCAATGCGGCCATCCCGAACCAGCCCTTCATGGCCGGTCTGCACACCATCACCCCTGACGGGACCCTGTATCCCCAGGCTGAGTGGGATCGTGGCGCCTACGACATCGCCATCGACAAGCTGAAGAGCAACTTCCAGATCTTCGGCCGCATGACCGCCATGGGCGACAGCCTTGACAAGTACCAGGCCTACCTGAGCGGCATGAAGCGCGCCGCCGCCATCATCCTCTTCACCGACGGCGGCAACAACCGCGGTCTCGATCTGGTTGAAGTGGCCCGCACCATCTACTCCTCTCAGCGCGACCTCACTGTCCACATCGTCGACTTCTCCGACGAGCCCGAAGGCGCCGCCATCATCAAGGCTCTCGCCGCCCTCAATCCCAACGCCCAGTGCGTGCGCTGCGAAGACCTCGCCACCAACGACGCCGAGCTCGAGCGTTTCGTGACCGCCGTCTTCTGCGGCCAGACCCAGACCACCATCGTTCTCCGCGGCGTCAACTTCGCCTTTGACTCCTATGCCCTCGACGACAAGGCCAAGGGCATCCTCGACGAAGCCGCTGTCATCATCAAGGAGAACCCCGGCAAGCGCGTCGTCCTGCACGGCTGGACCGACTCCAAGGGCTCCGATGCCTACAATGCGAAGCTCTCCCGCAACCGCGCCCAGTCCGTTAAGAACTACTTGGCCACCCAGGGCGTGCCTGCCAGCCGCATGAGCACCATCGGCCACGGCAAGTCCTTCAAGTACGACAACAGCACCGAAGAAGGTGCCTACCTGAACCGCCGTACCGAAGTTGACTTCCAGTAGCCTCGACATTTGACCACAAAGCCCCGGCAGCGGTTCTGCTTCCGGGGCTTTTTTAGCCTCTAACCCTCAAGGATGCCCCATGAAACTTCACTCTTCTTTTGCTGCTCTTGCCAGCTGCCTGCTTCTGCTCGGCGGCTGCGGATCCTCTACCGGCGCCGCCTCCGACAAGGGCTGCCCCGCCGTTCCGGGGAAACAGGACGCCTGCATCACCACTGCCGGCGACGCTCCCGACGACGTCAAGGCCGGCCTCAGGGCCGCGGCCCAGGATCTGACCGGCCGTGCCGGCCGCACGGTCATGCCCAACAAGAACAAGCCGCAGTTCCGCACTGCCGGCAAGGAGCACATCGCCCGCTACATCGCCGTGGACCAGGGGTCCGTGCACTGCCAGGTCCGCAAGGGCCAGAACAAGCACACTCCCTACACGGGCCTCATCTCCTATGACGAGGTCACCATGGAGTGCCGTGGCGCCACCAAGGCCGAGGCTGCCAAGTCCACCAACTGCAGAAGCGTCGGCAGCGCCAGTCGCAAGGAGCTCATCCGCTACGACGGCAAGACCAAGAAGTGGGTCTTCTAGCCCGCTTCGCATCTGACACAGCTTAACAATGGGAATGAAAAGGCGGCCCCGCTTCGGGACCGCCTTTTCATTATCTCGTTGTCAGGAAATGCCGGAAGATTTGGGTGAGCGGTACCGGCTTGAGGGGGGGCAGGCGTCCTCAGCCCTCTGCTGGTCCGGCTATGCCTTTGGGGAGGCGCGCCAGTATCCATTCGGCGCACTGGGAGGGGCTGCGGGTCGCGTTGCAGGCAATGTCGGCATAGCGGACATAGAGCTGCTGGCGCTCCAGGTAGAGGTCCTCGATGGTCTGGCCTTCGGCGATGGCCAGTCCCCGGTCGGGGTTGTGGGAGATGCGCTCCAGCACCACGGCCAGCGGGCAGTCGAGCCGGACGATGGGGCCAAGGCTCTGCAGATGGCGCATGCCGGCTTCGCGGTAGACCACGGAGCCGCCCGTGGCGACGACGGTGCGGCTAGCCCTTAGAGAGCAGATCATCTCCGCCTCCATGTCCAGGAACTCGTCCTTGGTCAGGCGGTCGGCGCTGTCCTGGAGCCGGGTGCCGTAGGCAGACACGATGACCTGGTGCGTGTCCATGAAGGCCCAGCCGAGGGCCTTTGCGAGGGCAAGCCCCACGGTCGT
>JAEEPQ010000220.1 GCA_016284885.1 Desulfovibrio sp.
AGGCGTTCCCAGACCGAGGGCCTGCCTGGCATCATCATCGGTGAGGAGCTGGCCAAGCGCATAGGGCTCGGCATCGGGAGCCGCGTGAACCTGCTCTCGCCCTCGGGCCAGAAGACGGCTGCCGGCTTCCAGCCCCGCATCCGCGCCTTCGAGGTGGTGGCCATCTTCAAGACGGGGATGTTCGAATACGACTCCTCCCTCGCCTTCGTGACCCTCGATGCCTGCCGCGAGGTGCTTGGCCTGGAGCCGGGCTACCTCTCCGGCATCGAGATCACCGTGGACGACGTCTTCAAGGCCGACGTCATTGCCCAGCGCATCTCCAGCACCGTCGGCAGCCCCTTCTACGCCCGCAACTGGATGGAGATGAACGCCAACCTCTTCGCGGCCCTCAAGCTCGAGAAGATCGGCATGTTCATCCTGCTCGCCATGGTCGTGCTCATCGGCTCCTTCTCCATCGTGGCCACGCTCGTCATGCTGGTCATGGAGAAGACCAAGGATATCGCGGTCATGCTCAGCATGGGCGCGACGAGGCGGACGATCCGGCGCATCTTCATGCTGCAGGGCACCATCATCGGCTTCGTCGGCACCCTGCTCGGCTACGCCCTGGGGCTGACGGTGGGCTACCTCCTCAAGCGCTACCAGTTCATCAAGCTGCCGGAGAACGTCTACACCCTGGACCATCTGCCCATCATCATCACCCTTTCCGACGTGCTCATCATCGGGGCCGCGGCCATGCTCCTGTGCTTCCTTGCCACCCTCTACCCCGCGAGGCAGGCCTCCCGCCTCAAGCCTGCGGAAGCTTTGAGGTACGAATAGCATGGCTGAGCTCTACACCTTCGACAACGTGACCAAGGTCTACGACGAGGGCGGACGCAGCCTCGAGATCCTGAAGGAAATCAGCATCAGCGTCCACGAAGGCGAGCAGCTCGCCGTCGTGGGGGCCTCCGGCTCCGGCAAGAGCACGCTCTTGCATCTTATGGGCGCGCTTGATACTCCTACCTCGGGTACGGTCCGCTTCGGCGGAAAGGATCTGTTTGCCTTGTCTGCAGACGAGCAGGCGGATTTCCGCAACCGCACCTGCGGCTACGTGTTCCAGTTTCACCATCTCCTGCCGGAATTTTCCGCCGAGGAGAACGTCGCCATGCCGGGCATCATCGCCGGCAGGCCCCGCGCCGAGGTGCTCGCCGAGGCGAGGGACATGCTCGGGCGCGTCGGCCTTGGCGGCAAGCACCAGAGCCGGGTGAACACCCTCTCCGGCGGGGAGCGCCAGCGCGTTGCCATTGCGCGCGCGGTCCTGCAGCGCCCGAAAGTGCTGCTGGCCGACGAACCCACCGGCAATCTTGACGAAAAGACAGGCGCCCAGGTCAGCGGGCTCTTGCGCGAGCTCAACCGGGAACTCGGCATGACCATGGTCGTCGTCACCCACAACGCCGAACTGGCCGCAGGCATGGACCGCGGCCTCGAGCTTAAATCGGGAAAGCTGTATGAGAAGACTTTTGCATAAGGTGTCCGCAGTCCTCGGCGGGAGCGCATTGCTGCTCCTCCTGCCTCTGGCCGGAACCAGCCTTGCAGCCGGAAAAACCGTGCTGGTCCTTCCCTTTGCCGTGGACTCCGGCGTGAAGATGCCGGACGCAGCGAAGAAGATTCCCCAGGACATCGTCGACAAGCTCAAAGCCCAGGGCCTGGAGCCTGTCCCCATGGACAAGGCCAGGGGCCTCTTCAACGCTTCGGGCAAAGAGACCATCAACCTGGAGACGGCCCGCATGCTCGGCCGCTCCGCCGGTGCCGATCTCGTCGTCTACGGCGCCTACTCCCAGAAGGGCGAGGGCTTTGCCATGGAGACGCGCCTTGTCCCCGTGGGGAAGGGCACGCCCGTGCCGGCGCACTTCGAGCGTCCGTCCCAGGACGCCTTTAACGAGGCTGCCCGGGAACTCGCCCAGCGCGCGGACAGGACGCTGCGCCAGTCGGCCGAGGCACCGACCCTGCGCGATCCCATGGCCGATCCGGCTCCCCAGGCCCGGCCTCAGGCACAGCCGGCGGCTGATCCCAGCGCCCAGCTCGTGCCCATGCGCACGCCCGTTGCCGGCGCCCTTTCCGACGTGCAGGTGCGCGGCATCAAAAATATGGACCCCGACGTGGTCATGATGCGCCTCTCCATTCGCAAGGGCGACAAGCCCGATGCCAACGCCATCAACGAAGAGGTCAAGCGCATCTGGGAGATGGGCTACTTCACCGACGTGCAGGCCCGCATGGAGGGCTCTGTCCTCGTCTTCAACGTCGTGGAGAAGCCCCGCATCGACAACATCATCATCGAGGGCGCGGACAAGGTGGACGAGGAGGACGTGCTGGCCGCCATGACCACGCGCAAGGGCAACGTCCTCAACGAGCAGACCCTGTCCGACGACCTCCAGAAGATCACCGAGCTCTACCACAAGGAAGGCTACTACCTCGCCAAGCCGACCTACCGCCTGGAGAACAGGGCCAGCCGTCCCGGCGCCATACTCATCGTCACCGTTAACGAGGGCAAGAAGCTCTACATCTCCGAGGTCAAGGTCGACGGCCTCAAGGAGCTCCACCAGAGCGACATGACCAAGTACATGGCGCTGCGCGAGCGGGGCATCTTCTCCTGGCTCACCGGCTCCGGCATCCTCAAGGAGGAGTACCTGGAGCGCGACACCAACGCCATCGCGGCCTACGGCCTCAACGAGGGCTACGTCGACATCCAGGTGGGCTCGCCTGCAGTCACCTACCAGGAAGACGGCATCCACATCCACTTCCCGGTCGTCGAAGGCACCCGCTACAAGGTCAACCAGGTCGAGTACGCCGGCGACGTCATCGATGCCGAAGAAAACATGGACAAGATCATCGAGATGGACTCCCGCAAGGGCGACTGGTTCTCGCTGACCACCATGCAGGAAGACACCAAGAAGCTTCAGAACTACTACAACGACCAAGGCTACGCCTACGCCGAAGTGGACACGCGCATCGTCAAGCCCGACGACGCCCCCGACACGGTCAACGTGATCTACGTGGTCAACAAGAAGCAGAAGGTCTTCATCCGCCGGCTCATCGTCGAGGGCAACACCAAGACCCGCGACAACGTCATACTGCGCGAAATGCGCCTGGGCGACGGCGATCCCTACGAGGGAGCGAAGCTGCGCCGCTCCACGGAGCGCCTGAACCGCCTGCGCTACTTCTCCGCCGTGGACACGGAACTCGTGCCCACCGACAGGGAGGACGAGGTCGACCTCAAGGTCAAGGTCAAGGAGGGCAACACCGGCGCCCTCATGGCCGGCGTCGGCTACTCCACCTACTTCGACGTGGGCGTGTCCGGCACCATCATGGAGCGCAACCTCTTCGGCCGAGGCTACGGGCTCTCCCTGCAGGGCTTCTTCTCCTGGCGCCGCACCTCGGGCGTGCTCACCTTCACCAACCCGCGCATCTACGACACCAACCTCTCCTTCAGCAACGACCTCTACTACATCCGCGACTACTGGGACGACTTCACCAAGGAAACCCTAGGCGACTCCTTCAACTTCGCCTATCCCATCGGCGAGTACACCTCGGTGGGCATAGGCTACCGCCTGGAGCGCTACGAGCTCTACGACGTGGACGCCAACGCCTCGCCCTACATCGCGGACTACAAGGGCATCAACTGGACGAGCGCCATCAACGCCCGCATCCTGCGCGACACCACGGACAGCAAGGAGCGGCCCACCAAGGGCACCATCGCCAGGCTCTGGGGCGAATGGGGCGGTGGCGGCCTCGGCGGCACCGACAACTTTGTCAAGGTGGTCGGAGACTGGCAGGGCTTCTACTCCT
>JAEEPQ010000221.1 GCA_016284885.1 Desulfovibrio sp.
CAGGCGCAAGCTTCGCTCCCAGCCGGACGGGGGGGCCGATCCATCCCTGCCCCCCCAGCCGCAGGCAAACCCGCAAATGACGGCACTTCGCCGGCAGGGTGAAACCTGATCAGCACGTCCGGGCCCGCGCGTCCGGCATAAGCTTCTCCCAGGCATTCCTTTCCGCAACCCTTCCATGCTGGAGGCAGACATGAAGAAAGCATTGACCTTCCTTTCTGCAACCGTCCTAGTTTGCTCGACATCCGTGGCAATGCCTGAACTTCTGATTTCAAAGCCTTGTTCAATATCAATGCAGATAAAGTAAAATTCTACGCCTTTGAACAAGGAGATTCGTTTGAGAGTGCCTGTTCATCTCTCTATAAAAAAATCATATTTAGTTTTCAAAAAAAATTAAACTGCCATAGTATGTTTTTGTGAATATTAAAATAAAGCAACATGCACGGTTAGAAAAGATGTAATCAAAACTAAATAACAGATATGTTATCAGGAATATTATTTATACGGAGATTAGTAATTACTTTATGACGATGAAGAAACAGGCGATTTGATTATATATAATCTGTCAAAATAAACTTTTTTGCATGTGACATCGTTGCGTCCATAGCCCCACTGTTCTCTACGTCTGTTCTGCTGCAGGCTGGGCGCATCGCCACAGGGAGGAAGCCATGCTTTTCCGTTCTTCGGCTGCAGCCGCACTCGTGCTGCTGGCAGGAAGCGCCCTTGCGGCGCCGCAGTCCCAGGAAGTGTTCTTCGGCCAGGCACCGCTTGTCCAGAAGGAGGACATCCTCAGGGAGGCCGAGTCCTCCGGTTCCGGCCTTGTCGTCCTCAAGGTCACCGGCACCAGCGTGCGCCTGCGCAAGGGTCCCGGCACCTCGTACGACGTGGCCGGCATGGCCGATGCCGGTGGCCGGCACGGCGAACTCGTCGCTTCCGGGGCAAAGGCAGCCGGCGATGGACGGCAGTGGTACCATGTGCTCTACATGCTGGAGTCGCCGGAGGCAGGCTACAGCCGCCAGGACGCCTGGATCTGCGCCGACTACGTGGCGGCTTCGGCCCTCGGCCCCGGCAGAAGGGGCGAGGGCGCCTCTGCCAGGAGCGCCCAGCCTGAGGCGGGCGAAGCAGAGGCTGCACTGGAGGCCGTGCCCGGCCTCAAGGATGCCGTGGTTGCCTGGGATGGGGCCGTCCGCAAGGCGATCCGAGCCTTCGACGGGCTCTCTCCCGCCGAGGCGGACCGGCTCTACGCATCCGAAAGCTCCCCGCTCAAGCGGCTCGAGGACGCCAAGGCCTTTCAGGACGCCAGCAGAGCAGCCCAGCCCCTCTTCGAGCGCTGGGCGCAGAACTTCGACGACGCCAGGCTCTCTCCTGCCGACAGGACCTGCTTTGCCGAGCTGGCCAGGCACGGCCTCGTCAAGGCCATGAGCGAGGGCACCCCCTACTTCCAAATCGACCAGGGCGCCATCGAGGCGCCGCTGTACGCGAAGCTCTCGCCTGCCATGGCAGGCTATGCCCGCCTGAAGAAGCGCCAGCCCGCCTCCTTCGTCGCGGATGCGGGACTGCGCTTCAGCAGAGGCAAGATGCTCGGCTGGGCCCTGGAGTGGGAGCGCTTCATCCGGGCAGGCGCGACGGGGCTGGCCCGCAGCCAGGCCATCGCACAGTACGAGGAACTCATGAACCTGTGCATGTTCTCTGTGCTCGACAACTCTCCGGCCTTTGTCAGGGGCAGGATGGCCGAAGACGTGCGCAGGGGGCTTGAGGAAGGAGCCTTGCGCCTGAAGGGCACGGTCACGGGCAGGCTTGCCGGAGACTACCTCAGGGACGTGAGGCAGAACGGCTGGAAGTACAGCAAGGCGGTCGAGCGCCGCCACACGCAGCTCCTCGAGCAGGCTTTCCAGACGGCAAGACAGGCTCCTGCCAGGGATTGACGGAATGCAGCTTCTTCCGCCAGGCCTGCGCCCTGTCCCCAAGCCGTTCTGGGAAAGTCCCGGATTTTTGTCTTGCCAAGTGAGCCACTTTAACCGGCCATGGTACCACCTTGTCTTCGGCGCCCTTTCCGGCTCGGACACATGGCAGATCGAAGTCCATCCGGAAGGCTGGGGCGACTCGCGGATCTCGGTCGTGCATTCCGGCACATCCGCAACGGGGACTCCAACGCCGGCGACAACGGTCTGGGGCGGGCCGGGACTTTCCGCAGGATGGGGGCCGTCCTCTGCGGAGGTCACCACGGAGCCGGCCGTCTACGAGCTCTTTTTCGCGCGCCTCGACAGACTGCTCGGCCTCCGGAAGAACTGGGTCAGCTGCTCCGGAGCGGAAAAGACGTTCACGAACGGCAGTCTCGTTCCGCTGTGCCGTTGCGCCGCCGAAGGCAGTGCCAGGGCCGGCGGGAAAGGCGTCCTTGCCCATGGCATCCTAGAAGTCCCCTGCCCAGCTGGGCCGGTGGCCAGGGCAGGGCGGGCTGGTGGCGCTTTCCCCTTCACCTCCTTCATCGGCGCCGGCTCTTCGCAGGTGGCGCCTCTGCCAGCGCCTTCGTCCCCTCCCTCCCTTCCGCATCTGTCGCTGGCAGGGGACGGGAAAGGCGGGCGTGAAAACCGAGAAGAATCGCCGGCCGGCGAAACGCGTGGCGACAAAAAACAAGAGACAATGGAAGCGGTTGCAGGTACAGTCTTTCGTCCGTCGGCCTCTCTCCTGGCGTCGTCCCTGCCGGCATGCGGCCAGGGCGGTCGAACCCTGAGGCACTCGGACGATGTCGCTGACTCTACGCCTCTAGGTGTGCAGAATGATAAAACAGTACAAGCAGGTCTTTGCCGGCTTTTTCTTTCTCCTCGGGCTTGCGTGCCTCGTCTTCTTCGCGCTTTCAACCTACATGGACGGCAGAACGGCCCAGGACGTGAGGAGGATAGCCCACGTCCATCTGAAGGGCATACTGGAACAGGAAAAGGACCGGTTCGAAGCCATCAAGTCCATACGGCGCACGCAGGTAGACTCCCTCAAGGCAACGCTGCAGCAGCCGAAAGCCGGAGCGGACAGCGAGGCAGTCAAGGGCGCCATAGCCCGTGCGGCGCTCTTCCAGAACCTCGCCAACTGCTCCCTTATCGAGGAGGACGGCACGCTTTCAAACATGTACGGGACCCCCATTGCCAAGCTCGGCGATCCGGCTTTTCTGCTCGAAAGCATTCTCGCCGGCCGGCAGGTCGTGACCGGCGGATGGACGGCCAGAGAGCAGCTGATCATCTACGCCGCTCCCTTCTCGGCGCCCATGTCCGGCGGGAGGCGGAGCGTAGGGATCCTGTGGTGCAAGCCCATCTCCATGTTCCAGCGGATGATGAATCTGGACAATCCGGAGTCGCTCGTCATGTTCCGGCTTATCCGGCGTGACGGAAGCTACGTTGTCCAGAGCAGAGGAACCGAGAAGGACAACTACTACAGCCAGCTTCTGGCCTACGGCACGCCTGAGAGCAGGACCATCGGCCAGGCCGTGGCGGACATAAAGCAGGCTGTCGCCTCCGGCAGAGATTTCGTGGCGAATTTCAGGCATGTCAATCCGGAGAGGGGTGTTGACGAGCGCAGGTGCGTCCGCGGGGTCCCGCTCATGGACAGCAACTGGTACCTTGTGGCCGTCATCCCCTACGGCGTGCTCGACGAGGTCATCGAGGGAATGGGGGCGTCGATGTCCTGGGGCGCCATGGCGTCGGCATCCGTGCTGGGGGCCGGCATCCTGCTCGTCTTCCTCTTCTACCTGCGCGTGGTCAGGGGCCAGATGCAGGAGGCCAGGGACGCCAAGGAGAAGGCCGAGGAGGCGCAGGCGGCCGCCGAGCAG
>JAEEPQ010000222.1 GCA_016284885.1 Desulfovibrio sp.
AGGCCTCGGCCTCTCTTGCCCAGCTCTTCGCGCCGCTGGCGGCCAGACGCCGGCAGAGCCTGTAGCCAGGGCTGAGGGGAGTTTGCGCATGCGCAGGCCAGGCATGCCGGGCAAGGTCCTGAGAAAGGCGGCCTCACGGCGTCCCCAGGCCAGCCGCAAGCCTGTCCGCACGGCCTTTTTCGTTGGCGGCGCGTCCTGCGGCAAGAGCGCCCTTGCCCAGCGGCTCGTGGAGTCCTGGTCGCCGCGCCGGCTCTACGTGGCAACGCTTGCGCCTGCCGACGGCGACAGCGAGAGCCTTGCCCGCATAGCGCGCCACCAAAGGGCGCGGGGGGCCGGCTGGACGCTGGCCGAATGCCGGGGCGATCTCGGCGCCATGCTGGCGCAGGCTCCTGCCGGCACGGCCGTGCTCGTCGATGCCGTCGGCCCCTGGATTGCCGGCCTGCTGTGCGGAAGCTACCCCTGCGGAGTGCTGGACGAAGCGGGCGTAAAAGACGCCATCGAGGCCTTTGCCAAGGCCTTTGCCTCGAACAGGGGCCCCTGCTGCGTGGTCTCCGACGAGGCCGGCATGGGGCTGGTGCCGCCCGATCCCCTCTCGCGCAGCTTCCGGGAGCTCTTGGGCTATGCCAACAGGCTGCTTGCCGGAAGCGCGCAGGATGCGTATTTCGTTTCCTGCGGGCTGGCTCTCCGCCTCAAGGGCCGGTCGCTCGTGCCCGGGCGCCCCTAGCCGCTTTGCTTTCCTGCGCCAGAATTGGCTTGGTATTTGTCAAGAAATCAAGGAGTTGTTCCATGAAAGCTTTGCTGCACAGCCTGTTTGCCCTTGCGCTTGTCCTCCAGCTGGCGCTTGCCGGCGAGGTGCGGGCCGCCTCCTCGCCCCAGGCCTGCCTGGAGGGCATTTCGGCCGCCATGCAGGCTGGCGACGCCGACGGCTTCGCCTCCCTCGTGGACATCGACGCCATCGCCGCCCAGGGGCTGGAGGAGCTGGAGAAGGCCTCCAAGGATCCCAACCTTGCCCAGTGGCTTCCGCCCGTAGTGAGCCTCATGGCCTCCAAAGGGGCGCTGACCAATGCCACGGTTCAGCCCTTCATGGTGCGCGAGATACGCAACTTCGTGCTCTTCGGCGTGGGCTCGGGCGCCTTCGGCGGGGCGCCTGCCACGGACTACAAGAGCGCCAGCATGCTGGGCCCCCTCTTTGCCATGGCCTCCATGGGCAAAAAGACCATAGGCCAGACAGGCACGCCTGAACCCATGGGGCAGGGCCGCGCCCTCGTCAAGTTCACCGTCCACGACGAGGACAACGGCTGCGACTATCCCGTGCAGGGCGTCTTTGCCGAAGAGGGGGGAGGCTGGCGCCTTGCAGCCATACGCAACTTCCCCGAGCTCATTCTGCAGATCTCCATGGAGGTCCAGGACTAGGCGTCCAGAAGGGGCGAAAGGCAGCCTTTCCAGACAGTTCATCAGAGCCTCCCCTGCGGGATCCCCAGAACGGGCCGTGCGCAGGGGAGGCTCTTTGCGTCCCGATTCCCTGGACATCCTTGGTCTTTTCTGGACGATGGGCGCGTCGCTTTCGAAGCGACCTGCAGGGACCTGCGATCTGCTAGTAAGGAGGCAGGCTTGGCGCCCTTGCGGACGCGGGCCCAACACCTAACTCCAAGGAGACCATCCATGAAAAAGCTCTTTGCGGCCCTCTGCCTTCTCTGCGCCCTCAGCCTGCCAGACTTCGCCAAGGCCGAGGTGAACGGCGTCTACGTGACGCCCAAATTCCTCATGTCGATTATGAGCACCGGCAATAACAGCTCGGACATCAGCGCCGGCGGCTTCAGCATCTTCGACACTTCCACCAGCTATTCCCAGTTCACCCTGGGCGGCGGCCTTGCCGTGGGCTACGACTTCTTCCCGCAGAGCCAGCTGCCCCTGCGCGCCGAACTGGAAGTCCTCTTCCGCGGCAACCAGAAGAATACCTCCGGCATGGACGCAACGGACGTCGGCCGGACAGCCTTCGGCATGATCGGCATGGATCCCGACGGGTTTGAGATGAAGGGCACCTGGAACACCACGACGCTCTTTGCCAACGTCTACTACGACTTCCACAACTCCACCGACTTCACGCCCTACATCGGCGCCGGCGCGGGCCTTGCCTTCAACTACGCCGGCTATACGGCTTCCTACCAGGGCCAGGACTTCGCCAGCGGCGACAAGTACTCGACCACCTTCGCTTGGAACGTGGGTGCCGGCTGCTCCTATGCCTTCAACGAGAACTTTGCCCTCGACGTGGCCTACCGCTACGTGAGCACGGGCGCATCCAGCGTGGACGGCGATGTCCAGGGCGTCCACTACCAGATAGACAGCAACCCCAACGGCCACGAGTTCACGATAGGGCTGCGCATGACCTTCTAGCCTCCCCTTGGCCATGCCTGGCACGGGCAGGCCCTGCACAGTGCACTCTTTCTGCAAGCCTTGGCTTCGCAGGGAGGGTGCATTCTGCTTTTGGCGGGCGGAACAAGGCGGGTGCAGCTTGCGTCCGCCGTGATCTGAGAGGAACTGACAGCGGGATGGCAGGGGCGGCCGTGCAGTCGCCGCCAGGGGCTGTCAGCCATGCCACGACTCGCTGACGTGAGGCGGCGGCATAGATTCTTGTTGCATAACAAAAATTTTGTTACGTTGCAGATATGGATACAACTATTCAAAATGCAATACGAAACTACGTCTCAGACACGTTTGGCGTGCCTGTCGAGATCGAGCGCTGGCTGGGGGAGTCTGCACTGCTGCCTGTCCTGCGGCGGGAGTACGGCTTCTTCCTCGCTCGGATATGTGGCACGCTCTGTCTGGTCATGCACTCCAAGGACGGGCTTGAGCGCTCTCCTGCGAGGCTCGCCCGGCAGATGCAGCTCGTCTCCCAGAAGACTGAGGGCACGCCGTTCCTCTCCTTCGCCTGCCGAACCATAAGCCCGACGAACAGACTCCGCTACGTCAAGGCGGGGATTCCCTTCATCGTACCCGGGCGGCACGCCCACCTGCCCTTCCTGGGCATGTCCGCCAGTGAGGCGAGAGGTTTTGGCGCGGGCAGGCTTCCGGGGGCCTTCGACACGGCCGCGCAGCTCGTGTACCTGGCGGCCTGCAACGGCTTCGGCGGCGGGGCGATGCCAACCAGCCGCATCGCCGGCGCGATCGGCCGGTCAAAGATGTCGGTTTCCCGCGCCTTCAGGACGATTTCCGGGCTTGGCCTAGGGAAGATTCTGCAGGCCGGCAGGGAGCATGCCATCCTCCTGTACGGACGTGACCGGGTCGAGGCGTTCAGGAATGGCCTGCCGTACCTGCGCGATCCCGTGGCGGAAAGGGTTATCGCGTACGATGATGGACTCCCGATGCAGGCTCTGCTGCCGTCTGGCGAGAGCGCACTCGCCTCCGTCTCCATGCTCGCCGAACCCGCTAGGCCGGTCTTCGCCATTGGAGGGGCAGAATGGCGGACGCTGCTGTCGGAGCACAGGCCGAAGCTGGCGCCGGTTCACGACGCCGACACGGTGGAGATCGAGGTATGGCGCTATCCGCCGGGCTTCATGTCGGACGGCGTCTCCACAGACATGTTCTCGATCTTCCTTTCCCTCATGGGCGTGGGCGACGCACGGGTGGAAGAGGCGCTGGAGGACCTGCTGGAATCAATGCGGAAAACCCGGCAAGCGGACAGCGAGCAGGAGAGTGGCCATGCCTAGCGGTCTTGAAATCTTCAGAGACCATTTCAAGGACTACACGGACAGCTACGCTATCATCGGCGGAACAGCGTGCATGTAGTTCTTCGAACTCGCTGGAGAAGA
>JAEEPQ010000030.1 GCA_016284885.1 Desulfovibrio sp.
AAAGGTGCACGACGCCCTTGGGGAGCAGGGAGCGCAGGCCGCTCTGGAAGATGGAGACGGTGTGCGTCCCGCACACCTCCATGAAGCGCATGCGCTGGCCTTCGATGCCCTCCAGCGCCCGCTCGAGGCGGGCGATGAGCCGCCGGCAGAGTTCGGGATCGTGCAGGAGCGCGTCCATGCGCTCCTGCAGGGAAGAGGCTTTGGCTTCCGCCTGGCTTTCGGTCTGCCTGTCCATGGTAGCCCTTCCTTGTCCTGCCTAGGGCAGCATGGGGGCGTGGTCCAGGCCCTCGGCCGCGTCGAGCCCGCACATGAGGTTGGCGTTGGCAAGCGCCTGGCCGGACGCGCCGCGACAGATGTTGTCGATGGCGGAGACGACGAGCAGGCGTTTGGTCCTGGGATCGACCACGAGGCCCAGATCGCAGAACATGCTGCCGCGGACGTTGCGCGTCTCGGGCAGGGCGCCCTTGGGCAGCACCCTTATCCAGGGCTTGTCCGCGTAGGCTTCGCAGTAGGCTTCGTGCACCTCGTCCAGCGTGGTCGAGGGATTGCTGAGCTTGGTGTAGACCGTGGTCAGGATGCCGCGGTTCATGGGCACGAGGTGGGTGTTGAAGGAGAGGGCCACGGGGAGTCCGGCAAAGCGGGAGACTTCCTGCTCTATCTCGGGCGTGTGGCGGTGCTTGCCGAGATTGTAGGCCTTGAAGCTGTCGTAGACCTCGCAGAAGAGGGAGCCGACCACGGGCTTGCGGCCTGCGCCCGTCGTGCCGGACTTGGAGTCCACGACGATGTCCTGGGGCAGGACCAGGCCCTTCGACAGGGCGGGGTAGAGGGCGAGGATGGCAGAGGTGGGGTAGCAGCCGGGGTTGGCCACGAGCTGGGCCCGCTTCACTTCCTCAGCGTAGAGCTCGGGGAGGCCGTAGACGGCCTTGGGGAGGAGATCCTTGCGCGTGTGCTCGACCTTGTACCAGGCTTCGTAGACGGCTGCGTCGCGGATGCGGAAGTCGGCGGAGAGATCCACCACCTTGACGCCCCTGTCCACGAGCTCGCCGGCCATTTCCATGGCCTTGCCGTGGGGTACGGCGAGGAAGACGATGTCGCAGGCCTCCTTGGCTATGTCGGGATTGTAGACGCTGATAGCGAGATCGCTGCCCGGCAGCTTTTCCAGAAAGGGGTAGAAGGCGCCGAGGCGCTTGCCCGACTCGGTCCGCGAGCAGGCCATGGAGAGCTCCATGTGCGGATGGGTGGCGAGCAGGCGGGCCAGCTCCATGCCCGTGTAGCCGGTGATGCCGACGAGGCCGATGCGTGTCTTTTTCATGAGGGGTGCCCTTTGTGTCGAGGTGGGGGTGAAGTGCTATTTCTGGCGAAGGAAATACAATTATTTACTAAATTCAAATAATTAAGTCGTTTTTGCACCATTGTTTCCCAGTGCCTGGTGCACGTTGCAGAAGTCCTGCTGCAGAGCCCCGTCTAGTGCGCGGGGCTCTTTCTTTTAGGAGCTTTGAGCCAAAAGCTCAAGGGAGGGGCTTTCGGCGCCCCTGCTGCAGTCCCCTGCCAGGCCGGAATGCCTTCTCGGTGCGATCTTCCCGGCCGCCACTCCAGACTTCGCCCTGGCCACCTGCCGGAGAGGCGTTCGGCGGAGCGCGCGGAGGCGCGTCCGGGCTCCCGCAACGTGTGGAGGACGAAGAGTCCAGGGACGCGGCGGGGAGGACGCCATGGAACTGGATTTCAGGACGGAAGCCAAAGCCCTTGATCATGTTGCCCGAAACGGCTGGGCGCTTAAACTCGTCCCGGAGGCGATGCGGTCGAGGCGGTTTGCCTTGTGCCCTGCAGGGACGACAGCGATGCCGTCTGGCATGTGCCGGACGAGGCGAAGTCGAAGGGAGTCGTCTGGCGGGCGACAGTCGCCTGCTTCCTGCTCTGGACATCTCACGGGCAAGGGCAAAAGCAGTGGCTTGCCCTGCTGTTCAGCCGGCAAGTTCCCGGGTGCGGAGAGAAGCGTCGTCCTCACTGCTGCTTCGAGATGAATTTGACGGTGCTGAAGATGCGCGACATGCTGTTCTGGTCGGGGCCTGCACAGACGAGGACAACGGCAGTGCCGTCCTCTGCCTTGTGCGAGAGAGCGATGAGCAGCGGCGTGCTGTCCTTGTCTCCCTTGAAGATCCAGGTATCGCCCTGCTTTTCGAGCTCGATGCCAAACTTCTGCCCTATTGCGCCAGCAATCTGGCTTGCGGTCATGTCGCCAGTGCTGAACGTTTTGAAAACAAGCAGGGATGATCCGTCGTTCTTCTTTACGGTTCCGCCACGTTCGACGTTCTCGGCAGTCCAGCCGCCGGGAACCTCGACGGTGAAGCGGAAGTCGCCGGATCCCAATTCTGCCACTTCGCCAGCCGTTCTGCGTTCGGGTGCTGGCTGACTCTGGGGGGACTGACCGTTTGGCGCGGGCGTCTCGTCCGGCTCGTCGAGCGTGAACTTCGCGTGCAACAGGATGCCGTCCATTGCCGCAACAGAGGCCTCGGCGGGACTCCCGGTAGACAGGGCGAGCAGGGTGGCAAGGAAGAGGGGGGCAAAGCTTTTCGTGGCAGGCCTCGCTGGCAGTCATTCACCTGACCGTCGCCAGAGTGGCAGACAGGTGTATTCAGGAAGGGCCGGCGCAGGAAGGGGTGAGGGGGCGCGTCTGCGACCGGTAGTCGGAAAGAGAGCAGCTGCCTGGTCGCCCTTTTCTATTGCTGAGACGCAGTATGCAAAGAAGAGCTCGGGGAAGGAAGCTCCGCCTGGCCCCTTGCCGTTTCCTTTGGAAATGCGTTTGGCTTTGGCCAAGGCTTCGGCATGCCGGCGGGCTGACGCGCATCGCACTGTCATGGGCTTCGGACGTTTCCGCTCTGTTTGCACTTGGCTTCGCGCAAAGGCTCCCTGCCGGAAGTTCCAGCAGGGAGCCTGATACTGGTCATTTGGAACAATGGTCAGGAGGATTTCCGCAGCTGCCGCCCTGCGCAGATCAATCTCCACTCCCAGCTAGGAGGATTTGGCCTGTCCTGTGCCGTTGGGCAGAAGGGCATGCTTCGAGTTCGTCGCTACTCCACGATGATTCTGATCTTCTGCTCCGATTTCTTGTGCGTTTTCGGGCTTTTTCCTCGGATCGTGACAGGCGTCTCGCCTACAGCAAGAGCCCTCACGCCAAAGCCTGGCTTTCCGTTTGGCTTGTCGCCGAGAAAGGCAATGACGTTCTTGTTTGATCTCGCAACGCCTGCATCGCTGATGAGCGTCCCGTCTATCAGGGCGTCGAGCCAGAGGGTGCTGCCCTTTGTGAGATAGACGACCACCATTGTGCCGTTGCCTGCCTGAACGGACTGCGGACTCGAAGCCTCAGGCTGGGCCGCAGGCTGCGTGCCAGAAGGTCGAGGCTGGGCCGTGCTCTGAGAGCCTGAAGGCGCAGGCGGATTATTGCCCTGCGTTCCCGGAGTCGCAGACTGTATTGCGGGCTGAGAACCGGAAGACGGAGGCTGGGGCGTACTCTGGGCACCTGAAGGCAGGGCCGGCGCTCCGCTTGACGCGGGGGCCGGACCGTCTACCCAGGTGTCGATCCAGAATGTTCCAGGAGTCCGGTGAGGGCTGGTACGGCATCGTTCTCATGGACCTGCGCATGCCCAACATGGACGGCATCGAGGCCGCGAAGGCCATCCGCGCCATGGCGCGGCCCGATGCAGGCACGGTGCCCATCATCGCCCTCACGGCGGACGCATTCGCCGAGGACGCCCAGCGGTGCATGGATGCCGGCATGGACGCCCACATGGCCAAGCCCGTCAACGTCAAGATGCTGCTGCGGAAGCTCGCGGGGCTGCATCGCCGCAGGCAGGACAGCTCCGGTGAAGAGTAGGTGCTCAAGCCCATGGGTGCCATAACGCGCGACGATGCGCCGGCGTCCTGACCCTGGAGCGACCGCCTGGAAGCTCCGGCTCCACCTGCCGAACGGAGGCGGCACCGCTTGAAGCCGACATCGTGCAGCTGCTGGTGGGATTCGCAGCCGTGGCGGCTTCCGTTGGCGCAGGCCTGTCTAACCCATTCCTTTGCGATGGGCTTGTTCTGCGGGACGCCCTGGCCAGTGGCGTACATCTCGCTTAGGTCGCACTGTGCTCCGGCATGCCTCTGCGCGGTTGCCTTTGTGCGTACCAGCGGCGGGCTTCGACGTAGTCCTGCGGGACGCCGCCATGGGCTCTGGATGCCCGCCGGCCCCCGTCCTGTCTGCGGTAATTGGCATTAGCAGACATTTCCAGCAGGCTCTGGAAGCGCACTCCGGAGCGGAAGGAGATGCGCGGAGCGACGCCTCCGTGGCGGCCATGCGCCGGCAGGCGGCCAACGTGGCACTACCTCCTGTCCTTGCGCTCCACGCGGAGGCTGGCCAGGCGATTCGTCAGCGCCCAGACGTCGATGGGTTTGGTCATGTGTGCGTCCATGCCGGCATCCATGCACCGCTGGGCGTCCTCGGCGAATGCGTCCGCCGTGAGGGCGATGATAACGATTCCGGCATCTGGGCGGTCCATGGAACGTATGGCCCGCGCGGCCTCGAAGCCGTTCATGTTGGGCATGCGCAGGTCCATGAGGATGGCATCGAAATGGCCTGGCTCCGATTCGGCGAAGCGCTTTTGCGCCATGACTCCGTCCTCGGCCCATTCCACGGTGCAGCCGGCATCCTCTAGGATGGCCGTCGCGATCTCGGCGTTGAGGGGCTGATCCTCGGCCAGCAGCACGCGCATGCCCTTAAGGGACGGCGGCGCCTCTTCCGCGGGGCACCCCTCGGCGGCCTCGCCGGCGCCGGCGAGCCGGGTCAGGGCGCGATGGAGCGAAGTCTTGAAGAGGGGCTTCGGAATAAAGGCGGCAATGCCGGCCGCCTTTGCCTCCTCCTCGATGTCGCTCCAGTCGTAGGCGGAGACGAGAATTTCAGAGACCTTGTCGCCGGTCGCTTCTCGTATCTTCGTCGCCGTCTCGATGCCGTTCATGTCGGTCATCTTGTAGTCGATGATCGCGGCGAAGAAATCCTCGCCGGTCGCGTGCGCCCTGGCGGCCATCTCGACGGCCTCCTCGCCGCTGTGGCATGTCTGCGGCCGCGCGCCGAGCTCTGCAAGGGCCTCCGCGGCCGCGCTGCACGCATCGCTACTGTCGTCGACCACGAGCACGTTCCATGGCGGGAGCTTGAGGTCGTCGCTGGAGCCGTGGACGCGCTCCAGATCGAGGCGGAGGTGGAAGCTTGTGCCCTTGCCGGGCTCGCTCTGCACCTCGATGGTGCCCTCCATGGCGTCAACGATGCACTTAACGATGGCCAGGCCGAGGCCCGTGCCCTGGGTGCGGTGTACGCGGCGGCTGTCCTCGCGCTCGAAGGCCGTGAAGAGCTTCTTCTGGTACTCCTCCTTCATGCCCATGCCGGTGTCCTTCACCGCAAAGTGCGTCTGCACCCAGTCTTCGCCCCTGGCGGAGGGCTCCTGCCAGAGCTCGACGTCGACGCATCCGCCTTCGGGCGTGAACTTCATCGCGTTGCTGACGAGGTTGAGCAGCACTTGGCTGAGGCGCACGCCGTCGCAGAAGACCTGCTCGGAAAGGATGCGGGAGACGTGGACGTCGAAGTTCTGCCCGTTGGACTTGATCTGCGGCCGCACTATGTCGCACAGCGTTTCCAGGGTCTCGCGCAGGGAGAGGCTCTCCAGCTTCAATTCCATTTTGCCGCTCTCAATTTTGGACATGTCGAGGACGTTGTTGATGAGGCCGAGCAGCTGACGGCTGGACGCCGTGATCTTCTTGAGGCAGTCCTCGACGCGGACGGCGTCGTCCCTGTGCGCGCGGGCGATGGCGGTCAGGCCAACGATGGCGTTCATGGGCGTGCGGATGTCGTGGCTCATGTTGGAAAGAAACTCGCTCTTCGTCCGGCTGGCCTGCTCGGCGCGCTCCCTCGCGTCTTCGGCTTCCTTCAACGCCTGCTCGGCGCGCTCCCTCGCGTCTTCGGCTTCCTTCTGGGCGGCCGTCGCCTTCGCGGCTGCGGCCTCTTCCCTGGCCGTCGCGACCCTTGCATCGGCCAGAGCCCGTTCCGCGGAGGCCCAGGCATCCTCGAGGGTCGCCGTTTGGCGCATCGTCATGAGCATGTACATGGCGAATACGGAGAGGAGTCCCGCAGACAGGACGAGCACGGCCAGGACGGTGGCAAGAAATCGCGAGCGGTTCATTCCCTCGATGGCCTTGTCGATGGCGCCGTAGGACATGGCGGAGACGAGGTACCAGTTGCTCCCCTTCAGCGGCACGGCGCGCACGCAGTAGCGGTCGTTCGTGTCCAGGCCGTCGACGTGGGCGCTCAGCGTGTAGACTCCGCCGGCGGCGACGGCCTGCAGGAATCCGGTCGCGGCGTCCGCGCCCGTCTCCCCGCCGCCGGGCACGGCGTGCCTGCGCAGATATTCCGCGTAGCTAGGTGCTTCGGCGCCGTCGCCGATGATGTAGCTGGAGTCGCGCCGGACGATGCGGTGCTTGACAAGGCCACCCGTCTTGTTGAGGAACAGCCTGTCCCGGAAGGCCCGCATCGGCTTGCACCAGAGCATGCCGATGCTCGTGCTTCCGTTGGACATGGTAAGGCGCAGGGGCGTGGCGTAGACGATGACCTGCATGGAGTCCGTCCAGGCGCCGGTCACGGCGCGCCGGCCGGCCTGCAGGTTTCCGCGGAGGAAGGAGCCGTCGCCCAGCCGTACGATGGACTCGCCGTAGACGGTCTCCGTCTCGCCGGAGTCCGAAATGAGCGAGCAGTTCTCCGCAGACTGGAACGCCGCGAAGCGGCGCAGCACGGCAGCCGTCTTGTCGTGGTCCGCCGCCACGTCGTGCCTGGCGAGCTCCCGCAGGATCGAATCGACCTGCCTGAAGCGCAGGTCGACGATGGCATCGAAGCGTTCGGACTCGAGCTCGCTGATGCCCTGCAGATGGACATGGGCAATCCGGCTGACGTCGGCTTCAGTTTGACGGGTTGTGTACGAGGCGAGCAGCGCGAAAACAGCGACGGCGAGCAGGAGGATGAAGAGCAGACCGCCGATGATAACCTTGATTTCTTTTCTCATGGCAAGGGGGGAGGGAACATGAATCCGGGGACAAGAGGCGCTCCTGTGGAGCGCCATGACATATAAATGTAGCCGAAGGGGGCTTGTCCTTCAAGACATTCTGCCGGATGGTCTTGGTGCACAGCACACCCGTGTGGAACTCCGCGGGGACGTGCTGGAAAGCCATGCCGCAAGCAGACATTTCCCGGCCCTTGGAAGCGCCCGGAGAGGCGCAGAGCGGAGCTGGCGACGATGCCGCGCAGCAGTGGAGTCGCCGCTGGCGTGCAGGTAGAAGATGGCCGTCTCGTTGCGCACCAGATGGCGGTGCAGGTCGAGCTTGTCTTCGACACTGTCGTCTGCCGGCGAGGGGAAGCCCGCCTGCACGGCCGAGAGGAAGAGCGGAAGCCCCGCGCGCTCCGGCGCCATGGGCGCGGGCAGTCGCATGCCTGCCGGCATCGTGTCCAGCCTGTCGTGTGCCTGATGCATCCTATGCTCCTTTGCGGCCGACCAGGTCTGCGTCGCTGGGGGTAGTCTAGGATAATTTTTCCATAATGTAAGTAATTTGTGAAAATCTGTAAAAAATGGTAAACAATCAGGCACACCATCAGCCAGACTAGCCCCGAGTTCCTGGCAGTTCTTGAAAAGGCTAGGGCAGAGTACGCGTCTCTGCGCAGACAGGCGAAGCAGTAGCCACGCGGATCCCCCTCAGCAAGGCATGTGCAGGGAAGCCCCTGCATCCCCCGCAGAGGAGGAAAGGTGCGGAGCAGGTTCCGTGGCTTGAGGCTTTTCAGTGGCACGGGCAGGGGGCGGGCGCGCTGGCTCAGGCACGAAGACCAGGGGGGCATCGGCCTAAGGGCCATCCGTGCCGGTGGCGCCGAAATCGTCCAGCCTGTCGTCGTTGCATCCGTGCTGCCCCTCTAGGCGGGCGGACTCCGCCTTTCCCGTTCATGCGACGACAGGCGCGACGCTGGAAATCTGGGAACTAAACTCCTCCCTACGTCAGGCGGGAGGAGATAGGGGGCGGTTGTGAAGAGGCTATTTCCGCTTCTCGGGCAGGACGCGGTAGCGGGAGCACTGGACGTGGTGTCGCTCCTTGGGGTTCATCGTGCCGTCGGCGTTGAATTCATAGTAGGCGACATCGTACTTGACAATGATGTTCTCCCTGGACGGCTTTTCAGGGGTTGCGCGGATCACGTAGTCGGTGGAGCGCATAAGCCTCTGTTTCTGGTTCTGGATGATTCCGTCGCTGTCCATGATCTCCTTCGTTGCCTTGAAGGCGATGCCCGGGTCGCCTCTGTTGTAGTCAACGTCGGACCAGAACCAGTAGCGGACGCCGTCAACCTTCACTTTTTCATTTTTTCCAACTGCAAAGGAGACATAGAAGTTGAGAGTGTCCCCGACGTGCACGTCCGCTTCGTCCATGCCGTCGCACTTGATCTGGTCGATTTCGCCCCTGTCTTCGACTTCCTTGACGACGGGGGCCTTGGTGGCGGCGCATGTCGCGCTGGCACCGAGGAGAAGGGACAGGGTCAAGGCAGAAAAAAGGGTCTTATTCCAGGGCATGGGTTGCCTCCAAGTTTGCGGGTTGACGATGAAGCAGGCGTATCAGCGGAGGAAGAGCGGGTCAATCAGGAGTTCACGCTCGGCACCCGGACGCCTTCTCCTGAAGAAGCGACACGGCGCTGGAGCCGTGACCCTTGAGTACGGCTGGTATCGGGGGTGCAGGGCCGGAGCAGGATGCGCCCCGGTGCTGGGAAGCCGAAGGCGCAGGAATCAGAGATGCACGGCACGCCAGCGGTGCTCCCCGGCCGTCTACAGGAGCACCTCGGAAACGGCGTAGGTCACGGCATGCCCGGCGATGCTCACCCGCTCTCCCCGCAGGCTGCAGAAGAGCATGCCGCCCCGCGCCGATGCCTGCCGGCAGACAAGTTCCTTCCTGTCTAGTCGTCTGCCCCAGTAGGGTGCAACAAGGCAGTGGGCCGCGCCGCAGACGGGATCTTCAGGAATGTTGAACTTGGGGCCGAAGGAGCGCGTCTGGCAGTCGGCCTGCCCCCCTGGCACATCCCTCGCCGTCACGTGCACGAGGCGGGCCTCGAGTCTGCGCATGGCCTCAAGGTCGGGTCTGATGCCGGCTATGGAGGCAGGGTCCTTGAAGACGCAGAGCAGGTCGCCGTCAAGCCAGCACTCGTCGGGCACGGCGCCGCCGAGGCTTGCGGCGATTCTCTCCGTGACCGGCACGGGCTGGAGTCGGCTTGCGGGAAAGTCCATTTCGTAGAGGTCGTCCCGGCGCGCTACGGGTAGGTCGCCCTTGCACTTCGAGGCAAAGCAGACGGCCTGCGCTTCGGGCTGGACATAGGAAAAGAGAACATGGGAGGAGGCAAGCGTAGCGTGGCCGCAGAAGTCTATCTCGCCTCCCGGCGTGAACCAGCGGATCGCCCATCGGCCGTCTTCCAGAGGATGGACGAACGCTGTCTCCGAAAGGTTCTGCTCCATGGCCATGCTCTGCATGAGTCCGTCATCCAGCCAGCCGTCCAGCACGCAGACGGCGGCTGGATTGCCCCGGAATATCTTTTTCGTGAAGGCGTCGACGACGTAGAGCTTCATGCTGCTACCTCCAAAGGGCGAGATTGAGAACTCCAGAGTACGCGCTGGGCAGGAGACAGGCAAGGTGGCGCACGTCCTGCAGAAGAAGCCGAAGCCGGCTCTTCCGGCGCCCCTGCACGTTCCTCAGTCTGGAACAGCCTTGACGAAACGCAGAGGCTTCTCCTCCAGAAGAAGGAAGCTGCCAAAGAAGACATTGATGAACTGCATCTGCGGGAGCCGGAGGCAGGTCGCCTTTCCCGTTCCTCCCGCCCGGCGCCTCTTCTCCCTCCAGCCACCAGGCTTTCCCATCCCCGTCGCCTTCCGCGCCTCCTTGCCCGGGGGCATGAGACGGGCACGCAAGAGGGACAGGGTGGCGCTCCTTGCCGGCGGGAGCCCTGCCATGCCCGCCGGTGGCCCGCCTGTCGGCTACAGCTGCGCCAGCAGGGCGTCCACGTCCTCTTCACGGGGGCCCAGCTCGCGGCGATGCGCATCACCGTCCTGCCCTCTGCGCCTTCCTCCCAGCTGCAATGTCGGCGATGCGCCCAAGGCGCGCACGCTCGTCAGGAGAGAGTTCGACAAAGATCTGGTTGGTCGGCGAGGGATAGGTCAGCCGGAGGCCCCTGGCGCGCAGGGCGGCCCTTATCCGGTCCGCGGTCGCAATCGCCCGGCGGCCCAGTCCGGCGTAGAGGCCGTCCTCAAAAAGCGTCTCGAACTGGATGCCCGCGATGCGCCCCTTGGTGAGCAGAGGGCCTGCGCGCTTGACCTGCGTGAAGAAGCGGGGTGCCGTGCCGGGAATCGGGAAGACGACGGCCTCTCCGAAAAGGGCTCCGCATTTAGTGTCCCCGATGTAGAAGGCGTCGGCAATTCTGGCGATGTAGGCAAGGCTGGCATCGTTGGCTTGGCAGCCGAGGGCGTAGACCAGCCTCGCGCCGTCGACGTAGAGAAGCATGCCGGCTTCGCGGCAGGCCCGGCCAATGGACTCGAGCTCGGCCAGGGAGTAGAGCGTGCCATACTCCGTGGGCTGGAAAGATAGACCAAGCCCGGCATCACCATGTGCTCGCGGTTGGCGTCCTCCTGCCAGTCCGGGACTTGAGGAGCCGAACCCGGACGTCTACCGCGCCTGCTACGACAGGCAGGCGCAGAAAGAGGAATTAAGATGAAAACCGAATGTGACGCACTTAAGGCCGTGCATAGAGACTGGAGCACGCTCGGAGAGGTCCCCGAAGCGTTGCGCACGCCAGAGATCTGTCTCAATGCCTGCTGGTAGCGCGGCATGTCGCTGGTCGCCGTGCCGGAGCTAGTCCTGTCCACGGAGATCGGCCTTGCGGCGGTGAGCGCGGATCCGGAGGCACTGAAACTGGTGCCGGAGTGGCTGCTGACGCCAAAACTCGTCGCGGAGGCATGCGCGACCGCGGACGAGGAGGCGCCGAGCCCCCTGCGACTTGTGCCCGCGTCCGTGCGGACGTCTGCCGTCTGCATGGTCGCCGTGCAGGAGAACGGCAGGGCTCCTTCCCTCGTTCCGGAAGCCCTCCGGACGGAGGACCTGTGCCGGGATGCCTTGCGATAGTCGGAGCACGTCCTCTGGGCTGTGCCGACGGAACTCAGGGACGCCTTGGCCAGTACCGTGCGGGAGGTCGCCGGCGCAGCAGCCCGGAGCAGAGGTTTTTTCGCCATTGACGGCCCTGCAGAAGATGAATCTGCGGGGCCGTTCCGCTTTTTCGGGGTCAGGCAATGCAGGACGAGGGGCTGTTCACGATCTCGGAGGAACCGCCTTTGAGTCGAGCTTCGCGGGATTATCTCCCGTGGCCCCTTATGCCGCCGGGAGACGTGGAAGGATGAAGTCGGCCCGAAGCATCCCGCCCCAGGCCGTCCTGAAACGTCAAGGTGTCGGACTGCCAGTTGCGCCGAGGCCAGCCCAGTAGCCTTCCATTCTTCGACTCTCGTTGCCTGGGCCTGCACCAGCGTGGGCGAGGTCGCCGAGGCCCAGGCACTGAAGGCTCGTCAGCGCCGGGGGCGTCTTTCAGGACTTCCTGGGGGCTCCATCCTGTGGTGCAGGCTCTGTGCCGCTAGCCCTGGAAGGCTTTCCCGCAAGCACCTTTTCCAGCGTCTTGAAGAGTGTGTTCGGCTCTACGGGTTTGGCGAGGTGGGCGTCGAGCCCCGCCTGCATGCTGCGCTGCACGTCCTCGTCGAAGGCGTTGGCCGTGAGGGCGACAATGGGGATGCTTCCTGCATCCGGCCTTTCCTTGGCCATGGCCCGAATGGTGCGCGTGGCCTCGAGGCCGTCCAGCTCGGGCATGCGCACGTCCATGAGGATGGCGTCGTAGTATCCGGGTGCGCTCTGCCGGAACATGTCGACGGCGATGCGGCCGTTCTCCGCGTGGTCGGCCTCGATGTCCCGCATGGCCAGGACCATGACCAGAATTTCGGCATTGACGGCCACGTCTTCGGCCACGAGCACCCGTCGGCCCCTGAGGTCGGTTGTGCGGGCGGCCAGAGCAGCGTTCTTCGCCCTGAAGGCATCCTGGAATTCCTTCATGACGGAGCCGGCGAAGAGCGGCTTGGACATGAAGCTATCGACGCCTGCGGCCCTGGCATCGTCGGCGATGTCGTCCCAGGTGTAGGAGGTCAGGATGACGATGGGCGTGCCGTCGCCCACGATGGAGCGGATGTGCTTCGTGGTCTCCACGCCGTCCATGCCTGCCATGCGCAAGTCGACCAGCACAAGATTGTAGTCCTGCTGGCGGGCGTGGCGCATCCGGATCATGTTGATGCCCTCCCAGCCCGATTCGGCCGTCTCGCAGACGACGCCAACATGGCTGAGCACGATCTGCGCGTGCTCCAGGGCGATGGGGTCGTCGTCGATCACGAGCACGCGCATTTCGCTGGGCATGAGGTCGCCCGCCAGGGCGTCGGCGCTCCGGCGGCTTTCGCCGAGAGTCACCGTGACGGTGAAGGTCGTGCCCTTTCCCTTCTCGCTGTCCACCTCGATGTGGCCGTTCATGAGCTCGATGATGCTCTTGGTGATGGGCATGCCGAGGCCGGTGCTGCCGTACTTGCTGATGGAGGAACTGTCCTCCTGGCTGAAGGCCTCGAAGAGATGGGGCAGGTACTCTTTGCTCATGCCGATGCCGGTGTCGCTGATCACGAACTTGAGCGTCGCCTTGCCCTCGTAGCGCGGGCCCTCCTCGACGAGAAAGCGCACCGTGCCGCCTTCGGGCGTGAACTTGACAGCATTGCCGAGAATGTTGACGAGCGACTGCCTGAGCTTCATGGCGTCGCCGACGTAGTAGTCGTCGATGTGGCCCTTGACCTGGCAGTCGTAGTCTACGCCCTTGTCCCGGCACTGGCCGGCGATCATTACGTTGACCTGCTCCAGGCTGCTGGCAAAGGAAAACTCCTCGGCCCTGATGGCCATGCGGCCGGACTCGATGCGGCTCATGTCCAGCACGTCGTTGATGAGACCGAGCAGGTGGTTGGCCGATACGCCGATCTTCTCCAGGTAGCCCTTGACCCTGTCGCTCGTCTCGGGATCGTTCAGGGCGATGTTGTTCAGGCCAATGATGGCGTTCATGGGCGTGCGGATTTCATGGCTCATGCTGGAAAGGAAGGCCGTCTTCGCCCTGCTGGCATGCTCGGCTATCGCCAAGGCGTCCCTAAGCGCCTTCCGGCTTGAGGCCAGCTCTTCGTTCTGCTGGCGCTCACGCTCGACAGCCTTCTCGAGTTCCATGCGGTAGCCGTCCTTTTCGTCCTCGTTCACAAAGCTGTGGAGCAGGCAGCCGCCCACCATGAGGCCCATGGCGTAGAAGGGCATGAGCGGAAAGAAGAACTGCAGCCCAACGAGCAGCGACATGGCAATGCCGAAGAGGCCGATGACCATGTAACGGCGCCGAACGACGCCCTTGGAACTGACGGCGGTGCCGATGGCGTATATGGCGGTCAGCGCGAAGAGCACAATCTGGACAGCCAGCGTTGCGTCGCGCGTCAGCTCCTTGTGGTAGCCGCCTGCTTCGTCGAACCAGAAGAGGACGGGATGGAAGCAGTTGACCGCCACGGCTGCCGTTTCGCAGAGGAGGAAGAGTGCGCCTGCGTAGGAAAGGATCGTGCCGAAGAGGTTGCGCTCTTCTAAATAGGCGGCGACGTAGCGCGTCCAAAACAGGACCAGGGCGGCCATGGCCAGAAAGTAGACCGAGGTGTCGAAGAAGAGCGCCGTCGTCATGCCATACTGGCCAAGCAGACCCCAGGCCGCGTCGGTGCTGCAGTAGGCCAAGACGCACAGCAGGAAAAGGCGGTAGTAGCGCAGCGCCGGCGTCTGGGCGCAGGTCCTTTCGCTGTTCCAGAGCACGTCCTTGTTGATGATGGCCAGAATGATGATGGCCAGTATGCCGATAATGGAATAGGTCATGTCGCCTTGGCGTCCTTTTTCGCAAGCTTCCGGCACCCCCTGCTTCACGCGTAGCAGGCAGGGATCGGACGCCCGCATTATCTGAAATGAATATAATTATCCTGAAGCAGAGTGATAAGCAATGGAGCGGGTGCCTTCGGCATCGAGCGAAGGTGTCTGTTCAATCGCCCCCCTGCGATCCTCCTTTCCGCCTGGAGAGCGGTTGACTTTCTGTCTAACGAGTGGCTGGTTTCTATGTTCCTAGCTGTCGGGCAGGACGAAGAAATGATCTGCACCCCTGCATGCCGTGACGGAAGAGCTCCTCATCGCGAAGCAGAAACTCGTCGCTGAGAGGGCATCTCGTCATGCTGTGGCAGTCGCGCCTTCTCCTTTCAAACGCAGGGATCTTCCCGTCCCTTGTTCCATGCATGCTTCCCGCTCCATGTAGGGGAAAGGCGGGCTTGTGCCCGCCGGAGAGGCTACATGCGGAGGAAATACAAGGACGCGGAATCGGCGCTGGTGGCCGTGAACCAGGACGGCCTGGCCCTGCGGTATGTGCCGGAAGCGCTGAAGACTGAAGGTTGCCTCGGAGCGACTGGTCGCCGGTGCCGACATAGCTGCCGTGTCCGCCAATCTGGGACATGCCAGTCCCCAGATCACGCTGAAGGCGTACGCCCATCCCCTGCCGGGGGCTCAGCGCAGTGCTACAGCCTCAATTGATGCAATATGGCGAAAAGAAGCTGAATGATTTCAGTATGTTAGCTCTATTTCTTGGCGAAGCAGACGTACTTCATCTTCAGTTCGTAGAGCAGGCTGTCCAGCATGCTTGCTTCGTCCGGCGTCAGGCCTTCCTTGGTCTTCTGCTTCAGCATGGCCAGAGTATCGATGCTGTGCTTGGCAAGTTCCGGATCCGGCGACATCGCCCCGGTCTCGGGATTGGGGACTTCCCCGAGATGCACGAGCGCCGAAGAGGCCAGGGACAGGATGAAGGTGGAGAAGGTGATCTCCGGCAGCTGGCCGGAGGCGGCGTTGGCTGAGTCGTTGCTGTCTGACATGCGTGCGCTCCTGTGGGCAGTGGTCGGTTCAGTCAGTGTACTGCGAAGGGGGCGAAAACGCCAGAAGCCGGAACGGCCGGCGCGGCGGGCAAAGGGCCAGCCTCTCGCCGGAGATGTCTAGCGCGAGATCTGCACGGCGAGGCACTTGAGGTAGGCCGTTTCCGGCATGGCGCAGTGGACGGGGTGGTCCGGCCCCTGACCGCCGGCAAAAAGCAGCCTCGCATGGGCGCCGGCCTTGGCCGTGGCGCGGGCGACGGCAGCCCTCAGATCCTCCATGGCGAGGTGCTGGGAGCAGGAGCTGGAGACGAGGACGCCGCCGTCCCTGACGAGGCCTAGGGCCAGCTGGTTGATGCGCGCATAGGCGGCAAGCCCCCCCTTCATGTCCTTGCGACGCTTGATGAAGGCGGGCGGATCGATGCTGACGAGATCAAAGCGTCGGCCGTCGGCGCGCAGCCTGCCCAGCGTCTCGAAGGCGTCGCCGGCAAGGGTCTCGCAGGCCGTCCGGGGCGCGTTGCGCTCCAGGTTGCGGCTGCAGTAGCCGAGGGCCTGCTCGGAGGCGTCGGCAAAGACGCAGGTCCTGGCGCCTGCTCGTCCGCAGGCCACGCCGAAGCCACCCACGTAGGAGAAGGCGTCCAGCACATCGGCGTCCGGGATCTGCCTGCAGAAGGCGGCCGCCATGGCGCGGTTGGGACGCTGGTCGTAGTACCAGCCCGTCTTCTGGCCGCCGAGGCAGGGGGCAAGGTAGCTGCAGCCGCCTTCCGGCACATCGAGCTCGTTGGGGCAGGCCCCCTCTTGGACGGGATCCAGAGAGAGCTGCTCGAGCTCCCTGGCGCGCACGGCATTGTCCCAGGCAAGGGACGAGGGATGGATGAGATCCTCCAGCGCCTGGCGGACAAGGTCCTTGCGCACCTCCATGCCGGCCGTCGTCACCTGCAGGGCGAGGTGGGAGCCGAAGCGGTCGATGACAAGGCCCGGCAGAAAGTCGCCCTCGCCGTAGGCCAGGCGGTAGAAGGGGGCGTCGAAGAGGCGTTCGCGGAGCTGCAGGGCCTGGGCAAGGCGCTGGCGGAGGAGCTCAGCGTCGAGGGGCACGTCCGGTTTGCGGGCGTAGAGGCGCGCGCAGATGAGCGAGCCCGGGCTCACGCAGGCGGAGCCGAGGGCAATGCCCCGGCTGTCCCTGACCGTCGCCTCTTCGCCGGGCGCGAAGTCCTTGAGCGGCGTCTTTTTGACGTCGATTTCGTTGGAGAAGATCCAGAGGTGGCCGGCCCGAAGGCGGCGTTCCTCGCCTCGCCTGAGCGTAAGCGTGCGCACGGCTGTTCCTCCCTGCCGGATTTAGCGGGGCAGTTCGCGGATGAGCTGGTCGAGGGTCCTGCCACCGGGCTGGACGCGCACGGTGAAGAGGCTGCCGAAGCGGCCGCTCGACAGGTCTTGCGCGATCTTGTCCGTGGGGATGGCGAGGCCCTTGGGAGTGTCGAGGGTGATGGTGCCGGGCGCGTCGATGAATTCGGCAAGCTTGGCGCACTGCCCCTTGCGGTCCACAGGATCGCCGAGGCACATGGCCTGGGCGCCGGCCTTGAGCATCATGGCGGCAGCCATGCCGTCCGGCGTGACGTTAACGGCGGCCTGGGCGAGCAGGGCGTAGTCCTTCAGCTGCAGGTGCACGTCCTTCACGGCGCTGGAGGGCGCGATGTAGGTGGCGTCGTACTGGAGCTCGAAGAGGTTCCTGATGCGCACGAAGCCCTGCTGGCGGGAGGTGGCAAGGCCCGAGGAGGAAAGATCGGCGTCGATCTCGACGCTGTCGAGGCCGCGCAGGGTCACGCCGTTCTTGGTGGCGAGCTTTGCCGGAACCTTCAGCCCGCGCAGGTGCAGCTCCAGATTGAGGGGATCCACGCTCTTCCAGTCGAAGGCGATCTCCTCGGTCTCGACGAGGCAGTCGGCGTCGGCAGGCATCTGGAGGCCGTCGAGCTTCAGCCGGCTCACGAGCGGACCGCTCTTCTTGAACTCGGCGAGGAGGCCGAGCAGCTCGGCAAGGCCCGGATCCTTGCTGCTGGAGAGCTCCTGAATCTTGCGGTACAGGCTTGCGGAGACGGAAATCTTCTCGGTGGAGAACTCCCGGCAGGCAAAGACCGTGCTGCCGTCGGCGGTCACTTCCACGCTGTCCATGGCGATGCGATCCAGAGCGAGGCCGTGGATGCCGGAAAGCTTGAGCTCGCGGCTGGAAAGGTTGCCGTCCGGCGTGAGGAAGCGGAGCCTGCGCACGGAGATCTGATCGGTCCAGGTGCCTTCGGCGTTCTCAAGGGGATCCGGTTCCACGCCGGCAAAGCGCTTCTTGAGCAGGTCGTAGGTCATGCGCACTCTGTCCGCCTGCGCGGCCTCCGACTCGAAGGACACCGGGCCGCTCGCGCCCTTGAGGCCGTAGAAGGTGAAGCGGTCGAAGACGGGAACCACGTCGGTGCCCTTGTAGAGCTGGGATCCTATGCTGGGGATGCTGGCGAGGGCGGCGCGCGGCGCAAGGACGGCCTTCACTTCCGAGGCCTGAATGGAGACGGGCCCTTCGGGCAGATCCCTGCGGGATCGCCAGTCCTTGGCCGTGACGGTCCTGTCGAGGAAGGAGAAGGAGATCTCGCCCACCGCGGTTTCGGCGTCTGGACCGATGGCGGTCTTGAGGCTTTCCAGGGCGCACTCCTCGATGCGGTTCTTGAGGACGAAGCCTCCGGCAGCAAGGCCGGCGAGGATGAGCGCAAACACGATGGCGAGTACAATGCCTGTCTTTTTCACGGGTATCTCCTGGGGCGGAGCGGGCTCGCGGAGGAGCCTTCGCCTGCTATGGAAAAGCCCTCTGGACAGCTGGGAAGCCGTGCAGAGGGCATGATCTTGCTGTGTGGCGGAGACGCATAGGGGTCGAACCTACCGCAGACCTCTCAGCCTGCCGCCAGTTTTGAAGACTGGGCGCCACACCGGTGACGAAACGTCCCCACAGAAAAAATTTCTAGCCTGTTTTGCCTGCACTGGCAAGGCTCCTGCAGCCAGCCCACAGGATTAGCCTGCCCATGTTGTCGAATAGAGCAACTTTCATATTGCTTAAATTTTCGCAAAAATCTTACTACAATCAAGAACTATATTTTATTGAATTTGAAATAGAAAAATATCTAAATAAAAATGCATAAAACGTTTATAATTCTCTTTTCTATGATGAAAAGTCTTCTAGTTTTTCATTTGTTGGGCTTCTGCATGTGGTTTTGCTACTTCACGACCTTGAAGGGCCGGTCCGTCTTCATGCCCTGGGTGACGGCGTGGACCAGCAGGGTGCCGTCCGCATCGCGCACGTCCACGTCGTAGGTCACGATGCGCCGGCCTCCGCGCACGAGCCTGGCCTCGGCCGTGAAGGGCCCCTTGCGGCCCGGCGCCAGGAACTGGATGCTGGTCGACAGGGTCACGGTGCCGGTTTCCTCCTCGCAGTTGGAGGCCGCCCCGAAGGCGATGTCGGCCAGCGTGAAGAGGGCGCCGCCGTGGGCGACCCCCATGCCGTTGACGATGGGCAGGGAGATGGGCATGGAGACGCGGGCGTAGTCGGGGCGGGCCTCCTCGATGGTCATGTCCATGAGCTGATAGAGGTGGTCGCCGTTCTGGATGGAATCCTTCATGGAGGGCCTCGGCGCGTGGCGCCTGTCTGCAGAGACGAAAAGGCGCCGGCCGGAGCCGGCGCCGGAGGGAAAAAGAAGGGATGCCAGGGCGCTATTCAACCTGCTGCAGGCCGTCGAGCTGCCAGTTGCCGGTCTGGTGCTGGCGCACGAAGGTCCAGATTTCGCGGGCGTGGGTGGGCTGCTCCTGGTTGGGATCTTCACGCATGACAACGTCGAAGTAGACGGCCGCGCGGTCCTTGTCGCCAAACTCCTCCACGGACTGGAGGCTGGCGTTGACGAGCAGGATCTGGGTCTGGCTGGGATTGGGATCCTCAGCCTTCTGGCGCTCGAGCTCCTGCACCACGGCGGGCGTGGCGAACTGGGCTATGGTCGCGATGTCGCGGCGGTCCCAGGCGGCCTGCATGCGGGTGTAGGCCATCTTGGCGCCTCGCAGGAACTCTTCGGCGTTGAAGTCCGGCGGAATGTTCGGCTGGCCGAAGCCTGCCTCAGGCGCCTGCTGGCCACGCAGGGAGCTCCAGGCTGCGCCGGCGCCGGCGCCTGCCGCCGTCTGGCCCGCATACTGGGTGGAGCCGCCGAAG
>JAEEPQ010000031.1 GCA_016284885.1 Desulfovibrio sp.
ATTGCCGAAGAAGTGGTGCACAAGCAGGGGGACGGCCGAGGCGTTCGCCCAGATGATGGCGGCATATACGAGCCAGAGGAACCAGCCGCAGAGAAAGGCGTGGTCGCAGCCGAGCACGGCCTGCACGTAGCGGAAGGTGCCGCCGTCGCCGGGATGCCTGCGCATCAGGTAATGGTAGTTGAAGGCGATGACGACCATGGCGAAGGCGCCGATGGCAAGCATGACGCTTGCGCCGATCGGCCCCGCCTTGGGCAGGAACATGCTGCCTGGCAGAATGAATGCGCCCCACCCGACGCAGCAGCCAAAGGACATGGCCCACAGCGCCAGGGAGGACAAGCTTTTGGGAGGGATGGACGGGTGCTCTGCCATGGCAGCCTCGCAGGAAAAAGCAGAAACAGGCACGCCTTCGGAAAATAGCCCAAGTCCCTTGCCTGCGCAATGGTGGAATGTGGTAGCCGAGGCTCGAAAAAGGGCGTGGCGCCGTACGTTGAGGGCTTTCCGGAAAGATTGGAAAAGCCTACCCAGAAACGAGAAGGCGGCGGCTCCGGGGAGCCGCCGCCAGAATGAGCGCTAGATGGCTTCAGCCGCTACACGTAGGCGACGAAGCACAGGATAGAGGCAACGATGCCGACCGGAATGGTGTAGAGCAGGAAGGGCCAGATGGTGAAGCGCAGGATCTGGCCTTCGCGGCCGATGAGGCCGAGAACTGCGCAGGCGGCAACGATGTTGTGGATGCAGATCATGTTGCCCGCGGCGCCGCCGGCGCCCTGGGCCGCCACGATGGCGATGGACTGCTTCACGTTGAAGCCGAGCTGCTGGGCGACGTCCCACTGGAAGTTCGCGAAGAGCATGTCGGACACGGTGTTGGAGCCGGTGATGAAGGCGCCGAGTCCGCCGATGTAGGAGGCAACGGCAGGCCAGGCGTTCTTGAAGGCATCGGCGCACACGGTGGCCATGGCCAGCGGCATGGACGGCAGAGCGGCGCCGTTGGGGCCGGCCACGTTGGCGGCAGTGCCCTTGAAGATGGAGACGAGGGAAACGGCGGCGATAAGGGCGATGGTGGGGGCCACCATCTTCTTGAAGGTGGTGTTCCAGGCGCCGGCAACCTTCTCGCCGTTCATGCCGTGCAGCAGGATGGTGAGCAGGGCGACCAGCATGAAGGGAATAGTGCCGGGCAGCCACAGCAGGGCGATGTTGGCGGAGACGCCGGTCTGGCCGAGGATGTCCTTCATGCCCACGGAGAACATGGGGTTGGTGAGGAGGGGCTTGAGGCCGAAGGCAGGAACGCGGGTCACGACGAGGATGAGGCCGCAGAGGACGTAGGGCAGCCACGCCATGAACTGGCTCATGTGCTCCTTGTACTCGGACCTCTCGGAGGCCTGGATCTCGCCGACCCATTCGGGCTTCCACTCGGACTGGGGAGCGAAGTTCCACACGTCCTTGGGGATGCACACGCCCTTCTTGGCGAGGGAGACGAGGACGGCGAGGCCGACGATGCCGCCGACGAGGGAGGGAACTTCAGGACCGGCCGTCCAGGCAATGACGTAGTAGGGCACTGCAAAGCAGATGCCGGCGAGGATACAGAAGGGCCAGGCCGCAAAGCCTTCGCCCCAGGACTTGTTCTTGCCGAAGAAGCGGGTCATGAAGCCCAGCATGAAGATGGGCAGGATGAAGATCATCGCGCCGTGCATCAGGGTGACGTCCTGGCCGATGTAGTTGAAGAGCAGTGTGGGGTCGTTGGTGTTGAGCGCCTTCATGCCGATGTCCTTCAGGCTGGCGAAGCCCATGACGACGGGCGTGCCGACGGCGCCGAAGGTAACGGGGAAGGAGTTGAAGCACAGGCAGATGACGGCCGCGCAGAGGGGCGGGAAGCCGAGGCCCATGAGCAGGGGGGCAGCCAGGGCTGCCGGGGTGCCGAAGCCGGCGGCGCCTTCAATGAAGGCCGCGAACATGTAGCCGATGATGATGGCCTGCACGCGGCGGTCGGGGCTGATTTTCGTCATGCCGGCCTGAATGGTCTCCATGGCGCCGCTGTAGGTCAGGGTGTAGTAGATGAGAATGGCGCCAAAGACGATGATCAGAACGCCGATGGCGGTGATCACGCCCTGGATGAAGAGGGCGCCGATCCGCATGCCGGACAGTCCCCAGACGCCCATGGCGAGCGCGGCGCCGGTCAGGAAGGCCAGCGGCATGGCGCGCGTGGAGGGCCAGCGCAGGGGAACCATCAGGATCAGTGCCACAACAATGGGCAAGATCGCGAACAAAGCTAAAAGGCCAGTACTCATAAGACATCCTCTCTTTGAAAGATCTGAAGCATCATGCCGGACCGGTGGCGGGGGCCCCGGGCCGGCTCTCCCAAAATCCGTCCTGCCTGCCGCTCCCAGCCAATCCTCAACAGAAGGGAGCGGATTTATTCATTGATTTAGGGCTGAGACAGCTTCCGCGGCAAACTACCATAACGCCCGAAAAAGTAAACTATCTTCCCAGGAGTCCCCTTGCTCCCCGCTAGGGGGGAGATTGGCTGACCAAACAGTTTTCTGCGTTCATTCCGCGCCCTTGCCACGCACCTGCCGGGGGCGAGGAGCTCGGAAAAATTTTTTTGCCAGCAGGCATGCCGGCTTTCTGCTTTGCGGCGCAGGCTGCACCGCCTCCAGCGCCATGCTGCATGAATTTTTGCAAACGATAACTATTTGTGATAAGCTGGGCTCCTCAAGCCTTCCGGCCATCTCGCCTCCGCTTTCCGAAGGAAGCTGCTCCATGCCCGAACTGCCCGAAGTGGAAACCGTTGTCCGCACCCTGCGCCCGCACGTGCAGGGCCTCACGCTGCTCTGCGCGCGGGAGATCCGGCCCTGCGCCCTCAAGGGGAGCCTTCCCTTCGAACGCGCCGAGGGGGCGAAGGTCTGTCTGGTGCGCCGCAGGGGCAAGCTGGCGGTCCTGGAGCTCGAAAGGGAAGAAGGGCGCCTCTTTCTCTGCGTCCACCTGCGCATGACGGGAAGCCTGCTCGCGCGCGAAGGCCTCGCGATCGCCGACTCCCGGGCGCTCGAGGCCCTGGCTGGCCCCCGCACGAGGGCCGTTTTCGGCTTTGCCGAGGGCGCCTCTTGGCCCTGCACGGCTGCTGTCTGCTTCGACGACGTGCGCACCTTCGGCCGCATTCTGGCCGGCGGGGAGCGGGAGCTTGCGGCCTGGCCCTTCTGGAGGACGCTGGGACCTGAGCCCCTCGACATGGACGCCGGGGCCTTCCGCGCGGTCCTCAGGGGCAGGCGCTGCATCAAGGCCCTGCTGCTGGACCAGAAAGTCATTGCGGGCGTTGGCAACATCTACGCCGACGAGTCGCTCTTTGCCGCCGGCATCCATCCCGAGACGCCGGCGGATCGCCTCTCCGGAGAAGATAGGGATCGGCTTTTCCGAAGCCTCGGGCAGATTCTGGAGAAGGCCGTTGCGGAGTGCGGGAGCTCCTTCAGCGACTACCGGGATGCCAACGGCAATCCGGGCTCCTTCCAGAACAGCTTTGCCGTGTACGGCAGGGCGGGCGAGCCCTGCCGGGCGTGCGGGCGGACCCTTGTCCGGATCAAGGTGGCAGGGCGCGGCAGCGTGGTCTGTCCGCACTGCCAGCGCAAGCAGCGGACAAAGCGCTAGGAATGCGCTTGTTTTTAGGATATTTGGAAAGAAAAGCCCCCCAAGGAAGCCCGCGAAGGGCTGCTTCGGCAGGCGGGCCAAGGAGCAAGCATGCAGCAGGCAAAAACGATGCAGACACGGATGACGCGCCAGCGCGCCGTCATTCTTGAGGAGCTCAGGAAGCTGAACACCCATCCAACGGCTGACGAGATCTTCAACATCGTGCGTGCCAGGCTCCCCCGCATCAGCCTCGGCACCGTCTACCGCAATCTCGACTTTCTGGCCGACACCGGCCAGATCCTCCGTCTGGAGGTTGCGGGCTACACCAAGCGCTTCGACGGCAACCTCATGCCCCACCAGCATGTGCGCTGCATCGCCTGCGGCCGGGTGGCCGACGTCTTTCCTCCGCTCCCCGTGCCAAGCCCGGAGGGCATTGCCGTGTCCAGCTTTGCGTGCATACTGAGCGCCAGGATCGAGTTCGACGGCCTTTGCGAGGAGTGCATGGACAAGGAGCGCGTGGCGCACCTCAGCACAAGGGAGCGGAGCCCCGAACCCCCGGCAACACAAGAAAACCAAGCCAAGGAGGCTGGCCATGTCTGAGATGAAGGACCAGTGGCGCTGTCCCACGACCAACTGCGGCTATGTCTATGATCCCGACCGCGGCGACCGCAAAGGCAAGATCCCCAAGGGCACCAAGTGGGAGGATCTTCCCGACGACTGGAAGTGCCCCGTCTGCGGCGCGACTAAGAAGAAGTTCCAGAACGTGGCTGAGCTCATGGCCCAGCAGGGCTAGCGGCGCTCTGCCGAACCTTGTTTGCGGGCCGTCCGGCGCATGCCAGGGCGGCCCGTCTGCCTTTGCGGCGCCTACGGCTTCTGCGGCATGCGGGCGAGGGGGGCGTAGCCTGCCTGGCAGGCCCGGAGCAGATCGTCGGGCGCCAGCTTGAGCTGGACGCCGCGGTGTCCGGCAGATACGTAGATTTCGTCCCAGAGCATGGCACTTTCGTCGATGAAGACGGGGTAGGCCTTCTTTGCTCCCAGCGGGGAGCAGCCGCCGCGCACGTAGCCCGTGAGCGGCTGGACCTCCTTCAGTTGCACCATCTCGACGTGCTTGTTGCCCGAAGCCTGGGCCAGAGCCTTGAGGTCAAGCTCGGCGTTTCCCGGCAGGCAGGCCATGACAACGCCCGTCCTGTCGCCCCGGGCCACGAGGGTCTTGAAGACCTGCTCGGGGTCGGCGCCTATCTTGCGGGCCATGGTGACGGCCGAGAGGTCCGAAAGGTCCACTTCGCTTTCGTGAATGGTGTAGCGTATGCCGAGTTCGTCCAGCAGGCGTGCCGCATTGGTCTTGGCGGCCGGTTTGGCGTGTGCCATGGCGTGCTTCCTGTCGCGTTGCGTTGTCCGGTTTGTCCGGGGCGTTCGCCCCTATCCCTTTTCCCACATGTCCTTGAGGCGCGCTGCCAGCTCCGCCTCTTCCTGCGCCTTCAGGCGCTCGAGCGCGGGGAGCAGCGTCCCCGTCACGGCAGCCTCGAGATCGGCAGGGTTGCCCCTGTTCTCCACGACCAGATCGCAGGCAGCCATCTTCCGCTCTTCAGGCCACTGCCAGCCTTCGATGGCCCTGGCCTTGTCCCGGCTCCAGCCCCTGTCCCTGGCAAGGCGGGCCTCCCTCGCCTCGAGGCCTGCCTGGACGCCGACGGCAAGGGGCTCGGGGCTGAAGGCGCTCTTGTGCCAGCCGCATTCGAAGTAGAGCGGAATTTCAGCCAGAACCCGCGGCCAGCCCTCGCGGACCGCTCTGGCGAAGAAGTCCTGGATGTCGCCCTTGACCATGGCGTGGGCGAGCTTTTCCGTCTCTGCGCGCAGGTCTGGGCTTTGCTCGAAGGCCTGCATGAGGGCGTTGCGGGAAACGGCGCCGTCGTCGGCGAGGATGTCCGGCCCAAGGCGCTGGGCGAGCCAGGAGGCAAGCTCCCCGCCCTTGGCGTAGTAGCCGGCGACAAGCTCGTCAGCGCTGATGCCTGGAACATGGAGGCGCCTGAGCAGGCCTGCGACCGTGGACTTGCCGGAGCCGGGGTTGCCCGTGATCACGAGGCACTGGGGGAGCTTTCCCCTGGCAAGGCAGGTCTCCTGGAAGTCCTGGGGCGGGGGGCAGGCAAAGGCGAGCTCTCGGCCCGTTTCGGGATGCTGGAGGGCCAGCCGCCAGGCGTGGAGCATCTGCCTGGGCGCCATGGCCGCAACGGCCGCAGGCGCGTAGGTCTGGTCGCCGAGCAGAGGGTGTCCGATGCTGGCCATGTGGACGCGGATCTGGTGGGTGCGGCCCGTGAGGATGCGCACGCAGGCCAGGCTGGCCGAGCCGTCGGGGCTGGTCCAGAGGCGGCGCCAGCGCGTATGGGCGCTCCGTCCCCCCTGGGACTCGGGAACGACGGCCATGCGTACCTTGCTCTGTGGATCGCGGCCCAGAGGCTCGTCGACTGCGCCTTCGTCGGGAAGTCTGCCTGCGGCGAGGGCGAGGTACTCCTTGTGCACGCGCCGCTCGGCAAAGGCCTGGCTTAAGGCAAGCCTTGCCTTCTCGGTGAGGGCGCAGCACAGCAGGCCCGATGTGTCCTTGTCGATGCGGTGCACTATGCCGGGCCTGAGGCCCTCCATGGCCAGCATCTGGGGAAAGCGGAAGGCGAGCCGCTGCACCAGGGTGCCCGAGGGGCAGGAGGGGCAGGGATGGACCGTGAGGCCTGCGGGCTTGGCGACCACGCAGAGGGCGCTGTCGGCGTAGCGCAGATCGACTGCGCCCTCTTCGGGCTCAAGAGTGCAGGCATCCCGGCCGGGGCCTGGAACAAACTCGATGCAGGCGCCCTGGCGGACCTTGGCCGAAGGCGAGTCCTGCGGCCTGCCGTCCACACGGCAGCGCCCCTCCCTGACGGCCTTCTTCACCGCTTCGCGCGACCAGGCGCCGGCCAGGGAGGGTGTGGCCTCCAGCGCCCGCATGAGCGTCTGGTCGAGGCGCCTGCCTGCGTCGGCGGGGCCGGCCTCGAAGCAGAGGCGCGGGCCGCCGTCCTGGCCGTCCAGTTCGCCGTCGAGATCGCCGTCCAGTTCGCCAGCTGCGCAGGCGGAAGGCGAGGGCAGATTCGGATCTGGGCAGGCGGGGGAAGAGCGTCTAGTTGACGGCATTGCCAAGGATGGTGACGGTGTGCATGCGGTCGCCTATGGTCCTGCCTTCGTGGAGATGGGGCAGTTCCCTGCCGGGAGTGATGGATGTGACGACCACGCGGCCGATCACGAGGCGCTGGTCCTCGTCTGCGGGCTCGTCCACGTGCACGCCCCAGTAGTCGTGGAGTATGGCGGGCCGGTTGCCGCACGTGCCCACGTAGAGCATGATGTGGCCGTTCATGCCGACGAGCGAGGCGAAGGGCACGGCGCTGCGCATGATGCAGGCTTCCTTTTCGGGGACGCTCATGCCGGCCAGGGAGATGGGATAGCCCGTGCGCGCTTGGGGCCTGGAGTTGCGGGGCAGCCAGATGCCGTAGGGGGTCATGAGGTCGCGGGTCAAGGACGAGCAGTCCCTGAGGCCGAGCATGCCGCCCCAGCCGTAGGGCTGGCCGAGGAGCTGGTTGCCGAGGGCCGCGACGCTGGCCGGCGTCATGACGATGGGCCAAGGAGAGGCGTCCATGCAGGAGGCCGAACGCACGGCTGCCGTGCCGTCGGCGCCCCGCACCGGCATGTAGACCGTGCCCTGCGAGGGCAGGGGAAGCACCGTGCCTATGCCGACGCTTTCGCCGAGCAGGCTGGTGCGCTCCTTCGTGATGCATCCAAGGCGCGTTCCCTCCCACTGGGACGCGAAGGCGGGCGTGACGGGAGCGACGTCGGCGGACGCCATCCAGCCGCTGACCAGCGGCGTCTCCACGAAGAGCCACCTGCCGTCGAGGGAGCGGTGGCAGATGTAGAGCGGCATGCCCATGGGCAGGAGGGAGTACTGGAAGTAGTCGAAGGGATCCTTGCGCACGTCGGGCGTGGGATGGACGAAGCGGGGCGTCGCGGTCGGCATTTCGCGCAGGTTGGCCGCCCTGAGGGTGATGCCGGGCTGGCAGGCGTTGGGCCAGGAGGCCATGTCCGCATTGGCGCGCATGCCGGCCCACTCTTCCACGGTCCAGCGGCTGTGCCCGTCCTTCCAGCCCCGCGCCTTGGCGTTGAGCAGCGTGGAGGCCTCCTTTTTGCCCACCGAGGGATGGGACATGTGCCAGGGGCTGAAGAAGCGACTCTGCCATCGGGCCGCCTGGGAGGCCTGGGTGGCGGGGGCCATGAGCGGCTTGCGGCTGCCCTTGGCGTAGGCGTTGAGATCCTGCGGGAAGTTCCGCAGGTCGGCTATTTCGCCGGGGGCCGCCACCGGAACGGGGCTGGCACGCTTCTTTCCGGAGCAGGAAGCCAAGAGGGCAATGGCAAGGACAAGGCAGAGGAGATGCAGGACGCGGGCGTGCCTGGACATGAAGAGGAACTCCTGGTTGCGGGTTGCGGGCTCCAGGCCCGTGCGGGCAGGGGCGCTGGCAAAAAAAGCGGGAACGATGCTAGTCCAATGCCTGCGCTTAGGCAATGGCGACGCGCGACTTCTGCAGGAAGCCTGCGGGACGGTAGCTTTCCTTGGCGTGGCGCAGGCCTTCTTCGTTCAGGTCCTGGGCGCGGTTGACCCAGCGCACGTCCGCGCATTCGCGCTGGACGAAGGTCTGGTTGATTACTTGGTAGATGCCCCGGATGCTGGCAAGGCCCTTTTCGAAGTGCACGCCCACGCTGTCGCGGTCGAGGCGCTCGCCCAGGGCGAAGGCCGCGATGCCGCCGTCCACGTAGAGGGAGCCGCCGCAGAGATTGCGGAAGGCGGAGCAGTGGGCCAGCACCTGGTTGATGGCGCTGTTTTCCGCGGCCAGCGAGGGGGAGCCTTCGCAGTCGTGCCACTGGCACCATTCGTCCTGCAGCGCCAGGCAGTCCTCCACCATCCTGGCGTCCATGGGGTGGTAGTCGGGGGCGCCGCAGGCCTTGACGAAGGCGCTCACGTGGTTCCGCTTCTTGTGGAAGCGGTTGCCGGGAAGCGTTGCCAGATCGGTCGCCAGATAGAGGTATTCCCACTGGCCCCGGTCGGGCTCGGCCGCGACGCGGGGGCCGATCTGCTCCAGCCACAGGGCGGCCAGGGAGTCCGGCACGCGGATAAACTCCATGCCGGGCTCGAGAAGGCGCTTCCAGTCGGCCTTGGCCCAGTCGCCGCAGGGCGCCCAGAGCACCGTGTCGCAGGGCATGGTCTGGCGGATCCAGCACAGGTCCCCCTCGAAGCACCATTCGAGGCCGTAGTGCTCCTGCCAGCCCCAGAGGTTCACGGGGCTGTAGTCCAGGGAGTGCAGGGGACAGAGATCCCAGAGGCGGTAGTATTCGTCGAGGCCGTCCAGAGAGACGGGAGTGAAGTTGCGGGGCATGGTCATTCCTTGCAGGGTAGGTGTGGAGGGCCGGCATGGCTGTTGCTGGCGGCCGGGAGGGCGGGTCAGGAAAGCCGGAAGATAAGTCGCAGGGCCGGATTGTCACCCCCTCAAGGCGGCATCCCTCGGCGCCGGAGCGGCGTCCCGGGGGAGCAGGCGGGCGGTCAGCTTCCGCCCCGGCGGTGGGAACGCATGGCAAAGTTTTGCCAGCGCCTGGCCTGGAGCACCCGGCACATGGCCAGCGACTGGACTATCTGGGAGACGAGCATGGCGCAGAAGACGCCCGAGGCGTCCTGCCAGAGCACATGCCCGAGCCACCAGCCGAGGGGGATGCGCAGCCCCCAGAAGGTGCTTCCGAAGGTGAGGAGGTTGTAGCGCGTGGCGCCGGCGCCGACCATGACGCCGCCGAGCACCGTGGAGGCGATGGAAAAGGGCGTGGAGGCGAGGTTCCAGGAGAGGTAGGAGACGATGTAGCTTTGGGTGAGCGCGTCTTCCGAGAGGAAGGCCGCCAGTTCCGGCCGGAAGGGCCACATGGCGAGGCCCGCCAGCGACATGACGGCCACGGCGCTCTTGATCAGCGTCCAGGAGACCCGCATGGCCTCCTCCCTGCGTCCTGCGCCAAGGCAGTTGCCGACCAGCACTGCGGCCGTCGCGTGGAAGGCCATGCCGGGCAGGAAGAGGATGGACTCGATGCGCAGGCCGGCCGTGAGGCCGGCGAGCGAGGCGACCCGGTTGAAGGGCACCGTGGAGACCAGGACGAAGAGCACGAAGTAGCCGGAGTGCCAGACCAGGGCCGCGATGCAGGCAGGGCCTGCCACCTTGAGCAGGTAGGGAAGGCCGCGCCGGAGCCAGGACGCGTTCGGGATGCGGCGTCTGGCAAGCAGGCCCAGGCGCCAGAGCAGGAGGCAGTTGGCGACGGCGCCTGCGGCATTGGCCGCAACCCCGGCCCAGGCTATGCCGTCGAGGCCGAGGGCCGGCAGGCCGAGGCAGCCGAGCCCCAGGCCTATGCACAAGTAGGCGTGCAGCAGCATGATGCCTGCCGCCGTCGCCAGCGGGGCAATGACGCGCCTGGTTGCCCGGAAGATGACGCAAGTGGCGTCGTAGACGTAGGTCAGGGGCAGTCCGGCCATCATGATGCGCCAGATCTGGCAGGCCGCAGGCTGGGTGGCCTCGGGCAGGCCCACGGCGCTGGCGATGGCCTCGGCGAAGAAGTAGCCGGGCAGGGCCAGGAGCAGGCCCAGCAGAAAGCTCAGGGCCACTGTGGTCGTGACGTAGAAGCCGGCCCTGCGCCCGTTCCTGTCGCCGAGGGCCTGGCTGATGGCCGCCGTGGCGCCCGAGGAGAGGCCCATGCACAGGATGGAGAGAAAGATGACGCACTGGGCCGCCATGCCGAAGGCGGCCTGCACCTCCGCCGAAAGTCGCCCCGCCGTCCACACGGGCGTGAACGACATGATGAAGACGCAGTACATCATGAGCGTCTGGGGCCAGGCGAGACGCCAGATGGCCCGGGGGGAGGTCGAGAGGTCAGGTTCTGGCATGGCGCGCCGTGCGGAGGCTGGCTTGGGCCGTGGGCTGCTGGGGAAGGGGGGGGAAGGTGCGGACTGGCCGGCTTGTCGTGCGGAAGGCCTGCTAGCAGAGGGTGGCCGCAAGGTCCTCGAAGGTTTCGCGCCTGCGGATGAGCCGGAGAGAGCCGTCCCCGCAGATCAGGACTTCGGCGGGGCGCAGGCGCTGGTTGTAGGTGGAGGCCATGGCGTAGCCGTAGGCGCCGGCGTCGAGGACGCCCAGAATGTCGCCCTCCTTGATTTCGGGCAGCAGGCGCTTCTTGGCGAGCACGTCGCCGGACTCGCAGATGTTGCCCGTCACGGTCTGCTCCATGGGGGCGCGCTCTTCCTGGCGCTCCGCGTAGATTTCGAAGTCGTGGTAGGAGCCGTACATGGCGGGGCGCACCAGGACGTTGAAGCCGAGGTTCGTGCCGGCGTAGCGGTTCTCGCCGTTGTTCTTGACCGCCTCGACGCGGCCGAGCAGGATGCCCGCCTCGGCGACCACGTAGCGTCCGGGCTCCACGAGGAAGCGGCCGCGGTAGCCGGTTTCCTGGCGGTAGGCTTCGCAGAGGGCTGCGAGCCCTTCGCCCAGGACCTTGAGGTCGAGGCGCGCCTCGCCGTCGTACTTGCGGTAGGGGATGCCGAAGCCGCCGCCGAAGTCGAGGATCTCGATCTGGTCCCTGAGCTCGCGGGGGAAGGCCTTGACGCAGGCAAGCAGGATGCCTGCGGCCTTGAGGTAGCCGTCGGGCTGCATGAAGAGGGAGCCGATGTGCTGGTTGACGCCGCGCAGGCGCAGGCCGTGCTTCTTGAGCAGGGCGAAGGCCTCGACCAGCCTGTCCGGCGAGATGGCGAACTTGGTCTCCTTGCCCGCGGTGATCACCTTGTCGCTGTGGCCCTCGCCAATGCCCGGATTGATGCGGATCATGACGTCCCCGCCGGGATTGAGGGCGCCGTAGAGCTCGAGCTGGGCCAAGGAGTCGACGCTGACGGTGAGATGGTGGGCTATGGCGTTCTTCATCTCCTCAGGATCGATGTTGTTGGAGATGTAGAGAATCTTGTCCGGACCGAAGCCCGCAAGCTCGTCCATGTAGAGCTCGCCGGGGCTCATGGCGTCCACGGTGAGGCCCTCCTCGCGGCAGATGGCGAGGATGGCCGGGTTGGTGTTGGCCTTGACGGAGTAGTTCACGCCGAAGCCATCCACCGGGCACAGGGCCATGAGCTCCCGGCAGCGGGCGCGGAGCACCGCCTCGCTGTAGACGTAGAGGGGCGTGCCGTAGCGCTCGGCCAGGGACCTGGCGGACCAGCCCCTGTAGAAGTTGATGTCGTCCGTGTAGGACGAGCGTATGTCGGACATGGGATGCACCTCGCTGGCATTGGAAGTCGCCTGCCTTCAGGGACAGGGAAGGATAATTATGCGTGGCGAGGCTTTGACCTGTCAAGACTGTGGTTTTGCACGATAAATGCCGCATCCAGCGTCCTCCGGAAGCGGGGCCGCAGGCCGGCCCGCCCAGCCGGCCGCGAGGTGGCGGAGAAGGCTTTTCCGCCCGGATTCAGGGGCGTTCCGCCTTCGGCGCCTGCTTGATTCGGCCTGCGTTTTCAGGTATGGACAAAGGCTATTCCCAATGCCGGGGCGCCGTCCCTGAGGCCCAGCAGGCCCGTGCGCGAAGCCCCTCACCCCAGCGAACGCCAACTGGGCGGAAGGCCCTCCCTTCCCCCCCCATGGAGACCAGAGCATGAGCGATCTGATGAACAGCGAAGCCGTGAAGAAGGGCATCAAGGAGATGCAGGACAAGGACATGGCCGAGGCCATGGAGGAGAACAGGCGCATCGCCTCCGGCATCGAGAACGGCGACACGGTGAAGGTCCACTACGTCGGCACCTTCCCGGACGGCACGCAGTTCGACTCCTCCCGCCAGGAGGGCCGCGAGCCCCTCGAGTTCACGGTCGGCCGGCACAACATGATTCCCGGCTTCGAGAACGCCGTGAAGGGCCGCGCCGTCGGCGACCGCTTCACCGTGGAGATCCCCTGCGATCAGGCCTACGGCCCGGTGGACAAGAACCTCATCTTCACGGTGCCGAGGGAGCAGGTGCCGGACAGCATTCCCTGCGTGGTGGGCACCCCCATCCAGCTCTCCAACGAGCAGGGCACCATGTACGCCGTGATCACCGAGGTCGACGCCGTCGAGCTTACCCTTGACGCCAACAATCCCATGGCCGGCAAGGACCTCGTCTTCGACATCGAAATCCTTTCCGTCAACTAGCCCTGGCCCCCCGGCCCACAGGAAGCACCATGAGCACCAGCAGCGCCCGCCTCAGCGCCATCCAGGCGGTTACTACCTACAAGCCCCAGCCTTCAGCCTTCAACTTCCATGAAACGCGGCCCATGGACATCTACGGCTGCAACGTCTTCAACGACAAGGTGATGCGCGAGCGCCTGCCCAAGCAGGTCTACCGCTCCCTGCAGAAGACCATACGCTACGGCGAGACCATGGATCCGGCCATTGCCGACACGGTGGCCGCGGTCATGAAGGATTGGGCCATCGAGAAGGGCGCCACGCACTACACCCACATCTTCTACCCTCTCACCGGCCAGACGGCGGAGAAGCACGACAGCTTCTTCACGCCGGACGGCAACGGCGGCGTCATCGCCGAGTTCTCCGGCTCCATGCTCATCCGCGGCGAGGCCGACGGCTCCTCCTTCCCCTCGGGCGGCCTGCGCTCCACCTTCGAGGCCAGGGGCTACACCGCCTGGGACGTGACCTCGCCGGCCTACGTGCAGGAGAACCCCAACGGCGTCTTCCTCTGCATTCCCACCATGTTTCTTTCCTGGACGGGCGTGGCGCTCGACAAGAAGACCCCCATGATCCGCTCCGGCCAGGCTCTCAACCGCCAGGCCTCGCGCGTGCTCAAGCTCTTCGGCATCGAGACGGATCTGCCCGTCGTGGCCTACGCCGGCCTCGAGCAGGAGTACTTCCTGATCGACAACAACTTCAACTTCGCCCGCAGCGACCTCATGGTCACGGGCCGCACCCTCTTCGGCGCGCGCCCTGCCAAGGGCCAGGAGTTCAGCGACCAGTACTTCGGCGTCATCCCCCAGCGCGTGCTCTCCTTCATGATGGAGGTCGAGCGCGAGCTCTACAAGCTCGCCGTGCCCGTCCAGACCCGCCACAACGAGGTCGCGCCGAGCCAGTACGAAATCGCCCCCCTCTTCGAGGCAGCCAACCTCGCCGTGGACCACAACCACCAGATCATGTCCACGCTGCGCAACACGGCCAAGCACTACGGGCTCAAGTGCCTGCTGCACGAGAAGCCCTTCAGCTGCATCAACGGGTCGGGCAAGCACGTCAACTACTCCATCGGCAACGCCGACCTCGGCACCCTCTTCGATCCCGGCGACACGCCGCAGTCCAACGCCAAGTTTCTTGTCTTCTGCTGCGCCATGATCCGCTCGGTGCACAAGTTCGGCGGCCTTTTGCGCGCCACCGTCGCCTCGGCCAGCAACGACCACCGCCTCGGCGCCAACGAGGCGCCGCCGGCCATCATGTCCATCTTCCTCGGCGACCAGCTCACCAGCGTCTTCGAGGCCTACCGCTCCGGCCATCTGGAGCACGCCGGCCAGGGCGGCGGGAAGCGCGTCATGAAGATAGGCGTCGACACCCTGCCCCCGCTGCCCACGGACCCCGGTGACCGCAACCGCACGAGCCCCGTGGCCTTCGTCGGCAACCGCTTCGAGTTCAGGGCCCTCGGCTCCTCGCAGTCGGCGGCCGACTCCATCACCGCCCTCAACGCCATGATGGCCGATTCCCTCGGCTTTGCGGCCGACTGGCTGGAGCGCGAGACCGCTGCCGGCAAGAGCTTCAACGACGCCGTCCAGAGCTTCGTGTGCCACTGCATCGAGGAGCACAGCGCCGTCATCTTCAACGGCGACGGCTACTCCGAGGTCTGGCACAAGGAGGCGGTGCGCCGGGGCCTGCCCAACCTGCGCAACACCCCCGAAGCCATCCCCGAGTTCGTCAAGCCCGAGGTCATGGAGCTCTACGAGCGGCTGCACATCATGAACAGCGCCGAGCTCAAGGCCAGAGAGGAAATCTATCTGGAGCAGTACTGCAAGACCATACGCACCGAGGCCACCATCGCCGTGCGCATGGCGCGCACCGTCATCTTCCCGGCTGCCGTGCGCTGGCAGCGCGAGCTTGCCCAGACCGCCCAGGCCATGCAGGCCATAGGCAAGGACGTGCGCACAGCCTCCCTCGACGCCGTGACCAACGACCTGCGCCTGCTCCAGGAACAGACTCTCAAGCTCGAGGAGCTCTGCGCCAAGGCCGAGCGCGTCCAGGACAGCCTCAAGCAGGCCCGTCGCTTCTGCGAGGACGTCCTGCCGGTGCTCAGCCTCCTGCGCGCCGTGGCCGACCGCATCGAGTGCGAGGTGCCGGCCGACCTCTGGCCCCTGCCCAACTACCAGGAAATCCTTTTCTGCAAGTAGCGACCATCCTTATTTCCCGACTTCCCTAGAAGGAGAATGCGTTTATGGCGCAAGTACAGAACACGCCGCTGACGGCGGATCCCTCCATCCTCCGCGACATTGAGTCCGAGGTGACCCAGGAGACCCGTCCGCTTCTGCAGTTCATCGTGAACAATGCCAAGCTCATCGTCGGCGTCGTCGTGGGCCTGCTTGTGGCCCTCGCCGTGGCGGGCGTCTGGCGCTGGCATACGCAGAGCCAGCAGGAGGCGCTCCAGGGCGAGCTCGGCCAGATCATGCACCAGAAGGCCACGCCGGAGCAGCTGGCCACCCTGGAAAAGCTTGCCAAGGACGCGCCGGCGAGGCTGCAGGCTGCCGTCTACGCCGTGGAAGCCCAGAGCGCCCTGGCCCAGCAGAACTACGCCAAGGCCGGCGAGGCCTACGGCAAGGTGGCCCGCTCCCTGGCCGACATGCCGCTCGGCGTGCTCGGCTCGGTCAACGAGGCTGCCTCCCTCTTCGGCGCCGGCAAGTTCGACGAGGGGCTGAAGATACTCGAACCCATCGCGGCCAAGCTGCCGAAGGAGGCCTCCATGCAGGTGCGCGCCATGCTGGGCGAGGCCGCGGCCAGGGCCGGCAGGGCCGAGCTTGCCGCGTCCGCCTTCGAGGAGGTGGCTGCCCAGTCCGAGGGGCTCATGGCCGACTACTACCGCACCCGAGCCAAGGAAGTGCGGATGATCAAGAAGGCCGAGGAACCTGCGCCGGCAGGCCCGGATCCCAAGGCCCAGTAGCTTTCAGAATGTGAACCACAGCCGGTTCTCCCGCGGGGGAACCGTTTTTTTTCAGGCATCATGCCGCCGGGGCCAGTCCCCGGCATGGAGGTTTTTTCTATGAGCGCAAATCCCCTCCTTGAGGGCAAACAGGGCGAGCGGCACCTCCTGCTCAGCAACGAGGCCATCGTGCGCGGCGCCCTCGAGGCCGGCGTCCACGTCGTCACCTGCTATCCGGGCACCCCGTCCTCCGAGGTGCCGGACACCTTCTACAAGATAGGCGGCGCAGGCAAGCGCTACTACATGCAGTACTCGGTGAACGAGAAGGTGGCCATGGAAGTGGCCTGCGGCGCGGCCCTGTCCGGCGCCATGGCCCTCGTCACCATGAAGCACGTGGGCCTCAACGTGGCCGCCGATCCCCTCTTCACCACGGCCTACACCGGCCTGCCCGGCGGCCTCGTGGTGCTCTCCGCCGACGACCCCGGCTTCCACTCCTCCCAGAACGAGCAGGACAACCGCAACTACGCCAGGGCGGCCTCGCTGCCCTGCTTCGAGCCTGCCACGGCCCAGGAAGCCAAGGACATGACCAAGGAGGCCTTCCGCGTCGCCCGCGAGCTCGAGCAGCCCGTGCTCCTGCGCACCACCACCCGCGTCAGCCACATGCGCGGTGCCGTGGTCTTCGGCGAGCTTCCCGAGGCCGAGCAGCCCAAAGTGCCCTTCGAGCGCAATCCCATGCGCTTCGTGCCCGTGCCCGCCGTCTCCCGCCTGCGCCACATCGCGCTGGAAAAGCAGATGGCCAAGGCCCAGGCCCTCTCCGAGGCCAGCCCCTACAACAAGGTCACCGTGCCCGCCTCCAAGCCTGCCGACGGCGTCATCGTCTCCGGCGCCTCGCGCAATTACCTTGCCGACGCCCTCATGGCCGAAGGCTGGGAGGACAAGGTGCGCGTGCTCGAGCTCGGCATGACGTGGCCCCTGCCGGACGAGAAGATCGCCTCCTTCCTCAAGGACTGCAAGCGCGTCCTCGTGCTCGAGGAAAACGATCCCCTCCTCGAAACCTACGTGCGCGCCCTGGCCCAGAAGCGCGGGCTTTCCTGCGAGATAAGCGGCAAGGGCGGCGTGCTCACCATCCAGAACGAGTACTCCACTACCCTGCTCAGGCAGGCCCTGGCGGCCTGGTTCGGCGGCTCCTGCGAGGTGGCCGTCAACGAGCCTGAGCCCAATCTTCCCGGCCGTCCTCCGAACCTCTGCGCCGGCTGCTCCCACAGGGCCGTGTTCTACGCGGCCCGCCAGGTCTTCGGCGACGGTGCCTACTACTCGAGCGACATCGGCTGCTACACCCTCGGCATGCTGCCGCCCCTGCGCTGCGCCGACTTCCTCTTCTGCATGGGCTCCTCGGTCTCCGGCGGCTCGGGCTTTGCCATCGGCTCCGGCAAGACCGTGGTCGGCTTCATCGGCGACTCCACCTTCTTCCACTCCGGCATGACGGGTCTGGCCAACGCCGTCTTCAACAAGGTCGACATCGTCGTGGTCATTCTCGACAACGGCACCACCGCCATGACCGGCCACCAGCCCAACCCCGGCATGCGCCAGGACATGCTCGGCGATCTCTGCGCCCACCTCGACATCGAGTCCATCGTCAGGGGCTTCGGCGTCGAGCAGATCAAGAAGGTCAAGGCCTTCAATCTCAAGAGCGTGGTCAAGGCCTTCGAGGAGTTCAAGGACATGAAGGGCGTGCGCGTGCTCATCTCCGAAGAGCCCTGCGCCCTCTACGCCCGCAGGCGCCTCAAGATGGGCATGGAGCGCTACGCCGTGGTCTCGAGCCAGGGCGACGACGCGAAGCGCTGCTTCGAGACCTTCGCCTGTCCCGCCTTCTGCCGCAGGGACGGCGAATACGCCGTGGACGACACCCTGTGCACGGGCTGCGGCATGTGCCTGCAGATCGCGCCCAAGGCCTTCAAACTCGTGAAGCGTGGATAAGGGAGGCTCGACATGGAAACCCAGAACAAGATCCGCATCTACTTCACCGGCGTCGGCGGCCAGGGCTCCCTTACGGCCACCTCGCTGCTCGCCCGCACCGCCCTCCATGCCGGCCTCGAGGTCGTGGCCGGCGAGGTGCACGGCATGGCCCAGCGCGGCGGCGTCGTGCAGTCCGTCCTTCTGCTGGGTGGCTGGCGCTCCCCCAAGCTCGACCTCGGCGAGGCGGACCTCCTCCTCGGCTTCGAGCCCCTCGAAACCCTGCGCGGCATGCCCTACCTGCGTCCCGGCGGCACCGTTTTCTCCAGCACCGACCCCATGACGCCCGTGGGCGTCAACCTCGGCAAGGAGACCTATCCCTCCCTCGAGGAGATCAAGGCCAAGGTCGCCAGGCAGGCGGGCGCGGTCCATTTCCTCCCCTGCCGCGACCTCGGCATCCAGGCCGGCGCCGTGCAGGCGGGCAACACCGTCCTTCTGGCCGCCGTCTGCGCTTCCGGCATTCTGCCCTTCGGCGTGGACGTCTTCGAGGACGCCCTGAAACGCTTCCTGCCGCCCAAGCTGCAGGTCGCCAACCTCAAGGCGCTTGAGCTCGGCCGCAAGGTCTACGAGGAAAACTGCAAGTAGCCCTGACAGGCTCATTGGCAAGGAACACAGCAAGGGCGCTTCGGCCTTCTCTCAGGGGGAGATGCCGGAGCGCCCTTGCCTTTTGCCGTCGCAAGTGCAGGCGCTCGTCTCAGCAGGCGCCGCGGAGCGCCGCGGCGCAGGGGCCGTCCTGCGGGAGGCGAAAAAAAGCCCCCCTGGCGGGCATGCCGGACAGGGGGGGAGAGACTATGCCTGGCTGGAAGGCTGGGCTAGCTGTTGGTCTTCAGGAAGCTCTTGGCGCGGGCCGCCTCTGGGCTCGAGGGGAACTTGCGGATGAGCTCCTGCATGCGGGCCTGGGCGGCCTTGCCCTGGCCCATCTTGGAGAAGCAGATGCCCTGCTTGAGATAGGCCGCCGGGGCCTTGGCGGAACTGCCGTACTTGGTGATGACCGTGTCGTAGGCCAGGGCCGCGTCGGAGAACTGGTTCTTCTGGAAGTAGCATTCGGCAAGGTAGTACTGGGCTGCCGGGGCCTTGGGCGAAGAGCTGAAGTTCTTCATGTAGTCGGAGAAGGAGCGCTGGGCCTCGCTGTAGTTGCGGGCGTTGAAGGAGTTCACGCCAGCCTCGTAGAGAGCGATGGTCATGTCCTTCTGGGCCTTAGGAGCCTCGGGCTTGGGCGTTTCGCGACCCCAGGTCTCGCCGGTTGGCACCTGGTTGGTCTGCTGGGGCGCGGCCGCCTGCACGGGCGCACCCGGCAGGGCTGCCTGGCTTTCGCGGGCCGAGGCCTGGGTCAGGCTGATGGGCTGGGGCTGGGCCTGGCCGTAGGCGGGCTGCGCCGCAGGGACAGGCGCGGGCACG
>JAEEPQ010000223.1 GCA_016284885.1 Desulfovibrio sp.
GCAGCTTTACCCAGCTGTGAATCCTATGCCAGTTAATGTCGATTTCTTTGCGTACAGCCACAGGCGATTCTCCGCTCGCAACCGCGGTCGTGCGAACTAACCGACATTATGAGGGGAAGGGGTCACAGGTGGAAAAAATGTCCTCGCCGACCAGTTCTGCCGGCAGGCGTGCCCTGATCCAGGCCTCGTCCTTTTTCAAACGCTCCTTCATGCCGCCTTCCTCCATTGGGGATCAAAGCATGGCGCGGCATCAGGCCAGACGCGATCGCAGCACCGTGCCGTCCGCGGCCACAGCCGTGAAGCGGTTCCCCTCGACCACGAAGCTTTGCCCGAAGCTTGCGTCCTCGCAGAAGATCTCCCAGCGCACCATGTCGGCGCTCGTCCACAGCGCCGTGCCCCGGTAGTAGAGCACGCCGGCAAACTCCTTCACGTACTCGAAGGAATTGGGCACACGCGTGGGATGGACGTCGGCGAGGACGCCCGTTGCGGGATCGACTTCGTAGAGGCTCCTCCCCCGGGCGTAGAGCCGGTCCTGGAAGGCATAGAGCTTGGTGCGGTTGTAGGCGAAGTTGATCTTGTAGTCGCGCACGCTGACGCCGTAGTCCTCGATGTCCATGGGCGAGGCCGGCTGGAAGGCGCCTCCGGCATCCCTGAAAGCGCAGACGAGGCTGCCCTTGCGCGGGGGCTCGCTGGCGCAGAGGGCCGCAAGCCTGCCCTTGGCGCAGGCGAGGCCAGTCACCGTGTACCGGTCGAAGCAGTCCTCGAAGGTGCCCGTGAAGGCGAGGCGTTCCGGATCCGGCCCTTCGAAGAGGGCCGCGCCGACGACGTAGGAGTCGTAGATGAGGTCGTCGCCGAAGCCGATTTCCGCATTGTCCCTGGTGTAGGAAGCCCAGGCGCAGAGGCCGTCGGGCGTCTCCAGGACGCCGCGCCAGTCGAGCCTGCGCCTGTCGTGGAAGGCAGGCAGCGGCAGGCGATCCCAGGTTGTGCCGTCGCGCGTGAACCACTGGTCGCGATCGCCGCGCCAGAAGGCGAAGAGCATGCCTGCGGCCTCGAAGATCCGGGGCGGGCCGTCGTCGAAGTCCTCGTGCACGGGCGCGCCCCCGAAGCGCATGACCTGCTCTGTGCCGGCAAGGTCCGTGGAGAAGAAGGCCCCGTCCCGGGAAAGCAGGACGTAGCCTTCCGGCATGCGGAACAGGCCGAGGGCAGGCGAGGGAAGACGGATCGAGCCCGCCGGCGCAAGCGGAGCCGCCAGGCGGGGCAGAGGGGAGGCATTGTCCATGGCTCCTCCTTGAAGGGGGCTTGCCAGGCCGGCAGCCGCAATATGCCGGCGTCTGGTCATGCCCTTTCGTGGTACACGATCGCGCCCCGCTTTGCACCTGCCACGAAAAGCGCCAGCGACAAGGGCGGGACGGCCGCTCCCAGCATGCCGCCCTGAACGGCAAAGGGGCGACTCCCGCCCTGCCGGAACAGGCAGGCGGTCCAAGCCGGTGCGTCGCGAAGCCAGCGCCGCGCCACTGGGCGCAGACTACGGCGTCCTTCTGAGGCGCGTGGTTCCCTGCTTGGGCAGCCAGCGCGCGCCGGGGGCATAGGTGCGGCAGACGGTGCCGGCTTCCCGGCCCCGGCAGGAGGTCGTCATGGCAAGGCGCGTCACGCCCGGCAGCGTCGGCAGGTTCGGGTGCTCGAGAAAGAGCTCGCCGTTGGGTCCGAAGCGGGCACGGGCGTAGGTGGAGAAGCGCTTATTGAACTTGAACATCCGGGTAAAGAAGCGCCCCCGCCCCCGCTTGTCGAAGCAGTAGTAGTCCTGGGACATGCCGAGGTTGCCTCCGCCGGGCGCATCGATGCGATCCAGGTTCTTGTCGAAATACCAGCAGCCCTCGAGGAAGGATAGGTCGCGCTTTTGGGCCGCGTCGGCCGGGATCTCGAGCCTGTTGCTCCGTGGCTTCGGCTTTGCTTCCGCATGCTGGCGGGGTTCAGGCTTCGGGGGCTTCTCTGCCCTCGGCTTCGGCGTGTCCGGCTTGTCCGCCTGCGGCTTTGGCCTGGCTTCCGGAGGCTTTGGCCTCGCCTCCTGGGGACGCTCTCCCGGCACAATGACCGGTTCCCCGAAAAAGGGCACCTCTACGGGCGGATCTCCGTCCGTGATGGCATCGAATCCATCGCCGGGCGAGCCCGGCTCCCCAGACGCCGGCTGCGGACTCCAGAGCTGAGCCAGCATCCCCGCGACCAGCAGGGCCGCGGCCGCGACTGAACGCTGCATCGCCATTCCTGCGCCTCCAGCTGAGGGCAAGGATCAGGCCAGGGCTACTTGTCCTCGCCGCCGAGCCACTTCGTCTGCTTCTTGGTTTCCTCCAGAATGAACTGGTTGGCCATCAGACGGCTCATGCTGCCGCCGCCGTTCATGGCCCACACGGCATCGGACATGGCGTCCCGGTACTTGATCCAGGCGCGTTCGGCTTCGAGGAGCTTCTTTCTGCAGGCATCGTCTTCGCACTCGGTTCTGGCCTTCTTGTAGACCTGGTTCAGGCGCTTATCGAGGTAGTCATGGGCGTCGTTCATGCACTCAATCATGTTCGCCGTGACGCCTTCGCTCCTGTCCATGCAGGCATTGAAGCCGGGGGCAAGCTCCTCCTCGGCGCAGGCGGGAGCGGCAAGGGCAAGCGGAACGGCGCAGACAAGCGCGGGCAAGACTTTCCTGAACATGGGCGACCTCCTTGGGGTGGGCGCGGACGCGTCCCGGTGCAGGACGATTGAACCTGACAGCGCCTTGAATTCTATGCCTAGGCTCTGCCAAGGGCAACAGCCACCAGCGCCCCCAGCGACCCGGGCGCAGGGGCCCCTTCCGCAAGGCACGCCGACCCTGCAGGAAAAAGGCGTCACTTTTTTGCGAAATTAACAAAGGCTTTCCGTGACGTGAATGCCGTTGTTACCTTTTCCTGAGACAGAAGGCGCATCTTCTGCACGCAGAGGGCTCCTCATCGTTTCCGGCTTCAAGCGTGGGCAGGCCAGGCTACCATTGCATCCTGGGCGACATGCCGTCCTGCCGCTGGCATATTCCCGCCAAGCCTTCCTGTCCTCGTCCCGGCAGCCTTGCCGCGCGTCCTTGCGGTCCACGGATTTCCGCATAGCGGCTGCCGATGCACGAAGGCGGCTTGCGCTGCTGGGCATCGTCTAGCGCGGTCAGACGATGCCGCGATTCGGGGGCGGGATTCAGCCTTGCTGCGGAAGCGGCCATAGATGCTCTCTCTGATCTGGCTGCACAGGCATGGCCAGCAGCCTTTCGCGTGCGCCGTGCTCCACGGCAAGCCGGCTTGCCCTCGTCTCAGGCAGGCTGTTCGCCCCGCCCCGCTCACCGGCACCGCAGACCAGGGTGCATCTGTCCCGGCAAGGCCTGGAGCGAGGACGATCATGTCTGCTCCGTGCAATCGCCCGCGGGAAGGCCAGCACGAGACTCGTGCGGGAAACGGCATGGCCCGCTCGCCCGGCAACTTGTCGATGATGCTGAAGGCGACGCCTGCGCCGTGCCCCGTGCACAGCCTTCGTCTCCGGCGAGCCTAACGGCTCGGCGTGCCTCTGCCGGCCATGAGCCATGCGGCCCGGCCATGGCCGCTCCTCCACCCGTGGCCGCAGGCGGCGTCCAGAACAAAGGATTGGCCGTCAAGCACGATGCCCCTGATCTCCCTGTCCGGAATGCAGAGGGTTCGGCAAGAAAGCCTCCTGCCAAGCCCCGTGCAGGGGATGCCGCACCGTTGCCCCGCCACGCTTAGTCACGAATTTGAACAAATTAGT
>JAEEPQ010000032.1 GCA_016284885.1 Desulfovibrio sp.
AACATGAAGAAGAAGATCGAGGCCGGCGAGATGGTCAAGGATCCCGAGTGCGGGGCCTACGTGCCGGTGGACGACAGCGTCACGGTGCGCGACGGCGACAAGGTCTACCACTTCTGCAGCTACGACTGCCGCAGCAAGTACCTGAAGCGCATCGCCGACGGCACCGAGCAAGGCCAGTCCAAGGAGTAGGGAAGGGGCACCCTTTCGCGCCATGCGCCTGAAAATCGTCCTCGCCTACGAGGGCACAGGCTGGCACGGCTGGCAGATACAGGCACCGGCGCTGGCCCTGCGCACCGTGCAGGGCCAGCTGGAGCAGGCCCTCTCAAGGCTTGCCGGCGTGCACGTTGCCGCGTTTGGCTCCGGCCGCACGGACGCCGGCGTCCACGCCCTTGGGCAGACGGTGCACTGCGACGTGGAAGACGAACGCTTTCCGAAGATCCGGGACTGGCGGCACGCGCTCAACGCCCTCCTGCCCGACGCCATCCGGGTGCTTTCCTGCGAGCCCTGTGCCGGGGACTTCCACGCCCGCTTTTCCGCCAGGGCCAAGACCTACCGCTACCGCTTCTGGCAGGAGCCTGGCTTTGCGCTTCCCTGGCTTGGACCCTTCGTCTGGCGCTGCGGGCCCCTGGACGAGGCACCTATGCGCAAGGCTCTGGAGCTTTTCAAGGGCACGCACGACTTTGCGAGCTTCGCCAATGCCGGCACGCCCGTGAAGGACACCGTGCGCACCCTCTATGCCCTGGAGCTTGCCGAAGAGAGCTGGGACGCGGTCTTGACCAAGGCAGGCCCCTCTCTCCCCCCGCACAGGCCCTGCCTTCGGCTCGACGTCACGGGCTCGGGCTTTCTCAAGCAGATGGTGCGCAATATCGCAGGCCTGCTCCACGACGTGGGCAAGGGGAAGCTTGCGCCTGGCAAGGTGCCGTCCTTCCTTCAGGGCCGTCCCCGGGAGCTGCTCCGTTCGCGGACAGCGCCGGCCTGCGGCCTGACCCTGCTCAAGGTGCACTACGGCGATGCCTTTCCCGGCAGCCCCGCTTCCGAGGCCGCCTGTCCCGAAAGCCCCTGTGCTGAAAGCCTTTGCCCCGAGGGATCCTGTTTCGCACGCCAGGGAGGCCGGGCATGACCTTTGACGAAGCGCTTGAACTGGGGAGCAGGGGCGTGCGGGTCTGCCGTCCGGGCTTTGGCGAGGAATTCTGCCTCGTCCAGGAGGGGAGGATAGTCCGTGGCGGCTTCATGGGCGAGGCCAGCCTTGCCCGCATGCGCTTCTGGGAGCCGTCGGCGGAGGACAGGCAGGCGCCCGACTGGCGCCGATTCCGGCGGGAGCTCCCGGACGAATGGGAAGGCTGCGACATGCCGACGGCAGGGCAGACGGGGCGCCCAGACGCCGGCACTGCACGCTGACTGGGTGCTGGCTGGGCTCTGGCTATCCACTGGGTGCCCGCCCGCCTTGCTGACGCGCTGCGCCAAGGACGATGCGGAACGCGCCGGGGCTTGGACAGGCGCTGAGACAGGCGTTTGGCTAGGCGCTGCCAGACGGCGGCGGCGACTTTTGGCCGCTTGCCAAAACATGGCTGCAGGAATACAATTTGGTTTCTTTAAATCGCTAATAATTCAAGTTTGTTAGCCAATGAATTCAGAGCCAATGGATACGGAACGGTCGGATTCGAAAGGGCGCACCCCTGCCTGGCGCTTCACCCCCCTTGCCGTCTGGGGCCTGGCTTTCGGCTGCTGCGTGGGCTGGGGCGCCTTCGTCATGCCGGGCACCACCTTCCTGCCGCTGGCAGGACCGCTCGGCACCTGCCTCGGCCTGCTGCTGGGCGCCCTCTGCCTGCTGGTCGTGGGGGTCAACTACCACTACATGGCACGGCGCGGAAACGACGGCGGGGGCAGCACAAGCTACGTGCGCGAGGCCCTTGGCTGCGACCACGCCTTCCTCTGCGCATGGTTTCTCTGGCTGGCCTACGCCTCCATCATCTGGGCCAACGCCACTGCCTTCGCGCTGCTGGTGCGCCGCTACGGCGGCAACGCGCTCAAGTTTGGCCTCCACTACACAGTGGCAGGCTACGAAGTCTGGCTTGGCGAGGTGCTGCTGTCGGCGGGCGTGATCCTCTTCTTCGGCTGCCTTTGCCTGTGGCGCAACCGCTGGGCCGTGCGGCTGAACACGGGCTTGGCCGTCCTGCTGGCAGGAGGCATTGCCTGGTGCTTTGCCGACGTCTTCGCCGATTCGGGCGGCCTTGCCGGCCTGGCTCCCGCCTTTGCGCCGGGCGCAAGCCATGCATTCCAGATCTTCGGCGCCCTGGCGCTGGCCCCCTGGGCCTTCGTGGGCTTCGAGGCCACCTCCCACGTGGCGGGCGAGATCAACTTTTCCAGGCGCTTCCTCCTCTGGCCGGTCGCCTGTGGCCTGCTCTGCGCCGTAGCCGCCTATGCAGCCCTCGTCGCCGTGGCCGCGGCCCCCCTTGTCAAGGAGGGCTGGCAGGCTTGGGCCAGCGCCAAGGCCGCAGGCGGCGGGGCCGGCATGTCCGGCATGCCCGTCTTCAGCGTCGTTGCCGAGCACATGGGAAGCTCTGGCAAGGCTGTGCTGGCAGCCTGCGTGCTGGCAGCCGTGGGCACGGCCGTGACGGGCTTTACCATCGCGCTGTCGCGCCTCTCCTGCTCCCTGGCCGAGCACGGCGTCCTGCCCCCCTGGTTCGGGATGCGCACGGAGCGCGGCATCCCGCGCAGCGCCATCCTCTTCCTCATGGCTGTCTCCATCGCCGTGGCCTGCACGGGCCGCACCACCATAGGCTGGGTCGTGGACGTCTCCTCCGTGTGCGCCTCCATCGTCTACGCCTACGTCTCGGCGGCGGCCTTCGTGCAGGCGCGCAGGGAAGGGGACAGGCTGCACGCTGCCGCAGGCCTTGCCGGCACCGTCATAGGCTGCGCCTTCTTCTTCTTCGTCTCCATGCCGAGCGTGTGGTCCATAGGCAGCCTGGCCACGGAGAGCTACTGCCTCTTCGCAGTCTGGGGCATACTCGGCATCTGCTTCTTCCTCTCGGTGCTCGGCCGCGACCGCGAGGGACGCTTCGGCCACTCCGCCCTGGTGTGGCTCTTCATGCTCTTCTTCATCTTCAAGGCCTCCCATCAGTGGATACGCCAGGAGGCGCACGAGACGGCCCTCGGCATCATGGCCAAGACAGCCGAGCACTTCAACGTCCTGCCGGGCACGCCGGACGAGGTCTTCATCGGGAAGCAGGTGGAGGCCTTCGGCCAGCACCTGGTGCGCGACAGCGCCCTCCAGCTGACCCTTGTGGCCCTCATCATCGCCGTTGTCTTCGGCATGTACTGGCTCATGCGCACGCGCTGGAACCAGGTGGAGACCAGGCGCATTCAGGCCGAGGAGGCCAGCCGCCTCAAGAGCGGCTTTCTCTCGAGCATGTCCCACGATTTCCGGACGCCCATGAACGCCGTCATCGGCTTCACGAACCTTGCGCTCTCCAAGTACGACGTGCCGACCATCCACGCCTACCTGCACAAGATCAACCTCTCGAGCAGCCACATGCTCTCGCTGATCAACAACGTGCTCGAGATGAGCCAGATCGAGGGGGGCAGGGTGGAGCTCCACCTCTCGCCGGTGAACATTCCCGAGCTCATGCGCGCCCTCCACGTCATGCTGCTCGGCCAGGTCGCCGCCAAGCGCCATACCGTGGACGTCAACGCCATCGGCGTGCGGCACGAGAACATACTCTGCGACAGGCTGCGCCTGTCCCAGATCCTCATCAATATCTGCGGCAACGCCATCAAGTTCACCCCGCCGGGCGGCCACGTGGAGGTCAACATCCGCGAGCTCGAGCCGGAAGGCAGCGCCGACGAGGCCAGCTTCGAGGTCCGCGTGAAGGACAACGGCATCGGCATGTCGAAGGAATTTCTGGCGCGCAACTTCCAGGCCTTTGAGCGCGAGGGCGGCGACGCCGAACAGAGGCTGGGCGGAACCGGCCTTGGCATGGCCGTCACCATGAACCTCATTGCCCTCATGCAGGGCACCGTCCGCGTGGAGTCCGAGCTCGGGAAGGGCACGGAGTTCATCCTGGGCTTCCGCTTCCGCACGGTGGGCGGAAATGAAAGCCAGGCCTCGGAGCCTTTCGATGCCTCGGGCCTCAAGGTGCTGGTGGCCGACGACGACAGCAATGCCTGCAGGGCCCTCATCGGGCATCTCGAGGCCATGGGGGCGTCCGCCGAATGGACCATGTCCGGCCACGAGGCCATCCAGCGCTCCGACGCGGCCCTGAGCGCAGACGATCCCTTCGACGTCTGCATCCTCGAGTGGCGCATGCGCGACATGTCGGGCGTGGACGCGGCCAGGGCGATGGCGGACATGGCCGCGTCTGCGGGGCGCGGCGTCGGCCTCGTGCTCGTCACGGCCTACGACATCGAGCGGGTCAGGAAGGCCTCCGAGGGAACGGGGGTGGCTGCCATCTGCGCCAAGCCCGTCTTCGCCTCGGAGCTGCGCCGGGCCCTCGCCAAGGCCCTGGGCTGCCAGAGCCGCCAGGCCGAGGAGGCCAGCGGAAAGGACGTGGACTTCACTGGCAGACGCGTGCTGCTGGTGGATGACATCGAGGTCAACCGCGAAATTGCGGCGGCCGTCCTTGCCATGAACGGCTTCGAAGTCGATGAGGCCGAGGACGGTGTCCAGGCCCTCGCCAAGGTGGAGCAGGCCGCGGCCGGCCACTACGACGTGGTGCTCATGGATCTGCAGATGCCCAACATGGACGGCTTCGAGGCCACGCGCGCCATCCGCGCCCTGGCGGACAAGGCCAAGGCCAAGGTGCCCGTCATCGCCCTGTCGGCCAACTCCAGCAACGCGGACATCCAGGCCGGCCGGGATGCCGGCATGAACGGCCACCTTGTCAAGCCCATCGATCTGGACAAGCTCTTTGCCCTGCTCAGGCAGGTCCTCGGCGCCTAGCGGGGCAACTGGCGCGACACTTGGCGCGACTCCAGGGCGCACGCATGCCCGATTGCCTCATGCCTGCCAGAGGAAACCTTCTGGCCAGCGCCGTCTGGGATACGTCCCTGCCGCGGCCAGGCGGACCTGCTGAAAAGGCCGGGCGGGCGGCGGCCTGGCAAGAAAGGGCTTGGCAAGGGCATCCTGGCGAAGTACCAATGAACCTTGCCAAGGTCCTGCACGCCTGCAGGCCGCCGTCAAGACCTCTTCACCCCGCACTCAACCTGTGGAGGTTCCCATGTTGCTGAAGAAATACGCGCTTCCCTGCCTCATCGCAGCCTCGCTGGTCACTGCGGGCTGCGAGTCGCGCTACATGGCGCCCCTGCTCGTCGGCTCGGCCGCCGTCATCGGCACGGCCGCCCTGGTCGGCTACGCCGCAAGCCAGGAGAAGAAGAAAAAGGATCCGGCGCATCAGGCCAGCGCCACGCTCTACGACCAGGCCCCCGTCCTCGAGGGCTACGACGGTCCCTACCGGGCCTTCTTCTCCGAGAGCCGGGAACGCTCGGGGGACTATGTTGTCAGCCTCTCGGACGCCTCGAGCTCCTCCTTCGACAAGGTCGCCAACCAGCGGGGCGTCTCGGAATTCCTGCTCAGCGACATGCGTCAGGAGGACAATACCCTGGAGGATCGCTGGAACAACAGCGAGTACAACCACGAAAAGCACGGCGTGTTCTGCTACTTCCGCAAGAATGCCGCGGACGACGTGCGCTTCCTCATCGCCAGGCGCGGCCGCTGAGCCAAAGGCCATGCCAGGGGCGCAGGCCCCTTTTCCAGCCCGCTCTTTTCCAGCCCTTCCGGCGCAGGCCGGGAGGGCTTTGCGCGTCTAGCGCCTGCGCTTGCCCTTGGTCGCCTTGCCGGAACTCTGGCCGGCCTGGGGCGCCTGGCCCTGGGGAGCTGCCACGCCGTTGACGTTGTCGACGATGTTCTTCACCCACTTGGGGTCGAGCCATTCGATGGGGGTGACCTCGATGCCGCCGACGATGATGCCGAAGTGCAGGTGGTCGCCGAAGGCGAGGCCGGTCTGGTCGGTGCGGCCGATGATCTGGCCCTTGGTCACGGCGTCGCCCGTCTTGACGTCGAAGTTCTGCATGTGGGCGTAGAGGGAGAAGACGCCGAGGCCGTGGTCGATGAGGCAGAGGTTGCCGTAGACGCCGAGCTCCCCGGTGAAGACCACCCTGCCGTCGTTGGCTGCCGGGATCTCGGCGTTGCGCAGGCTGGCCAGATCGAGGCCGAGATGGGAGGCCTCGCCGATGAGCTGGCCGTTGTAGTAGAGCGTGCGGTGGTCTGCGAAGTTGGCGCGCACGGCGGCTCTCGGCAGGGGCATGAAGCCGCCGTTCCAGAGCATGGCACCGGCGGAGCTGCGGGTGAGCTCGAAGAGCCGCTCCATGTTCTGGCGGCGCACGGCGTCGTTGACCGCAAGGTAGCACTGCATGGGGTCGGTGACGCCAGGGGTCAGGTGGGAGAGCTTCTCGTAGACGCGGCCCAGGAAGGCGTCGGTGATGGTGAGCTTGTCGTCCTTGAACTTCCGGTCGAAGGGCATGACGGTGATGTGGCTGCGGGTGACGTTGCCGGCGCCGTCGGCGGCCGTGATCTCGACGCTCTTCCGGAAGTCCTGCGGGCTCATCCTGTAGGGGAAGGGGTAGATGCAGACCCAGGAGCCGTCCTTCTGGAGGAAGGCGGGCACGAGGAAGTTGCCGTTGATGAGCACGCCCGTGTCGTGGATCTCCTCGCTGGCCGTGTAGCGTATCACGGCGCAGCCGCCGCGGCCGATGTGCGGGGGCAGGGTCTTGATGGAAAGCCTCGGCGGCTGGGTGTCGAGGGTCATGGGCAGGGAGAGGGTGCGGGTGTTGCCGTGGCCGAAGCCGGCCAGCGACCCGTCCGTGGCCTTGATCTCGAGCTCGAAGGCGCCGTCCTGGAGGTTCGCGTCCTTCAGGGGCACGGTTTCGGTGCGGTCCGTCAAGCCGTCCTCGTAGCGCTTCCTGTAGAATTCCTGCACCTGGCCGTCGCGGCGTATGGCCAGAGAGAGCTCCCGCACGCCCGCCTTGTCCTTCATGCGCACGGCAAGCTTCGTGTTCGGGGAGATGCGGTCCACTTTGGGCTCCACGGCTATCTCCGGGCCCTCCATGTCGTAGACGAAGGACCACACCCCGAAGGCCAGGACGGCCAGGACGAGGACGACGAGCAGATTCGGCAGAAGGCGGCTTCGCATCTTCAAGGACTCCTTTAGGTGCTTGGGGCGCGCGGCCGGGCGCCGCGCTCCAGAGAGGCAATCTTGCACAAGGGGGCCGGATAATCAAGTTTCTAGAAAAACTCTAAGATAGGAGCCCAGGCCTCCCGGCGTTCGGGCCATGCGGCGAGCCTAGGCCGCGGCGCTCTTCCTCGTAAAGGTGTGGACAGGGCAGGGGAAAGGCTTTACCAGTTTGGCAATCAGGATCGCCCCTGGCGGGGCGCAATGGCAGGAGCGTATGGACGAGGCACGATTTGCACGGGAAAGGGCGCAGGCCCTGAGCGCGGCCGAAGCCGTGGCTGAGCGCAGCCGCAGGCTCATGGTACGCGAGCTCGAGCGGCAGGGCATCGCCGACCAGGCGGTGCTGGCGGCCATGGGCGCCGTGCCGCGCCACCTCTTCGTGGACCCGGCCCTCAGGGCCAGGGCCTACGCCTTCCAGACCCTGCCTATCGGCTTTGGCCAGACCATCTCCCACCCCTTCACCGTTGCCCGCATGACCTCGCTGCTCGGCCTCTCCCGGGGCATGCGCGTGCTCGAGGTGGGAACGGGCTCGGGCTACCAGGCGGCCGTGCTGGCCTGCCTCGGCTGCCGGGTCTACACCGTGGAGCGCCTGCCCGGCCTCTACCGGCGCGCGGCCGCCGTCCTGTCGGGACTAGGCCTCGACGTCGACGCCAGCCCCCCTGCCGGAGCCCCGGCCTTTCCCCAGCCAGGCCCCCTGGTCGGCTTCAGGCCCGGCAGGGTGTGCATGCGCCTTGGCGACGGCACCCTCGGCATGGCGGGCGGCATCACGGGCGACCTGCGCTTTGACCGGATCATCGTCACGGCCGGCGGCCCCCAGGTCCCCGCGCCGCTGGCCGGGCAGCTTGACGAAAAGGGAATCATGCTTATTCCTGTAGGCGGGCGTCCGCGCGAGCAGCGGCTCAAGCGCTACTGCAAGGAGCGGGGCGCCCTGCGCGGCCAGGACTTGGGCCCTGCCGTCTTCGTGGATCTCGTGGGCAACCACGGGTGGCAACCTTAGCGGTCCGCACGGCCCCCTTCCGCGCTGCCCCCTGACGCGGGCGCGGCGGGGAATGCCTTTCGGACACCGGAGTGACTATGGCTGACTGTTCCAGCTGCGGATCCGCCGGATCCTGCAGCTCCAAAGGCACCGGCACCTGTCCGAGCGAGCTCATCGCCCAGCAGGACAGGGACATCGCCAACAACCTCGCGCACATCAAGCACAAGCTCTTCGTCATGAGCGGCAAGGGCGGCGTCGGCAAGAGCTCCGTCGCCGTCAACGTGGCCTGCGCCATGTCCAGGCTTGGCTACCGCGTGGGCATTCTCGACGTCGACATCCACGGCCCCAGCGTGCCGAACCTGCTCGGCCTCCAGAAGGCCGAAATCAACGTCAACGCCCAGAACCAGCTTCTGCCCGCGCTCTACAAGGATCTCAAGGTCATCTCCATGGACTCCCTGCTCCAGGACAAGGACCAGGCCATCATCTGGCGCGGCCCCAAGAAGGCCTCCGCCATCCGCCAGTTCATCGGCGATGTGGCCTGGGGCGATCTTGACTTCCTCGTCATCGACTCCCCGCCAGGAACCGGCGACGAGCACATGACCATCCTGCAGTCCATCCCCGACGCCGAGTGCGTCGTGGTCACCACTCCGCAGGAGATCTCCCTTGCCGACGTGCGCAAGTGCATCAACTTCATCCAGGTGACCAAGGCCCGCCCCGTGGGCGTCATCGAGAACATGAGCGGGCTTGTCTGCCCCCACTGCCGCAAGGAGATCGACCTCTTCAAGAAGGGTGGCGGCGAGAAGCTCGCCAAGCAGGAGAAGATGAACTTCCTCGGCGCCATTCCCCTCGATCCGGCCGCCGTCGTGGCTGCCGACAACGGCGTGCCCGTGGTCGAGATGGAGGAGGCCAGTCCCACGCAGGAGGCCTTCCTCAGCGTTGCGAGAAACATCGTGAAGATCTGCACCGAAGGCAAATAGCAGGCTGCGTCCTGCGCGCTGGCCCCCTGTGCCAGGCCTTCCGAAAGGGCGCCCCTTGCCGGATGCTTCCGGAAGGGCGCCCTTTTTTCGCGCAAGCAAAGCCTGCCGCAGCCTGCTTCGCCTCTCCTCCCAGCACCGCATCCGGGCAGAGGTGCGAAGGCCGGAAAGAAGCTGCCGGCGCAGGCGGGACCGACGCGCCTGCTGCGCGCTCCGGCAGGACCGGCGCGCTTTTTTCCCTTTTCTCCACAGGGGAAGTATGGTAGCAGAGAGGGCTGAAACGGCATCTTCCTCAAGAAGGAGCAGCCTCTCCATGAAGATCACTCTTGCAACGAAAATAACGCTCATGCGCGTCATTCTGGTTCCCGTCGTGGTGGCGCTGCTCTACTTCGAGGGCGTGATCACCTGCCGCCTGGCGGCCCTTGCCTTCATTCTGGCTTCGATCACCGACTGGCTGGACGGCTACATCGCCCGCTCCTGCCACATGGTGAGCAACATGGGCAAGTTTCTGGATCCGCTGGCCGACAAGGTGCTCATCTGCTCGGTGCTCATCATGCTCGTCATGCTCGGCTGGGCGCCGGCCTGGGTCGTCATCGTCATCGTGTCGCGCGAGCTCATAGTGACTGGCCTGCGCACCATCGCCATCGACGAGGGCATAGTCCTCGCAGCCGACAGGTACGGCAAGCTCAAGACCGTGCTGCAGATGCTCGCCTCCGTCCCGCTCATGCTCCACTACCCCCTCTGGGGCGTGGACATGCATAGCCTTGGCACCGTGCTCCTCTATCTTTCCATGGTCATGGCCGTCTTCTCGTGCTGGAACTACTGCAGGGGCTTCTTTGCAGCCGTCAAGGACGAGCAGGGCAGGGACGCCGGGAACTAGGCCGGGCTGCAGGCGGGAGCAAGGCATGGACAAGACTACCGCGCTGCGCGAGCGGCTCAGGAACTGCATCTCGGCCGTCCTCGACCTGGAGGAGGACTTCCGCGCCCAGGGCATGGACCGCGCCCTCGGCGACGAGATGGACATGCTGAAGAGCTACGCCAACCGCCTCGACGGCATCAGCGTGGACGAGGACGTGCTTGCCAGGCTCGAGCGGCTCACTGAAAAGATACTCAAGGAATGCGTTCTGGAAGGCCGCGTGTCCGCCAACCGGGACAAGGTGCTGCAGTAATGTTCTGGCGCGTCTTCCTGCTCTGCGCGTTTGCGCTCGTCAACATCCTCCTGCTCTACCGCATGGTCTGGGGCACCAACGGTCTCGTCGACTATGCGGCCCTCAAGGAGGAGCACGCCCAGATCGCTTCCCAGATCAAGGCGCTCGACAGCGAGAACCGCGCACTGTCCCAGGAGATCCGCTTGCTCCAGAACGATCCCAAGTACGTAGAGAAGATGGTCCGCCAGCGCCTGCACTATCTGCGGGCCAACGAGGTGCTCTACCTTTTCGACGCGCACCCTCAACCAGGAGCCCGTTCGGATGACCGAAAAAATTGAGTGGTACAAGGAAGTCCTGGCGCTCGAGCCCAATTCCAAGATTTTTTTCCCCCTGGCCCGGATGCTCGAGCGCGAGGGCGATCTCGAACAGGCCTGCGAGGTGCTGAAGGAAGGCGTTGCCCGCCACGGCGAATATCTTGAAGCGCGCCTCTTCCTCGTCGAGCTGCTGGAGCGTCTCGGGCGTACGGAAGAATGCGCGGCCGAAGTCGAGGTGCTTGCGGGCCTGCTCGCCCGCTACGAGGGCTTCTGGTCGGCCTGGTCCGCCAGCGCAGGCCAGGCTGGGGCCGATCCGGCGCTCTTCGTGCGCATGCTCGGCCTCTCCCTGAAGCGGCCCGGTCTCACCCTGGCCGAACTGCTGCGCCGCGGACTCGACAGCTTCGGCGAAGGGCCGGCTGGCCAGACGAAAACCGAGATCCTGGTGGGCAAGGCGCCGGCATCCAAGGCGTCTGTCCCTGAAACGTCTGGCCCTGAAGCGGCTGGCCCTGAAGCGGCTGGGAAGGCTGCGTCCGAGCCAGCACAGCCCGCATCTGCCAAGGCTGAACTGGCCAAGGCTGACCCCGGCAAGCCTGAATCTGCCAAGTCCGAATCTGCGAGGCCGGAAGCCCGCGCGGCCAAGCCTGCCGCCGAGTCCCGCCCCGAGCCGGCCAAGGTGGCGACCAAGGCCGGAACGGCATCCAGGCGCTCCGCCCAGCCGGCGAAAGCCGGCGGTGCGTCCCTGCGCACGCGGTCCATGGCCGAAGTGCTGGCAGAGCAGGGCGACCTTGCCTCTGCCGCGGAAATTTACGACGAGCTCGTCCTGGCTGCCCCCGAAGGGGAGCGGGACGCCTTGTGCCGGCGCAGGGACGAGCTCAAGGCCCTCCAGGCCGCGCAGGCGCAGGCTTCAGGCAAGGCACCGGCGGCGGAGCGCGCCGACGGCGCGGCCAGGCCCGCCTCGAAACTTGTCACTCTGCTCGAGAACCTCGCCGCGCGCGTCGAGGCGAGAGCCAACAGCTAGCGTTAAGGGAGTAGTGTTTTGTCGACAACGATACGCAAGGGCCTGCTGCTTTCCTGCCTGGTGGCAGCGCTGGGCATGGGCGCAGGCTGCAACAAGTGGCAGCCTACGAAGGACGTCTGGAAGGGCACCAAGAGCCTCTGGCACGAATACGTCAGCCCGCCGGCAAGCATCGACTACGACGACAAGGCCGAGCTCTCCGAGCGGGGCCAGGCTCTGGTCAACGGCATGATGAGCACCGACGTGGAGCTGGAGCGGCTCGAGCGCATCATGCTCAATGCCGACAAGCCGCCGACGCGCGGCTGGATGCAGGACTTCTTCGCCCGCTGCCCCTGGATCGACGGCTTTGCCGGCGTCAAGGCCGACGGCACCGTGCTCGGCCAGGAGGCCGCTCCCGGCCGCGAGCCCAAGACCCTCGACTTCAACGCCATACTCTACGAGGACGCCAAGCAGAACACGCGCGCGCTGCGCTGCGACGTGCAGCAGACGCCCCACGGCCCTGAAGTGCTGGTCGCGGCGCCCCTCTACGACGGCGTGGACTTCCTCGGCGCGGTGGTCGCCTACTTCAACATGGACACCCTGGCCGCCCACGCCAAGACCCCGCAGGAGGTCGTCATCCTCACGCCCCAGGCCCTGCTGTGGCCCGGCCGCTACGACTTCGCCTCCACGCCGCTCGCCGGCATCGACTGGGCCGAGGCCGCGACCAAGTCCAACGCAGGCACGGTGAAGAACGCCAACGGCACCTTCGCCTACCAGATACGCTACTTCGGCAACCTGCCCATCGTCTTCGGCGTCGTGGATTCGGGCTCCTTCCCCGACGGCACTGGCGGGACGGCCCAGGGCCTTGCCTACTTTCCCAAGCGCGAGCAGCTGCCTCCGCCTCCGCAGAAGGAGCGCACCCGCAAGCGCCCCGAAGGGCTTGGCGGCGAAGGGCTTGGCGGCGAGGAGCAGGGACCTACGCCGCAGGAGGAGCAGGAGCTCGCCCGCCAGGAGGCCGAGCGCAAGGAATACGAGCGCCAGGCCATGGAGGAGCGCCGCAAGGCCTTCGAGCAGCAGCGCCGCGCCATGATGCGCCAGCAGCAGGCCCGCTACGAGCAGTACCGCCAGCAGCGCGCCCGCCTCATGCGCGAAGCCATGCTCCAGCAGGAGCTGCCGCCTGAAAATCCCGAGCCCGCAGAGCCGGCGACGCAGTTTGAAGCCCCGAGCCCCTTCGGCCCCAGGGGCGCCAAGCCTGCGGAAGCGTCCAGGCCGGAAGCGCCCAAGTCCGAGGCTCCCAAGGCAGAAACGCCCAAGGCCGAGGCTCCCAAGGCAGCCCAGCCGGCAACGCCGCGCCGCGGCCGTCCCAGCCCCTTCGGACCGCGCCAGGGCGAGGCCTCGCCTGCAGGCGACAAGCCGGCAACGCTGCCTGGCGGCCGTCCGAGCCCCTTCGGGCCGGGCGCCGAGGCCCCCAAGGCGGATTCGCCCAAGTCCGAAGCGCCCAAGGCCGAGGCTCCCAAGGCGGAAGCTCCCAAGGCAGACCAGCCGGCAACGCTGCCCGGCGGACGCCCCAGCCCCTTCGGGCCCAAGGAATAGCGCACAGCACGCACACAACGGCTCCCGGCCCCGCCTCAAGGCGGGGACCGGGGCGAAACATGGAGAGGTGTTCACATGGCCGACGTCACCGTTACCGAATTCCTGCTCTTCCACCAGAAGAAGTCTCCCCACGCCACCGGCAAGTTCACGGGGCTCCTCTACGACCTCATTCTGTCCTGCAAAACCATCTCGCGCCGCATCAACAAGGCCGGCCTGCTCGACATCCTCGGCGGCACGGGCGTCATCAACGTACAGGGCGAGGCGGTCCAGAAAATCGACGATCTCGCCAACAGCATCATGATCTACCGCATGGAGCGCTCCGGCGCCATGTGCGCCATGTCCAGCGAGGAGAATCCCGACCTCATCCGCGTCGGACCCGAATTCCCCCGCGGCGACTACATCATGATCTTCGACCCCCTCGACGGTTCGTCCAACATGGACGTCAACATCAACATCGGCACCATCTTCTCCATCTACCGCCGTCCCGAGGGCAATACCGGCGAAGTGCGCCTCGAGGAGGTGCTGCGCAAGGGCGAGAACCAGGTGGCCGCGGGCTACTGCCTCTACGGCCCCTCCACCATGCTGGTGCTCTCCACCGGCCAGGGCGTGCACGGCTTCACCCTTGACCCGGGCGTGGGCGAGTTCCTGCTCTCCCATCCGGACATGAGGATTCCGGAACAGGGCTGGGTCTACTCCTGCAACGAAGGCTACCGCGAGAAATGGGACGCGGCCGCCCGCGAGTGCTGCGAGCACTTCCACAAGGCGCCCTCCAGCAAGGGCGGCGCCTACTCCGCCCGCTACGTGGGCTCCCTCGTTGCCGACTTCCACCGCACCCTCATCTACGGCGGCATCTACATGTACCCGCCCTACAAGGGCCGCCCCGAAGGCAAGCTGCGCCTCATGTGCGAAGCCAACCCCCTCGCCTTCCTGGCCGAGCAGGCCGGCGGCGCGGCCACGGACGGACACATGCGCATCCTTGAGAAGCAGCCCACCCAGCTCCACTCCCGCACTCCGCTCTTCATCGGGTCCAAGAAGGACGTGGAGGCCGTCGGCGAGATCTACAAAAAGCACGCCGCGGACTAGTCCGCGGACGGGACAGGTTCCGGCATGCTGGTGCTCGGCATAGAAAGCTCGTGCGACGAAACCGCCCTGGCCCTGGTGCGGGACGGCGCCCTCGTGGACGCCGTGCTGGCCAGCCAGGCGGACATCCACGCCCTTTTCGGCGGCGTGGTGCCTGAACTCGCCAGCCGAGAGCACCTGCGCTACATGGGCGCGCTCTTCGACGAGCTCATGCGCCGCCAGAACCTGTCCCCTGCCGGCATCGACTGCGTCGCCGTCTCCCGGGGCCCCGGCCTGCTCGGCAGCCTCCTCGTGGGCACGGCCTTTGCCAAGGGCCTTGCCCTGGGCACGGGCTGCCGGGTTGTCGGCGTCAACCACCTCATGGCGCACCTTCTGGCCTGCGGCCTCGGGCAGGAGCTTTCCTTCCCCGCCATAGGCCTGCTGGTCTCGGGCGGCCACACCAGCCTCTACTGCTTCAGGGACGAGGTGACGGCCGAAGCTCTTGGTCGCACCATCGACGACGCTGCCGGCGAGGCCTTCGACAAGTCGGGCAAGATCCTTGGCCTGAGCTATCCCGGCGGACGGCTGCTCGACGAACTGGCCAAGATGGGCACGCCCGATCCCGCGCTTTTCCCGCGCCCCTATCTGGACAACGCCAATCTCGACTTCAGCTTCAGCGGCCTCAAGACGGCGGCGGCCCTGGCCGCCAGGGATCGGCTGTGCGGGCTGAGCTGGCCCAGACCCCTCGAGCGGACCGAGGACGCGCCGAAGGAACTCTGCGATCTCTGCGCCTCCTTCAACCTCGCCGTGGCGGAGACGCTGCTGGCCAAGACCAGGCGCGCCTTTGCCCGCCATCCTGAGGCCAAAACGCTGCTGCTCGCCGGCGGCGTGGCCGCCAACAGCCTCGTGCGCGCCGCCTTCCAGCGCTTCATGGCGCAGATGCGGGGACGGCTGCTTGTGCCAAGCCCCGCCCTGTGCACGGACAACGCGGCCATGGTGGCCTATGCCGGCTGGGTCTACGCCTCTCGGGGCCTTGGCCACGATCTGGCCTTCGAAACCGTGCCGCGGGGCCGCGCCGTGCCGGACGACATGGTCCTGGCCGAGGGCAGGGCAGGGCCGGCCCCATGTTGACAGGGGCGGCCGGCGCACCTATTTAAGAGCGGGACATCGTCCGTCAATCAACGCAACAACGACATACAGCCTGCGGGGCTTGCCCCCGGCAGAACAACGAGGAGTACCGTCATGGCCGAACAAGTCAGCGATTCCACCTTTGAAGCTTCCGTCCTCAAATCCGATCTGCCCGTGCTCGTGGACTTCTGGGCTCCCTGGTGCGGTCCCTGCCGCGCCGTCGGCCCCATCGTCGACGAAGTTGCCGGCGAGTTCGCCGGCCGCGTGCGCGTCTTCAAGATGAACGTTGACGAGAATCCGGCCACGCCGACCAAGTTCGGCATCCGCGCCATCCCGACGCTCATCGTCTTCAAGAACGGGGAAGCCGTCGAGCAGCGCACCGGCGCGCTCCCCAAGGACCAGATCGTCCAGCTGCTCCAGTCCAAGGCCCTCGCCTAGAGGCCGCCGCATGGACACCTTCGACGCAGCCGTCGTCGGCGCCGGACCGGCGGGCATCACCGCCGCCCTGTATCTGGTCCGCTCCGGCCGTTCGGTCATCCTCTTCGAGAAGCTGACGCCCGGCGGCCAGGTGCTCCTGACCGACGCCATGGAGAACTATCCCGGCTTCCCCAAGGGCATCAAGGGCTGGGAGCTTGCCGACGCCTTCAACGCCCATCTCGACGGCCTTGCCGTGACGCGCTCGACGGCCGACGTGACCGGCATTGCCGGCCAGGCCGGCGCCTTCGAGCTGGCGACCTCCGCCGGCCCCGTGGGCGCGAAAACCGTCGTCGTCGCCAGCGGCGCCAGGCACCGCCAGCTCGGGCTGGAGGGCGAGGACAGGCTGCGCGGCCGCGGCGTGTCCTACTGCGCCATCTGCGACGGCAACTTCTTCCGCGGCCAGCCCGTCGCCGTGGTCGGCGGCGGCAACTCCGCCCTCGAGGAGTCGCTCTACCTCGCGAAGATCGTCTCCAAGCTGTACCTTGTCCACAGGCGCGACGAATTTAGGGGCGCCGGGGTCTACCAGGACCGCATTCGGCAGTGCCCCAACGTGGAGCTGGTTCTCTCCAGCACCGTCGAGTCCCTCAACGGCGATCCGGATTTGACCTCCGTCACCGTCAAGAGCCGCAAGGACGGCGCGACGAGGGAGCTGGCCGTCAACGGCCTCTTCGTCTTCGTCGGCACCCTGCCCAACGCCGAGTTCGTCCCCGATGCCTGCGGGAAGGACGATCGCGGCTTCCTGGTCACGGACGTCGAAATGCGCACTTCGGTCCCCGGCATCTTTGCCGCCGGCGACGTGCGATCCAAACTCTGCCGCCAGGTGGTCACGGCCGCCGGCGACGGCGCAACCGCCGCCCAGGCGGCCAACCTGCTGCTGGAAGAGCTTCATGGCTAGACAATTCCTTCGCACTCTGGTTCTGATGGCGATGCTGGCCGGCCTGTCCGGCTGCGGCATCATCGACATGATCTACCTGCCGCCTGCCGAAGACACGGCCCAGGAAATCTTCGAAGCCGCCAACGACGCCATGGCCGACAAGAACTACGTCCGCGCCGTCGAGCTCTACAACAAGCTCCGCGACGCCTACCCCTTCAGCCCGTACACCGTCGACGCCGAGCTCTCCCTGGCCGACGCCTACTATCTGGACGAGGAGTACCTGACCGCCGGCGAGACCTACAAGGACTTCGAGTCCCTGCATCCCCGCCATCCGGCCATTCCCTACGTGCTCTACCAGACGGGCATGTCGCTCATGAACCAGTTCGTTTCCATAGACCGTCCCACCACGGTGCTCGAGGAAGCCATCTCCTACTTCCAGCGCCTGCTGCAGCAGTATCCCGACTCGCAGTACGCCAAGGCTGCCAGGGAGAACATCCTCAAGTGCCGCAAGAACATGGCTGAGCACGAGCTCTACATAGGCGACATGTTCTGGCACATGGGCAAGTACGGCCCGGCATGGAAGCGCTACACCTACATCGTCGAGCACTACAAGGACGTGCCTGAGGTCGCGGAGCTCGCGGCCGGCAAGGCCACGGCCTCCTACCACGAATACAGCCTGCAGGAGAACAAGTCGCGCCGCGAAAAGCGCGAAGGCTCCTGGAAGGACTGGTTCAAGTGGCTCTAGCACGGGCTTCGGCCCGCGCCTGACGCAAGCCTTTGCAGGGGGGATCCTCGGGATCCCCCCTTTTGCGCTTCTGCAAGGCTGCCCCCTTCATTCACGTTGGCTTTTCCCGGACGCCGAGGCGTCGCCTGATGCGGGACAGGTCTGAACACCCCAAGGATCTGGCTCCATGTCCGAACTTTCCCAATCTGCTGGCCAGGCCGGCACAGCTGCCGTCACTTCCTTCGATCCCGCCAAGGCCGACAGGATGAAGCGCCGCGCTGCTGCCCTGAGCCTTGCGGCCGCCGCATTCCTCACGGCCTTCAAGCTCGCCGTCGGCCTCTACACCAACAGCTTGGCCATACTCTCCGAAGCCCTGCATAGCGGGCTCGACCTCGTGGCCGCGGCCATGACCTGGTACGCCGTCGCCCTCGCCTCCAGACCAGCTGACAGCGGGCATCCCTACGGCCACGGCAAGGCCGAAAACCTCTCCGCCCTGGCCGAAACCGTCCTGCTCTTCGCCGTGTGCATCTACGTGGGCTGGGAGGGCATGCACCGCCTCATGGACGGCGGAGAGCCCGTCCTGCCCTCGCTCTGGGGCGTCGGCGTCATGGCCGTCTCCATGCTCGTGGACGTGAACCGCGTCCGCGCCCTCAGAAAGGCGGCCAAGGCTGCCAGAAGCCAGGCCCTCGAGGCCGACGCCCTCCACTTTGCCACCGACATCTTCGCCTCAGGCGTGGTCTTTCTGGGCGTGCTGGCCGTCTGGCTCGGCGATCGGCTGCACGCGCCTGCGCACATCCGCCAGATCATCGGCCAGGCCGACACCGTGGCGGCGCTCCTTGTTGCGCTCCTCATCTTCAAGGCCAGCCTCGAGATGGCCAGAAGCGCAGCCGGCATCCTCATGGACGCCGGCTCCGCCGAGACCCAGACCGCCGTCGAGGAGGCCGTCAGGGCTATTCCCGGCGTCGCGGAACTCAGCCGCCTGCGCATGCGCACCTCGGGCCCCCGCGCCTTCTTCGACATGAATCTCGGCGTGGCGCCGGCCTTGCGCGTGAGCGAAGGCCACCGCATTGCCCACGAGGCTGCCGAGGCCGTCAAGCGCCTCGTGCCCGGCGCGGACGTCGTCGTCCACGTTGATCCCTGTACTGGGCAGGGCGAGCCCGCGTCGCCTCTGGAATCCTGCCGCGCCCTTGCCCTCAGGCAGGGGCTCTCGGCCCACGACTTCCGCATCTTCCAGACCGGCTGCCAACGTCCGCGCATCGAGGCCGTGCTCGAGTTCGACGGCCATATCGCCTACGCGCGGGCCATGGAGCGCGTCCGTGCCTACGAGGGCGCCGTGTCCCGCCTGCATCCGGACATCGAGCTGGTCACCCACGTGGAGCCGGCGGTCCAGGCTCTGGCGGCAAACGAGCTCGCCCCCGGGGAAAGCTCGCTTGCCGATGCCTGCCGGGAGCAGGTGGCGCGGGCAGTGGCCCGCCATCCCCTCTGCGGCCGGCCGCACGGCATCGCGGTCCTCATGGAGCCCGGCCTTGGCCTTGCCTTGAGCTTCCACTGCACCATGGGCGGCGTGCTCACCGTGTGCCAGGTGCACGACGAAACCGTGCGTCTGGAGCAGGAGCTCCGGGAGGTTCTGCCTGTGCTGGCC
>JAEEPQ010000224.1 GCA_016284885.1 Desulfovibrio sp.
TGCGACGAAGAATCTCATCCTCCACGACGCCAACCCCAACTTCGAGGCCGACGGCGCCACCCCGCTGGCCTGCGCCGTGCGCACGGGCAACCTTCCCGTGGCCAGCCTGCTGCTCGCCAACGGCGCCGATCCCGACAAGGAGGGCGCCTGTCCCCGGCTCGGCAAGCCCCGCCAGCCGCTGGCCATCGCCCTCGAGCAGAAGGACGGCAGACTGGCTGCCGAGCTTCTGCGCAAGGGCGCGGCCCTTGAAACCATCGGCAACGTCCAGGCCCGCATGGATCTCCTGCGCCACGCCGTGCGCGGCGACAGCATGGACCTCGCCAGAGCCCTGGTCCGGCGGGGCGTGGCCATCGAAGCGTCAGGACTGCTGGAAGAGGCCCTGCACGAGTGCCGCTTCGGACTCTTCCTCCGCGCCGTCAGTCTCTACGAGGACATCGATGCCGAAAACCCCCGGGGACTCAGCCCCCTGCAGCTAGCGCTCGGCGAGGACAACAGGGCGCGGAGCTGGTTCTTCGTGCGGGAGCTGATGCGCCTTGGCGCGGACATCGACGCGCGCACCCGGGCCGGCTTTTCGGCGCTCGAGATGGCGACCAGCCTCGGGCCGTCTGCCGCGGCCAACCTCGTCAAGATGCGCGAGGACTATCTTGCCCGATCCCAGAACGCCCATGCGCCGGGCACGGGCGAGATCTTCAGGGACGACGATGACGAGACCGGCGCAGACAGGCAGGAGCGCGTCAACGACGAGCTCTACCGCTCAGCCTGCGTGCTGGCGGAGGAAGGCGAGAGCGCCTACCCGGTTTCCGTCGAGGACCGCTACGCCGATATCGAGCGGCTCGTCCTCGAGGGAGCGGACCCCAACGCCACCTACAACGGCTACTCCGCCATGCGCTGCTCGGTGGAGAGTGGGTCGGCCAGGGTGGCCCGCTTCCTGCTCGAGCACGGCGGCAACCCCAACATCGAGGACAGGCAGTTCGGCGCGCCGCTCATCCTCACGACGGCCCTCCAGGGCAACGTCCTGACCGCCCGGACCCTGCTCGAGCACGGCGCCGACATCGACGCCCAGGACAAGAACAACAGCGACATCCTGACCTATTTCGCCTACGGCAACGTGGAGGAGAAGGACGCCGCCTACCTCGAGCTCATCCTGGCCTACAAGAAGCGTCTCAGCCCCGAACAGGCACGGATGTGCCGGGAGTTCGCCAGCGACATGAACATCGGCGACGCCAGGCGCAAGGCCCTCCTGAAGCGCATCAACGAACTCTCCTCCGCGACCGCGCGCGAGGCCGGCCCCGAGTCGGGCTCCATGACCGGCCCCATGTCTGGCCTTGGCGCAGGCAAGAGCGCAGCTTCCGGAGGCCAGGGCTCAGCCGGCGAAGCCCGAAGCCTTCGTCCGCAGGCCTTAGGCGATGCCGCCGATGCCCTTGGTGCCGGCGAAGGCGCAGAGCCGCCGGATGGGGACCCCTCGGCAACGCCGGAAAGCGCAGACTTGCCTGCCGCCGCAGGCAAGCCGGACGGCGCGGGCATTCCCGCGCAAGCCAGCGGCCCTGCGCAAGCCGGTGCCTCCGGCGCTTCGGCGGGGACTGGCGGACCCGACCATGCCACAGACGGCCAGCGCTAGCTCAGGTCTGGCGCTGGGAGCCTTCCCTGGCTACTCCTTATCTTCCCCGGTGCCGGATTCGGCTATGGCTTCGGCTTCTGCCGGCGCCTCGGCGGGCTTGGGCTTGATGACGGCGCGCCAGGAGGCGGCAGCCAGAATGTAGGCCGACAGAGAGCCCGGCAGCACGCCGCCCCAGAGCACGAGCAGCAGGGTCGGCGTGAGGCCGGTCGCGCTGAGCATGGGCACGACGACGGCAAGGAGCATGCCGGCAAGATTCCAGACGCCTGCGGTCATCTGCTGGCGTATGGCGTAGGCGAGCGCGGGATCATGGTTGAGACCGCGCTTGTCGCGCAGAACAACGAGCCTGGCCGGCAGGACGAGAAAGGAGGCTGCCGAGGCAATGCCGCCGAGAGCGGACATGAAGACTATCTGGGAAGGCTTGAGAAGGCCGACGAAGAAGAGGGTGCAGATGATGCCTGCGCCTGCGCAGAGCAGGGTCGTAAACGACTTCAGGTCTTTGATCATGGGCTTCCTCCTCCGCGTGGGCTTGCTCTAACGGCCACTGGCAGGCTTTTTGCCTGGCAGGGCACGGGGACTGTTGCCTGAAGCAGGCGGGAAGTCAAGGGAGCAGCTTCCAGACGGCAGGAGCCTGTGCCGGCATAGCCGCAGTCCAGCGGCAGAGGCAGGCGGACGCAACGGCTGGCAGCCTTGCCGAGGTCGCTAGAACAGGGGCAAGAACAGGGACAAAAAAAGGCTCCGATCCTGCAGAATGCAGGGACGGAGCCGGAGATTTCTTGAAATGCGCGGGAATGCGCGCCCGCTTCTCTTGCCGCCGGCACCCTGAGGAAGATGCCTCCCGACGCCGTGCGGTCGGTCCAGCCCAAAGCAGGCAACGTCTAGCCTAGATATGCTTCACGCGGTCCTTTTCTTCGGCGCGCTTGGCATCGTTGAAGCGGTCGAGGGTGCCGACCAGGTAGCCGGTGATGCGACGGATGCGCTGAAATTTCACGCCTTCGCCAACGAGTCTGGGAGCGCTTTTTGCCTGGGTATGGCTGGACTTCATCAACATTGCATGTTTCCTCCCGATAGATGTAGAAGGCCCAATATTCACAGCAGAACGGACCTGCAGGCCCAGGGCCACGCGGGATGGTTTGGCACTTAAAGCGACAGTTTAACTATCGCTCTGCATGCTCCATCGTCCCGCTTGCAGGCGCAATGTATCAGCAAGGGCTCTGAAGTCAAGATGATGCATTGCTTCAACATAATCTCGTGAAAAAAATACCTTCAATGAATTCAGGTGGCCCTTTTGCGGCCGCGACCGTCACTGCGCAGAAAAGTCATGCCGTTTCAGGCGCTTGGCGAGTCTTGAAATTTTCACCTTTTTTGCCTGCCCCTGCCTGCGCCCTGCGGGGCAGTCCCCGCCCTTCGGCCATCGCGCTGGACTCATCCGCAAGCATACGCCGCCAGGCCCAGGGATGACCTCCCCGCAGGAAAAAAGCACGGCTCCGGCACTTTACGAAAAGATGCATTTTCTTGTAGTAAAGGAGTTTCCAAATTCCCTCGTTACGGAGACTGCCATGAGCGACAAACTGACCGTAGCCGTCTGCGGCGCCACCGGCGCCGTGGGCCGCGAAATGCTGAAGACCCTATATAGCCGCAAGTTCCCGGCCACCGAAGTGCTGGCCTTCGCCTCCGCCCGCTCCGCGGGCAAGAAGGTGCCCTTCGGCGACGGCGAGTTGACCGTCCAGGAGCTGAAGGAAGACTCCTTCGAAGGCGTGGATCTCGCCATCTTCTCCGCCGGCGGCGCGACCTCGACCAAGTTCGCCCCCTGCGCCGCGCGCTCGGGCTGCGTGGTCGTGGACAACTCCGCGGCCTGGCGCATGGACGAACGCTGCCCCCTGGTCGTGCCTGAAGTGAATCCCGAGGATCTCGACTGGCACAACGGCATCATCGCCAACCCCAACTGCTCCACCATCCAGATGCTGGTGGCCCTGAAGCCCCTCCACGACGCCGCAAAAATCAAGCGCATCGTGGTGACCACCTTCCAGGCCGTTTCCGGCACCGGCCAGAAGGGCATACGCGAGCTCGACGAGCAGGTGCACGCCCTGCTGGAGAACAAGCCCTTCGAGTGCAAGGCCTACGCCCACCAGATCGCCTTCAACTGCCT
>JAEEPQ010000225.1 GCA_016284885.1 Desulfovibrio sp.
GCTTCCAGCCTGAAGGTCTTGGCCGCGAGCTATCCTGCCTGGCTTCTGGCAAGGGAAGTCGCGGACGGCGTTCCCGGCATCGGGACCGAACTGCTTGTCCAGGCGCAGGCCGGCTGTCCCCACGACTACATGCTCGCCCCGCGGGATCTGGTGAAGCTTGCTTCGGCCAGCGTCCTTGTTGCCGTCGGCAAGGGCTTCGAGCCCTTCCTGGCGGATGTGGCCAGAGAGTGCCCCAAGCTCCTGGTGCTGGAACTGGGTGCAGACATCCCAAGGCTCGATCTTGACCCCGGGGTGCCTGGCAAGGAGGCAGGGCACGCAGCAGCTGGCCGCCACGAGGACGGGCACGGCGGGCATGATCACGATGACCAAGCCCAAGCCCATGCCCATGATCATGGCCATGGCCATCACCATAGCCACGCTGGCGCCGGCAACCCTCACTGCTTTGCCAGTCCCGTGCAGGCCGCCCGCATGGTGCGAGCCTGCGCCCAGGGATTTGCCAAGCTCATGCCCGCGCAGGCCGATGTTCTGCTGGCGAACGGCAGCCAGGCTGCCGGGCGCTTCGAAGCCCTGGGCCGCAGGCTTGCGGAACTTGGCCCTCTGGGCCAGGGAGTGCGCTTCGTGCTCCAGCACGACGCCCTGTCCTGGCTCTTCCACGACGCCGGCCTCAAGGTGGCCTTCGTCCTGCAGGCCGAGGCCGACGCCCAGCCCTCGGCCTCCGATATCGCCAGCCTTGCCCGGGCCATGCGGCAGGGCCAGGGCAGCTACGTGCTGGTGACAGAGCCGCAGTTCCCGGCGCGCATCGTCGAGATGCTCGTCAGGGAGACGGGCGTCCGAGTCCTCGAGCTCGACCCCCTGGCGTCGGGCCCGTCCAGCCCAGAGCCCGGCTGGTACGAAAAGGCCATGGCAAGGAACATCGAAACCCTGCGCGCCTTGCTCAAGCCCTAGCTGCCAGCATCGCATCCATCGCAAGATCTCTGGCCTTGGCAGGCACAGTGAGCGGGGAAAAGGCGCAAGGGGAAGGGAAAAGGAGGCAGGGCCTGCACCGGCGCAGCTCCTGCGCCGGCAGTTCCGCTTCCCTGCGCCTTGCCGCATGGGGCCTTCTGTCTTGTGCGGTCCTGCTTCGCGGTATTCTGGCCCGTGCGGCCCTAGTGCCTGCTATCTTGCTGGTCGTGCAATCGGTTCAGCCTGCGCACGCACCAGATGTAGAGGCAGCCCATGGCCAGCGAGGTGACGGCCCAGCTTAAGGGAAAGACCGTCATGGCGCACTCGAAGGTGCGGTGCTTGGGAAAGACGAGGAAGATCCAGCCAAGGCGCGTGCCGCAGACGCCGAAGAGGGTCACGGCTGCCGGCGGACTCGAGATGCCGTAGCCGCGCAGAGCGCCGGAGAGGTTTTCGAGGAAGACGTTGAGGGGCTCGAAGAGCACGACGTACCAGATGCGCACCAGCCCCAGCGCGACGACCTCGGGCTCGGCAGAGAAGAGCCCGAGCAGGGGGCGGGCGTAGAGGAAGACGATGGCCGAGAGGGCGCCCATGCAGGCGAAGTCGAGCAGCAGGGCCGTTCTCGCGGCCCTGCGGCAGCGCTTGAGCAGTCCTGCGCCGTAGTTCTGGCTCACGAAGGTCGTGGCCGTCTGCCCGAAGGCGTTGATGACGCAGAAGATGTTGATTTCAATGGTGAAGGCGGCTGCCGAGGCCGCCATGGCGCTGGGGCCGAGGGAGTTGATGGCCTGCTGCAGGCAGATGTTGGCGATGGAGAAGACCATGCCCTGGACGCCGGCAGGCAGGCCGATGCGCAGAATGCGCTGGGCGGTGGCCCGGCTGATGCGCATGCCTCTGAACTTCAGCCGTATGCTCCCCTGAGTGCGGACAAGGCCGGCGAAGAGGAGCAGGGCGCAGGCTGCGTAGCTGATGACCGTGGCCAGGGCCGCGCCCATGGCGCCCATGCCCCGGCTGACGAAGCAGACGTCGAGAACGATGTTGAGCAGGCTCGCGGCCCCCAGGGCCAGCAGGGGCGTGCGCGTGTCCCCGCGGCTGCGGAAGATGGCGGCCTCGAAGTTGAAGGCTGAGATGCAGGGAAGCCCCATGAGCAGGATCGCAAGGTAGGACTCGGCCAGAGGGAAGACCTCGTCCGGCACGCCGAGGATGCGCGTGGCCGTTCCTGCCAGGGGGACGGCTATGATTGCAGCCGCGAAGCCAAGGACCAGCGAGAGCAGGATGGCGGTCTGGACGGCTGCGCGCACGCGCGGGCGGTCGCCCTGGCCCAAGGCATGGGCGATGACCACGTTGGCGCCGATGGCGGAGCCTGTGAAGAGGCAGACGACGAGGGCCAGCACGGCGGTGTTGCAGCCAACGGCGGCCATGGCGGCCGTTCCGCAGAAGCGGCCGAGGATGAAGACGTCGGCTGCGTTGAAGAGCTGCTGGAAGAGCGTTGTGAAGGCCAGGGGGAGGGCAAAGGCCAGCATCTTGCCGGCCAGGGGGCCGTGGAGCATGTCCATGCCCCTGCCTGCGTGGCGGAGGGGTTTCTGCGCCATGAAGTCCTCCCTGCCCGTCTGGCGGACGGGACGCTCTGCGGAGCGCAGGTGCACGTCTGGGACTGTTGAGGGCCTGTTCGGAACTGCCCAGAGCTGGCCGGGCCTGGCCGGGGCTGCCTGAACTGGCCGAAACTGCCCGGACCTGCCCGGATCTGGCTGGGGCCGCAGCGGACGCTGCAGCCTGCGTCCATCTTAGCCCCGCAGGGGTTCTCGTCAAGGGAGGAGTGCGTCGATGCGCTGAGGGCGGAAGACGTCAAGGGAGGTAGCAATGGGTCGAAGGTCGGGTGCACGGGGATGCACGATGGCCGTCTGGAAGGCAGGGGGGCGAGGCTGGACTGGCGCAGGTCCTGGCGGCACAAGGAGCCAAGGCATGCCGAAGCCAAAGACAGCCGAAGCCGCGTACTGCCGAAGCAGGCCTCTCGTCCCGGATTTGGCCTTGTCCTTGGCAGGCACGGCCTTCCTCCCCCACCCCTTTCAAAAAAGCCTCCGAGGTCAGCCATGCCGGACGCCATGCCGTCTGTCCAGTCATTAGCCCAGCCGTCAGCCATGCCAGACAAGCCCCGCCATGCCGTCTACTTTGCGCCCCACGCCTGCTCGCTCCTGCACCGCCTTGTCGCGCCCCTGCTGGGACGGGACGCGCTTGCTGGCCGGGACATCCCGCAGGTTGCGCCGCCAGGCCTTGCGCAGGCCACCTGGGCCGAACTCGCACGGCAGCCTGCGCACTACGGCCTCCACGCCACCTTCAAGGCGCCCTTCGAGCTGAAGCCGGGCCTTGGCGCGGCAGACCTCTCGCGTGCTCTGGCCGAGCTTGCCAAGGATCTTGGCGCCGTGCGTCTGCATAGCCTGCATCTGGCACGCCTTGGCGGTCCAGGCCGGGGCTTTCTGGCCCTGGTGCCTGAGCCCAGCGCTGGGGCGAATCTGCTGGCCCAGACTTTGGTGGAGCGGCTCGACTGGCTGCGGGGGCCCTTGAGCGCCTTCGACATCCAGCGCCGAAGCGGCCTTTCAGGAAGGCTTGCCTCCCAGTTCCTCGCCTGGGGCTACCCCTACGTCTTCGCCGACTTCGTCTGCCACTTTTCGCTGACAGGGCGCTGCCCCAGCGAGGCCCTGCTTGAGGAGGCAAGGCGGGCCTTGGAACAGGCGCTCAAGCCCGTGCTTGGTCTTGACCTCATGCTCGATGCGCTCTCGGTCTTCAGCCAGCCGGACAGGCAGAGTCACTTTGCCGAGACGGC
>JAEEPQ010000226.1 GCA_016284885.1 Desulfovibrio sp.
ACATCCTCATGTGCGCACGCGCAGGCCGACTCGGCAGGAGCCATGCCTAGGAGCAGTGCGTCCAAAAACTGGGAACGGCAATGAAAACGACCTGACAGGGCCCCTGAGGGGCGATTTCAGCCCCCGGAGAGGGGGTTTCGGCTCAAAGTTCATGAGCTCACTCCCGGTTTTTTCGCCATTCTGTAACAGGCCCCCTATTTTTCAGTGTATCCTTAGCGACAAGCGCTGGATGCGCTCCTGGAAGATAGTGCCCCGGCGCGGCGTCGGCGGGACGTACTATTCCATCGAGTCTCGCAAGCTCTTCTTCCGCGCCCAGTATCCCAGCTACGAGCGCGCCGAGGAAGCTCTCGCCACCGAGCTTGCCTTCCGCATTCTCGAGCCCTTCAGGGACGACGAGGGGGACCGTCTCTGGCGCATCCGCCAGCGCCGGGATCCGGGCCTGGTGGTGAGCCAGGAGACCTGGTCCAGCTTCAACGCCGTCTGCGAATGCCTGCGCGACGCCAACCAGTGCAAGGTCCTGCTCCTGCGCGAGCTCATGCTCTCCGACGAGTCGCGCCAGGAGGCCGCCCGCGCGCGTGCAGCCAGGCAGGCGGAAGGTGGCAGAGCGCTCTTTCCAGCCGGCTGGGAAGCTCGGGAGGAGGAAGGCGGCTGGCGCATCTACAAGCGTGGCGTCCAGACCGGCATGCCTTGCTGCCTGAGCCTGGCCGAGGCGCTGGCGAAGGCACGCGAGGGCTTCGTGCGCGAACGCTTTCGCATCGTGAGCATGGGCATGCACAAGAACGCCATTGCTAGGAGCGAAACCGGCAGGGCCGCCTCCCTCGTCGTCAAGGAGGGCTTTGCCTCCGCCATGGAGGCCGACGCTTACCTGAAGGATCACGTGCAGGACTTCCTCGACATGATCCTGCGCAAGCCCCGCCCCGTCAGCGACGTTGAGCGCATTCCCCTCAAGGAGGCGAAGCGCGAAGGGCCAACCCGCAGAGAGGGTCCGGCGGAACCGGCAGCCTTCCTCACGGCCTTCGGCTTCCACGGGGTCGAGTTCGGCCTCTGGAACAGCCAGAGCGAACGCCAGCGCCTGCTAGACATGGCATGGGACGGACTCATGGATCTCGCCGACGTGCTTGGGCTGCCTCCGAAGGCGCTCTCTCTGGACGGCCAGCTTTCCCTAGCCTTCGGCGCCAGGGGCAACGGCGGTTCGGCTGCGGCCCACTACGAGTACAGCCACGCCGTGATCAACCTGACCAAGCGCGGGGGCGCCGGCTGCCTAGCCCACGAGTGGTTCCACGCCCTGGACCACTATCTCGGCCGCAGGGCGGGCTATGCCAGCGACATCCGTACGGCCCTGGCCGACGGCGGCACGGGCTACGTGGTGCCAAGCCCAGGGAAGGCCACCTTGTCGGGCCTGTGGTCCAACTACGGCTCCTTCGCCCGTTTGGGCGACCCCTTTGCCGATGTCTGGAAGCGCCTGTGCCGTGCCATCTACGGCAAGCTTCTCTCCTCGGACTATTACAAGCACGCAGCCGAGCTCGACAAGGGCCGCGGGAAGTCCTACTGGACAAAGTCCCAGGAGATGCTGGCGCGGGCCTTCGAGGCCTACGTGGAGGACTGCATCGAGAAACAGGGCAGGCGATCGGAATTCCTTGTCAACGGCACCCGCAAGGCCGTCGGCGGCATCAGCCCCTACCCTGAAGGCCTGGAGCGCTCGGAACTGGCGAACGTCTTCCGCGAGTTTGCCGGCTGCACGGCAAGCATGCTCAAGGAGGGCGCCGAGCCTGCCAAGGCCACGGCGCCTCATGCGGACCAGCCCGCCGCGCAGGCCAGCGGCATGACCCAGTCCCAGCACAGCGGCGCCGGGCAGGAGGCTGGCCAGACTGGCGGCGCATAGCGGGGCTGAACACCCCCTCCCTCTCCCGCCAGATTCTGCTCCTCTCCGCAGGACGGCCGCGTGCAGGCAAGCCCAAACCTGCCACGGCCCCCTGCGGGGACTCGGTACTTCGGCTGCGCATCCTGTCGCAGCCGAAGCCCTCAAGTCCGTTCCCGCCGGGGATCGCAGGCACGGCAACAAGCTGGCAAGCTCGAACGGCCACCTTGCAGAGTATCACGGGTTGTCAGCTTGCATGGCATGAGGCGATAAAGCTTTGGCAAGTCATGCACGCCTCCCGGCACGGCAGGCATGGCCGGGCTGGCTTCCTGTCCCAGCTATGAGGCAGCCTTGCTGGCGCTGGCTTCAACTTGCTGTACAGCCTCCTGAGGGGTGCGGCAAAATCCTGCACGTGCTCCCTGTCGCGGAAGATGAAGCTCCCTTGCGTTTCCACAGAGCCGGTCCACAAGATTTTGGCTGCTGTCTGAATGCGACGCCACAGTTTGTCCAGCAGACTGCCTTCTGCGTCAAAGTCGCTGCAGGCGCATGTAAAGTACATCGTCACCATAGGCATACTGTCTGTATCACCCGACCGTTCAATCGAAACCGTTATGGCATGGTTAGGCAAGCAGCACTCGCATGTTGTCTTGAACATGACGAAATCTTCCATATCGCGCTGAATCTCAACATTGCTCCGTTGCATTGACTTCTCCTGCATATCATCTGATTTGAGCTGTTGGATGGGCTCCAGCTTCTTCTCTTCCTGAGCGCTTCGCTCTCCTAGCCTGATATGCCTTTCCGATCAAGACAGAAGCGTCGTAAATGATCGCGAAGAACGCAGATCTGAGCCTGTTCCAACGCTGCTCCTGCGCAGATTCGCCTTGCGGGGCGCCAGATCTCCGTAGCTGGGGGCATTCGGCCTTCGCTTGCTGCGCATTTTTTCCTTGAGCTCCGTAGCCCCTGCTCCTATACTGCGTTCCATGCCAGATACTCCTCCCCTCGTTCGCCTGTCAGGCCAGATAGAGCGCGTCACCTACACCAACCCAGAGAACGGCTACACCATTGCCAAGGTGAAGGTTTATGGACGCCAGGGGCTCGTGTCCGTCGTCGGCGCCATCGTCGATCCCCAGCCCGGCGCCATTCTCAAGATGGCAGGGGAGTGGACCACGCACCCGCGCTTCGGGGAGCAGTTCCGGGTGGTCTTTTACGAGACGGCCGTGCCGGCCACGGTCTACGGCATCGAAAAGTATCTGGGCTCCGGCCTTATCAAGGGCATAGGGCCGGTCATGGCCAAGCGCATCGTCAAGCTCTTCGGCGAGAAGACCCTCGATGTCATCGAGCAGGAGCCGGACCGGCTGGCCGAGGTGCCGGGCATAGGGCGCCGGCGCATCGGCATGATCAAGCAGACCTGGGCCGAGCAGAAGGACATACGCGAGGTCATGGTTTTCCTGCAGTCCCAAGGCGTGAGTTCAGGCTACGCCTCCAAGATCTACAAGGCCTACGGCAAGGAGTCCATTGCCGTGGTGAAGGAGAACCCCTACCGCCTGGCCTACGACATCTGGGGCATAGGCTTTCTGACGGCAGACCGCATCGCCGAGAAGCTGGGCTTCGCCAAGGATTCGCCCCTGCGCGCCCAGGCCGGCCTGCTCTACGCCCTGCACGAGCTGGCGGACGAAGGACACGTCTTCTACCCCACTGAGAAGCTGCTGGCCAATGCCTCGTCCCTCCTCCAGATCGAGGACGAGCCGCTTCTGCGCTCCTCCCTGGGCCAGCTTGCCGAGGAGCGGCGCGTCGTGGTGGAGTCCGTACCGCTGCGCGGCCCGGAGGTGGAGGCAACCTACATTGCCGGCTACAACCTCGCCGAAA
>JAEEPQ010000033.1 GCA_016284885.1 Desulfovibrio sp.
TGCCGGCGAGGAAGGCGTCCACTTTCTCGACGCCAGGGACAGCGTGCCCGAGTTCGATGCCGAGGACGGCATGCACCTGAGCATCGACGGGCACCGCGCCCTCGGCCGGGCCTGTGGCGAGGTTCTCAGGCACATGCTCCTCGGCTAGCCGCGCCAGCAGCCACGGGGGCCATCTCTGCCCCCACGCTGGCATCGCACCGCACCACCGCTCCACGCGCCGCAGGCGGCTGGCCGGAGGGGCTGACTACCGGCTGCCCGTGCTTCCGTAGCCTCCGGCGCCGCGCTCAGAGGCGGGCAGCTCGTCGACGAGGGCAAAGTCGGCATGGCAGACGGGCGCAACGACCCCCTGGGCGATGCGCTCGCCCTTCTCCACGGCGTAGGGAGCGCTTCCCAGGTTGCGCACGATGATGCCGACCTCGCCGCGGTAGCCGGCATCGATGGTGCCGGGCGCGTTGGCAACGATGAGCGGGGTCTTCAGGGCCGCGCCGGAGCGCATGCGCACCTGCATCTCAAAGCCCTCGGGAATGGCGAAGGCCAGGCCCGTCGGCACGATGGCCGCCTGCCCTGCCGGAATCTCCACGCGGCGCAGGGCGTGCAGGTCGAAGCCGGCGTCGCCGGGCTTCTTGTATTCCGGGACAACGGCATCGGGATCGAGCTTCTTAATCTGAACTGGAATGGCGTTTGCTGCCGGCATGGGCATCTCCTCCCTTGGCATGCTGGAGCGCAGGCGCGCTACGGCTCGAGGGGCTGGGGCTTGTGGACAGGCGGCGTCTGCATCCACTCGGACCAGCAGGCGAGGAGCGAACGCAGGGCATTGCCTCTGTGGCTTCTGGCGTTCTTCTCCTCGAGGCTCAGCTGGGCGTTGGAGACGCCGAGGGCGATGTCGCAGAAGACGGGATCATAGCCGAAGCCGTTGTCGCCGATGGGCTCGTTGAGGATGCGCCCTTCCCACGTCCCCTGCACGACAAGCGTGTCCTCGGGCTCGTAGTAGCCGGGCTTCACGGCAGCCATGCAGCAGACGAAGCGGGCGTGGCGCTGGGCGTAGGGAACGTTCTCAAGTTCCTTCAGCAGCTTCCTGCAGTTGCGCTGGTCCCTGGTCTCGCCGGGCAGGCTCTCCCAGTCGTCGGCATAGCGGGAGGAGTAGATGCCGGGCCTACTGCCAAGGGCGTTCACCTCGAGGCCGGAGTCGTCGGCGATGGCAACGAGGCCGAGGCGGTCGGCCACGGTGGCCGCCTTGATAAGCGCGTTTTCGGCGAAGGTCTGGCCGTACTCCTCTATCTCCCCGATTTCAGGGAACTGGTCCAGGCCCACCACTTCGATGCCGTGCACGGCGAGTTCCTGCGCCAGTTCGCGTATCTTGCCCTTGTTGGTCGTGGCGAGCACGACCTTCTGCTTTGCCTGCGCCATGACGGCCTCCTTCAAGTTCGCGCCCGGGCCCCGACGGGGAGAGCGCCGTGGATTGCCGCCGGCCCGCCTTCCGCGGAAAGCCTAGCCGGCGGCGTCCTGTGTCGCACCGCAAGGGCGCCCCTGTCAAATGCCGCCGATCCTCTGCTCCAAGGCCTGCTCCATCTCTTCCCGCACGGCAGACACAAGGGCTCGGCGAAGGCCTCCGGCACGACGAAATAGCCCTCCCCTAGGCCAAGGCACCGAGCCTGGCCGCATGCGTCTTTCGCCAGAGAGCTCATGACCGCGACAACCCGCCTCCTGCGGCTGATGAACATGTCCTCGCCTGCCTGCGCCCGGCTGACGAGCTCCTCCAGGCGCTTCTTGGCCTGAGACAGCGTGACGACTGCCTTTTCCATTGCTATTCCTCCTTGCGCGGCGACCTGCCTGCGTGACGCCCCGTCTGGTCCGCTCCGCGCCCTTGTGCGTCAATGCCCTGCCTCCCAGTGCCCCCTGCGGCCGCGCCCTTCCGCTTTGCCGGCTTCGGTGCTAGAAGATTTGCCCGCAGGCACCGTTTCCGCATTGCGGCAGGCGCCGCGCCATCTCCCCGTTTTCAATCGAAAAAATCATGGAGGAGGGCCTTCGGGCTTCCCTGGATCGCGTTCCGGGAGGCTGGCCCGCACGCATATGCAGGACATCCTTTCTTTCTTCGACGCGGCCGCTCTGGACCGCAGGCTGGTCATGCCGTACGTCATCGCCGAAGCCGGCGTCAACCACGAGGGCAGCATGGAGCTCGCCAAGCGCCTTGTCCGCGAGGCCGCGGAAGGCGGCGCCGATGCCATCAAATTCCAGTCCTACAAGGCAGGCACGCTCGCGTCCAAGGACTCCCCCGCCTACTGGGACACCACCAAGGAACCCACCAAGAGCCAGTACGAGCTCTTCAAGAAGCACGACTCCTTCTGGAAGAAGGAGTTCGAAGAGCTGAAGCGCTGCTGCGACGACGAGGGCATCGCATTCATGTCCACGCCCTTCGACGTGGAAAGCGCCCGCTTCCTCGATCCCCTGATGGACGTCTTCAAGATCTCCTCCTCCGACATCACCAACAAGCCCTTCATCGAGTTCCTCTGCGGCTTCGGCAAGCCCATCATCCTCTCCACCGGCGCATCCTCCCTGCACGAGGTAGCCGAGGCCGTGGAATGGATCGAAGCCAAGGGAAACCCGCTCTCGCTCCTGCACTGCGTCCTCAACTACCCCACCATGGACGAGAACGCAGGCCTCGGCATGATTCCGGCCCTGAAGCGCCACTATCCCGACCTGACAGTCGGCTACTCGGACCACACCCTGCCGGACGACATGCACGTGCTCACCTACGCCACCCTGCTGGGCGCCAAGATACTCGAGAAGCACTTCACCTTCGACAAGACGCTGCCCGGCAACGACCACTACCACGCCATGGACAAGGACGACCTGGCCTTCTTCAGGAAGAAGATGGAGGCCGTCATCGCCTCGGTGGGCGAATTCGCCGTCCGCTCCTATCCCTCGGAGGAGCCTGCGCGACGCAACGCCCGCCGCTCGCTGGTGGCCGCCCGGGACATCAAGGCTGGCGCACAGATCACGAAGGACGACCTCACCTGGAAGCGCCCGGCCCACGGCATCTCGCCCCGCTGCTACGACGAGGTGCTCGCCATGCGCGCCCGCAGGGACATTCCCGAGGACACGGTGCTCACCTGGGCCGACCTCGCCTAGCGCTTCCGCGCAGGACGCGGATCCAGATTTCCGGAGGCTGGACGGAACGCCGTCCAGCCTTTGCCATTCCAACCCAAGGAGGCTTTCATGTCCGAAACGCCCTCCCGCACGCTTTCTCTTGTCCTCGGCCCCATGCCCCTGCATGCCAGGCCGGACGCCGTCCTTGCGGCCGGCCCCTGGTGCTTTGCCGGACTTGAGGACTTCTTCCCCCGCTGGGAGGAAGAATTCACCTTCGCTCCGGACATCCTATCCGACAGGGCCGAAGAGGACCAGTGCATACGCGAGGCCGAAGCCCTGGCCGCGGACGCCGTCCCCGGCCTCGCCCAGCGCCTGGCGCCTGGTACGACGCTTCCCCCGGCCTACTGGGAGACGCTGCTTGCGCCCCACGCGATTACGGTCGCCAAGCTCCTCGTCCAGCACTGGCACCTTGCCAGGGCCATGGTCCGGGACTGGGCAGGCCTGCCCCTGCAGGTGGAGCTGCTCCCCGAGGACTGCTCCTTCCGCTTCGGCGACGACGCCGACGTGGTGCTCCACGGCGCTCTCAACCCCAAGGCCAGCCACTGGGTGCTCTCGCTTCTGCTGCGCCCCATGCTGCCCCAGGCCTGGACGGCTGTGGAAGGAGCCAAGGTCGAGGAGGTCTGGCAGACGACGAAGCCGGCAGGTCTCAAGGCCCGGCTCAGGGGCTTCCTGCGCTCCCGCATGCTGGCCCTGCCCTTCCCGGTCATGAAGGGCATGACGGCACGGCAGGCGCTCGCCTTTTCCTCAGCCCTCAGGCACCCCTCCCGCACGGAAGACAGAAGCCGCTCCCTTGCCGGCTGCTTCTCGAGCCTAGCCCAGGGCATCAAGCTTGACATCCCCAAGGCTGCGCTTGCCGTCTTCGAGGCCTTCCTGCCGGCGTCCATCCGCGGCCTGAGCCACCCTAAGGCCCTCTCCCCCATGGCCAGGCCCCGAGTCAGGGCAGCCAGCATCCTCCTCTACGAGGACGCCCGCTACCGCCAGGATCTGGCGCGCTGGCGCGGGCGGGGAGGACGCCTGCTCTGCGTCCAGCACGGCGGCAACTACGGCCAGATGCGGCGCATCTGCGCCATGGAGATGGTGGAATACAGCCAGCACGCCTTCGCCACCTGGGGCTGGACGGCCTACGACGGCGCCCTCGGCGCGGCTTCCGGCACGGGGAACTTCCTCCCCCTGCCCCACCCCCAGCTCGCCAGACAGAAGGACAGCTGGCGCAGGGCCAGCGACGAGATGATCTTCGTCGGCACGGAGATGCCGACGGTTGCCTACCAGCTGGACTCCCACCCGACGCCTGCCCAGTTCATCCAGTACCGCGAGGACAAGCAGTGGTTTCTGGAGGCGCTGGGGCCGGAGGTCCGCAAGCAGACCCTCTACCGACCCTACTTCAAGGTGCCGGGCACCCTCGAGGACGCGGAGTGGATCATCCCCCGATTCCCTCAGGTGCGCCTGTGCCAGGGCCCGCTGGGACCGCAGATTCTCGGCTGCCGGCTCCTCTGCCTCGACCACCACGGCACGACCCTCCTCGAGGCCATGGCTGCCGGCATCCCCACCCTCTGCTACTGGAATCCTGCCTTCTGGCCCGTCACTCCGGACTTTGACGAGCTGCTTAGCGACATGGCGACCTTGGGCATGTGGCACGCCTCTGCCGAACTCTGCGCCGAAAAGGTGCGCGAAGTCTGGGACAATCCGGCGGCCTGGTGGCATTCGGAAGCCGTGCAGGCGGTCCGCAGGCGCTTCCTTGCGCGCTTTGCCAACCTTCCCGAGGGGCCAGGCGAAGACAAGGCCTGGCTGGACTGCCTCCGCAGCCTCTAGCCAGCGCCTTGAAATACGGTTAGAAGGCTTTGCACGCGCACGCTCTTTCCGCGCGGGCGAAGCCGAGGATAAAAACATGTCTCTGAAAAGCCTTCTCCATCCCGTTTCCCTTGCGGCCGCGCTGGCGCTGGCCGCCTCCCTTGCTCCCCTGAACGCCGTCGCGGATAATCCCGCGCCGTCGCAGGTCCAGCTGCCCAACGATCCATCCGTCCCGGCAGGCCCTGCCGCGCAGGCGCCGGAAGCGCCCAAGCCCGCGCCCGCCCCTGAACCCGCACCTTCCGAAGCGGAAATGCTCAAGAAGGCCCAGGCCGCCCTCGACGCCCGCAACTACACCAAGGCCGTCGAGCTGCTGACGCCGCTGGCCGCAAAGAAGAACGCCGAAGCCTGCTACGTGCTCGGCTCCCTCACGGCTGCCGGCCAAGGCACCACCCAGAGCCGCTCCCGTGCTGCCAAGCTCTTCCAGACGGCCGCCGAGCAGGGCGATCCGCGCGGCCAGAACGAGTACGGCCAGGCCCTTGCCATGGGGCAGGGCGTGCGCCGCAACTTCATGCTGGCAGGCCAGTGGTTTGCCAAGGCTGCCGAGCAGGGCCTCGCCACGGCCCAGTACAACCTCGCCTACCTCTATGCCAGCGGCAGAGGCGTGACGAAGAGCGAAGACAAGGCCATCGACTGGTTCACCCGCGCGGCCAACCAGGGCCTCGCCTCGGCCCAGTACTCCCTCGGCTGGATCTACATGAACACCAAGAGCGGCAACCAGGACGACACCAAGGCAGTGCACTGGCTGGAGAAGGCCGCCGAGCAGGACCACGTCAAGGCCCAGAACAACCTCGGCTTCATGTACGCCGAAGGCCGAGGCTACGCTCTCGACTACGGCAAGGCCATGCAATGGTACCAGAAGGCCGCCGACCAGGGCTATCCCGAGGCCCAGTACAATCTCGGCTTCATGTACGAGCAGGGCAAGGGCTGCGAAAAGAGCTACGAGAAGGCCGTCGAGTGGTACCGCAAGGCGGCAGACCAGAACGAGGCCTCCGCGCAGTACAGCCTCGGCCTCATGTACGAGCAGGGCACGGGCGTTCCGCGCAACCTGACTGAAGCCGTGCGCTGGTACGAGCTGGCGGCCGCCAACGGCGATCCCGATGCCAGGCAGGCCGTGCGCCAGCTCAGCCGCAAGGCGCCCGCTCCGGCAGGAGCATCGCAGGCCAAGCCCCGCCGCCAGGGCAAGGCGCAAGCCCCCCAGGCCGCTGCGCAGGCCAGGTCTCAGGCCAAGCCCCAGCAGGCCAGGTCTCAGGCCAAGCCTCAGCAGGCCAAGCCCCAGGCTAAGCCCCAGCAGGCCAAGCCCCAGCAGGCCAAGCCCCAGCAGAAGGGACAAAAGAACTAGCCCCTTTCGCCCTGCGGTGTCCGTCGGCACCTGCCAGACGGACGGCCGTCTGCTCCTTCGGCGACCTGCTGCGCGTTCCGGGCACCAGGCAGAGCCTTAGCCAGGCCCGCGCCGCAGGGGCCGACGTCCGGATGGTCTACTCGCCACTCGACTGCCTCAGGCTGGCGGCCCAGGAGCTGGCAAAGGAGTTCGTCTTCCTTTCCGTTGGCCTCGAGACCACGGTGCCTTCGGAGTGCCAGGCCCTGAAAGCGCCGTCCGCCAATGGAAAGCTCAGCGACGCCACGAACAGGAGCCTTCACGTCGCACCACGTTGTCCTTGCGGTCGGAAGCGACTCGAGCAGCTCCTCCAGTTCCAGGCTCGGCGCCACGAAGCCGGCCTCCGAGGCACCCGGATGGGCTGTGCGAGGAATGCGTCCAGCGCCTTCTCGTAGCGGGGGCCACAGGTGACGCGCTGGGGCTCGCGCATGAGCGTCTCGACGCTGAAGGCAAGACCTGAGACAGGCAGGCCCAGCGCCATGCCTGGGACAAGCAGGCTGCGCACCGCGCCGAACGACGGCACGAAGAAGTCGAACGCCTCCTTCGAGCCGGGAAGCGCGGCAGAAATGCATCCGCACACGCCGTCGTCCGCGCTGAAGGCCGCGCGCAGCTCAAGGACGCTGGGCTGTCCCTGCAGCACAGGAAAAAAGGTCACGGCCTCGAAGCGGCCGTCTTTGTCTTCGGTGCAGGCAATGCGCACGGTGCAGGCTTCATCCAGCGCATAGTCCAGATACGCCGCAGGCGTCCATGCCAGCAGCCGGGAAGCGAACCGCCGTCACGGCATCCGCCATGAAGCGACCAAGCCTGTCGCAGATGTCCGGCACCAGAACGCCCCACTGCCTGTCAAAGCGGAAGAAGGGCCGGCCCGAGAAGCTTGGCCAGTCGCCGAGCACCTGGCCTGCCATCCAGGCATATTTGTAGGAAACGCCTTCCTCGCAGCCATCTTCGGCATTCTTTTCGATGGCGCCACCTGCCATGCCAGGCGATCCCTGCGCAGGATCGGCGCCGACCAGATACGGTCCGGCTCAGGCATCAGCCCCCTGTGCCAGTCCTCCCAGATGCCCGTCCAGCTTACGCCGATGTCGTCGCTGAAGTCCTGCTCGATCACAATCCTGCAGAGCATGCCGATGCCGTCCGTCTCCGCAAAAAGCAGCGAATGCATCTCATTGTCGGGCGTCAGGAACGCAAGACACTTCTCGCCGTCGACATGATGCGTCTCAATATCCTCTTCGAGAAATCTCAGCACGCCGCAGGCGACCGCGAGAAGCTCAAGTCCCGCCTCTCGCAGCGAATTCTCAACGTCGTCGAGAGCATGGGCAACGGCATCGCGCCCCTTGGCGCTGATGCCCGTCTGGGAATAGAGGCGACAGTCCTCGGAAAGCACCGCCATGAACGGTCGTTGCGCCTCTGGCAGATGCAGTCGCCAAGCAGACGGAGATCGTGGACCATAATCGTAGTCGCCAAAGGCAACATCCGCCACGAGCCAGCCCTCGGCCTTGACGCAGCAGCCCGGCCTGACAAGGGAGCGCTGGCGCTCCGAGAGCCCGTCTGCCGCACGCACAAGTTCGAGAGAGCCATACGGCGTCTTCACCCAGACGCGGAGCATTTCCTTGGCAGAGCAGAACGGAACGTCAAGGACCTCTTCGAAAAAGCCCTCTTCGATCTCGGCTGCGAACGAAACCAGTCCCCCGCCTGCATCGCTGAACGCCCCAGCCATGCCCCTGCCGGGGACGGATGACGGAGAGCGCGCGCCAGCGTCCGCTTCGCCGGCGGGCCCCTCGTAGAAAAGCATGGATCTGGGAACGCAGGTCGCACTCAACGCGACGTCGTCGCCCGGGGCGAGGCTCGGCAACACATCGCCGCCATACAGAAAGACGGGAACGGACAGGTTCCTCTCTGCCGGCATCGGCGTCTCCCTGCTCAGCTGAAACTGGATACGCGCGCAGACGGCGCAGGGGCCGTCGTCGAGATCCTCCAGCAGCGAGTCGACGATGCCGAAGTGGGAGGTGCCGTATTCGAAGCAGAAGCCCACATCGGCACGCATCCAGGGACGCCTGGCAACCCTGAAGCTGTCAGGACTCGGACGCCCTTTGCGCAGGCCGGTTCCCCTGTCCTTCTCCCGCAGGGGAAAGCTGACGGCAAAGAGCTGGCCGTAGTACGAGAGCCACTCGTCGAGGCAATATCCTCTGCTGCCCCCGCCCTTCGCTCTGGTGCGCTCTTCCAGCTCCCTTCGTCGAGGCGGATGCCGAGCGCCGCAAGATACGCTTCCATGCGTCCTTCCTCCGTCAGCGGAACATGAAGTAGACCGCCCCCAGCAGGCAGAGGCCGGCCCAGAGGAAGTCGAGCTTCACGGGCATGCCCATGTAGAAGACGGAGAAGGGAATGAAGACGCCAAGGCTCACGACTTCCTGGATGATCTTCAGCTGCGGCAGGGTGAAGACGCCGTAGCCGAGGCGGTTGGCCGGCACCTGGATGAGGTACTCGCACAGGGCAATGCCCCAGCTGGCGAGCGCGGCCACCACCCAAGGGGCGCTCGCCATGTTCTTCAGGTGGGCGTACCAGGCAAAGGTCATGAAGACGTTGGAGCAGACGAGCATGAAGACGAAGATGCTCCCCTGCAGGACAGGCGTCATGGGAAAGGGCATGGCTTTTCTCCTATTTGGCTGCCAGGGCCGCGCGCACGAGGGCGTAGGCCCCTTCCTCGGGCATTTCCTGGCCGGTCCAGAGCGCAAAGGCGGCCCTAGCCTGCTCGACGAACATGGCAACGCCGCTCTGGGTCTCCCAGCCTGCGGCCGCGGCATCGGCAAGGAACCTCGTGCACTCCGGTGTGTACACGATGTCGTAGGCAAGCCCCCGGCCCTTGAAGAAGGAGGGCGGCACGGGCGACTCCGCCTCGCGGGCGCCCTTCATGCCGAGACTTGTGGCGTTGACGGCAAGGTCGCAGGCAAAGCCTTCGCGATCCTCCCAGGGGAGAGCCTCGCAGCCGAGCTCTGCGGCCAGTTCCTTCGCCTTGGCAAAGGTGCGGTTGGCAAGCGCAACGCGGGGAACGCCCAGTTCCTGCAGGGCAACCACGGCAGCCCTGGACGCACCGCCGGCACCGAGCACAATGGCGCTGGCAAAGCGCCGGCCCTGCAGAGGAGCCATGAAGCCTGTCACGTCGGTGTTCTCGCCAAGGAGCCGGCCGTCCCGCCAGTAGAGGGTGTTGACGGCGCCGATGCGGCGGGCGATGGCGCTTGCGCCGTCCACCTGGCGCAGAGCCTCGACCTTGAAGGGAATGGTGACGTTGGCGCCGGCAATGGGCAGGGCCCGCATGGCCGTGAAGAAGTCCGCAACCTTTTCCGGATCCTGGGGGAAGGCCATATAGACGCCGGGGTGCCCCGTCTCGCCGAAGGCCCAGTTGTGCAGGGCCGGGCTCAGGCTGTGTCCCAGCGGATGTCCGATGATGGCGTAAAGCTTTTCCGCAGGCATGGTCGACCTCGCTTGAAAATGGCTGTCCAGCCCAAGCTGGGCCTGAACGAGGACGAAGCAAAGCACCGTTGGGCGCAAAGTGCAAGCCAAAGAACGCCAGGCACCTTCAAGCGCTGCTTGAAGTGGCGTCCAGTTCAGCTGCGTGCCGCCTTGCCGACAAGGCTTGGCCGGCAAGGCCTGGCCGGCTGCGGACACGGCCCAGGCCAGCCTCGGGACAGGTTCAGCACAGGCGTCCGCCCTTTGCCTTGACATAAATCAATTATTCTTGATACATTGATGTTTGTATATCAACATTTAGTGATTAATCAAAGTTTCAAGGAGTTGCCCCCTTCCCTGTCCCCGACGGCATGCCTGCGTTGCAAGCGCCATCAGACTGCTCAACCAGCCTCCCTGCATCGCCAGGCCTCTCCCCCTGAACCGCCATGCCTGTCCCCTGAGCCACCATGCCTGCCCCTGCGTCCCAAGCCAGTTCACTGCGTCGCCAACATTGATATTAGGATATCAACATGTAGTGATAAATAAAAAATTCAATGAGTTGCCGTCCAAACCCACCCCTGACGGCATGCCAGCGCTGCGAACGCCACCAGGCCACTCAGCCTGTCTCCCTGAACCGCCACGACTCTCCCCCTGAACTGCCACGACTCTCCCCCTGGACTGCAGGAACGGCGATCCCGCTTGTCGCCCTTGCCGACCCCTGCTTTTCCTCCTATAAAACCTGCTTCTCGCCAAGGAGCTCTTCGTTTCATGCCTCAGCAACCCTCTGCCGATCTCCAGTTCCAAGCCGTTGAAGGCACGGGCGCCAACTTCCGCCTGGGCTTCTTCCGCGGCCTGCCCATCGCGCTCGGCTACGCGCCCGTGGCCTTCGCCTTCGGCGTGCTGTGCGTCCAGAACCACATTCCGCCGGCGCTCGCCATCGCCATGTCCGTCTTCATGCTGGCTGGTTCCGGCCAGTTTATCACCCTGTCCATGTGGTGCTCCGGCGCAGGCATTCTCTCCACCACGGCGGCTGTGTTCGTCACCAACCTGCGCTACATCCTCATGGCCGTGGCGCTCTTCCCCTACGTCGGAAAGCTGAAGGGCTTCAGCCGGCTGCTCTACGGCTGGCAGATCACGGACGAGCTCTTCGCGCTCCACGTCACGGCCTTCCAGAAGGGCTGGCCCCTCAACAAGACGGCTGTCTTCACGGCGACCTGCTCTGCCCACATCGGCTGGGTTGGCGGAACCATTGCCGGCGTCTTCTGCGGCGGCCTCGTCACGGACGTGAAGCCCCTCGGCCTCGACTATGCCCTGGCAGCCATGTTCCTCGCCTTGCTCGTGCCCCAGTGCACGGACAGGCTCCATGTGCTGGCGGCCGTCATGGGCGCCTTCTTCTCGGTGGCCCTCAAGTCTGCGGGCCTCGGCCAGTGGAACGTGGTGCTCGCCACCATTCTCTCGGCCACCCTCGCCACCGTCATCTACCGGCGCGGAAAGAATCGCAACGGCGGAAGGCCCGGCGACAGGGACGAAGCGCAGCATGGCGACAGGGGAGACGCGGCCGTTTCCGGCGCCGAATCCGCCACCGGCTCCAGGGAGGTGCAGTCATGACCGCCTTTCTCGTACAGCACGGCCCCCTCGTCGCCTGCCTCGTAGCCTGCACGGTCTGCACCGTGGGCCCACGCCTTCTGCCCCTCTACGCCATGCGCAAGAACCTGCCGGACTGGCTGAAGGACTGGCTTGAGTTCGTGCCTGCGGCCGTCATGGCGGCCCTCGTCATTCCGGACGTCTTCTTCTACGAGGGGGCCTTCAACCCCAATCCCCTGGACAACCTCTTCCTGCTGGCCGCCATCCTCGCCATCGGCGTGAGCGCGCTGACCCGAAACTTCTTCGCCACCATCGTCTTTGCCATGGCCTTCGTGGCAGGCGTGCGCTGGCTTGGCTGGATGGCGTAGGCATGGCACGCCAGGGAGAAGGCCACGCAAGGCCCAGAGAAAGCGCATCCCTGCTCCTGCGGCTCCTTGACCCCGCTTCGGCGGGCCTGCTGCACGCCCTGCTGGAAAGCCACGGGCACCTCTGCCTCTTCACGGTGCTCGATGCCCGCAAGGGGCTGCTGCGCCTGCGCTACTCGAAGGACCAGGAAGCGGAGGTGCGCCACGTCCTTGCGCTCTGCGCGCTGGACGTGCCGCTCCTGATCCGCCCCTGGCCCTTTGAAAACTGAAAAATCCTGTCCGCCCCCGCCAGCCTAGCGACGAGCCTGGGCGTAGGGAATGCGCTCCACGAGCTTGCGCCGGGGCGTGGCCTCGATGTGGTAGTAATGGTCCTGCGGCACGAACATGTAGGGAATGTCCTCGGTGCGCTGGCGCAGGAACATGGAGAGCAGGATGCGGTTGATGGCCTGGTGGCCCACGATGACCGTGGAGGCGCCGCCGGAGAGGAAGAGCGCCCTGCGCAGGCCACGCTGCACGCGCTGCAGCAGCATGGCGTAGCTCTCGCCGCCGGGATAGCAGTAGTTGAACTTGTCGGCGTTCCTGCCACGGGTCACCTCGGGCATCTTTTCGCGCACCTCGACGTAGCGCATGCCCTCGCAGAGGCCGGCGTTGATCTCGTCGAACTCGGGAATGGCCATGACCTGGGTCAGGGGCCGGCTCTTGATCAGATAGGAGGCAGTCTCGTGGGAGCGTCGCCGGGTGGAGGTGAATATCCAGTCCACCACCTTGCCCTCCATGTGCCTGGCCAAGGCCTCCGCCTGGGAGCGCCCCTTGGCCGAGAGCAAAGGATCGCCACCGATGCGACCCTCCACGTTGAAGTCGGTCTGGCCATGACGGATGAGGTAGAGGTTCTTGACCCAGGAGTTGGCCAGAAGCTCGCGGATGGCGGGATAGAACTGGGAGCCCTCCAGAGGGCTTTCGTTCATGATGCGGTTGGCCATGGAGTCCACCTGCATCCAGTACTTCTCCTCGCCCACGTGGGTGTAGATGGACTCGTAGTACTTGATGCGGGCTTTGAAGCTCGTGACCGCGTCGTCCACGGCATAGGTGGCGTACTCGGGCAGGTTGGCCTTGCGGCGTATGCAGGCCTCCCGCAGCACGGGGTCCTCGTTGAGGCACTCCACGAAGAGCACGGGGTAGTCGGTCAGCGTGTCCTCGATGAGCTTGCGGCGCTGCCGGCTGGCATTGGTGGCATCGAGCACGGCCACCTGGCCGACGTTCTCGAGCCAGCGCCTGGCCTCCTCCATGTTCCTGAGGGCAATCTGCTCGCGCAGATCTCTGCCGTCCTCGTTCTCAGGCGCATAGAACTCGGGGCTGGTGGAGTCAGGGCCGGCAATACGCCTGCGCATTTCGCCATTGTTGAAGATGGCGGTCCGGATGCCCTCGCCGGTGAGGTCGTCGCGTATACGCCTAGCCAGCGTGGACTTGCCGCTGGCAGGAAGGCCCACCATGGCCACGTAGAGTTTCTGCATCGATCGCTCCTTGAGGAATCCGCAAGATCGCAAAGGCGCCCCGAAGGGCGCCTTGGAAACCGCTCCTGAAGCTACTTGACCGTGAGCTTGAGGAAGCTCTTCTTGCCGAACTTGATGACGTACTTGCCGGGCTTGAGGGGCGTCTTGTCGTCCGTGCAACGCTCGCCGTCGATGTAGAAGCCTCCCTCAGCTATCTTGCGACGCGCCTCGCTGCGGCTCTTGGCCAGCTTGAAATTGGCCAGGATGACGGCAGGCAGGCTCTCGTCTCCGCTTTGGCACTCGCCCTCAGGGCAGTCGTCGGGGACGCCCCCGCCGGCGAAGACGGCGTTGAAGCCAATGCGGGCCTCAAGGCCTGCCTTGGCGCCATGGTAGCGGGCCACGAGTTCTTCGGCGAGGTCTTCCTTGGCGGTCTTGGGATGGACGGAGCCGTTCTCGACGCCGGCCTTGACGGCCGCAATCTCCTCCAGGGACTTGGAGGACAGGAATTCGTAGTAGATCCACATCAGTTCGTCGGACACGCTCATGAGCTTGCCGAACATGGCGGAGGGCTCTTCGTCGATGCCGACGTAGTTGCCGAGGGACTTGCTCATCTTCTTGACGCCGTCGAGGCCCACGAGCAGGGGCAGCGTCAGGATGCACTGTGGCTCCATGCCGTAGTGGCTCTGCAGGTTGCGTCCGACGAGCAGGTTGAACTTCTGGTCCGTGCCGCCCATCTCGATGTCCGCCTTGAGGTGGACGGAGTCGTAGCCCTGGCAGAGGGGGTAGAGGAATTCGTGGACGGCGATGGGCTGGTTGGCGTTGAAGCGCTTGGAGAAGTCGTCACGCTCCAGGATGCGGGCCACGGTGTAGCTGGAGGCCAGACGGATGAAATCGGCGGCGCCCATCTTGCCGAGCCAGCGGGAGTTGAACTCGACGATGGTCTTTTCAGGGTCGAGAATTTTGAAGAGCTGACGCTTGTAGGTCTCGGCGTTGGCGTTGACCTGCTCCTCGGTGAGCGGAGGGCGGGTCGCGGAACGGCCCGAGGGATCGCCGATGCGACCGGTGAAGTCCCCGATCAGGAAGACGATGGTGTGGCCGAGATCCTGGAAGTGGCGCATCTTCTGCATGACCACGGTATGGCCGAGGTGCAGGTCGGGAGCCGTCGGGTCGAAGCCGACCTTGACGCGCAGGGGCGTTCCCCTGGAAAGCTTCTTGCGCAGTTCGTCTTCATCGATGATTTCGGCCGCCCCCCTTTTGATGAGGGCCATCTGCTTGTCTACGTCTAGCATCGCTGTCTCCCCAATCTCCTAAAAGAATTTTGATGTGGAAGGAAGTTTATATCTGCGGGCCGCAAGCCCTGTCAAACAAAAGCCAAAGGCGCCGTCCCGGGATGGGGCGACGCCTTCGGCTTTCGGGGTGCCGCTCCGGGAACCGCTCCCGGAACGGCAGACTGTTACGCTTTCCTCAACAGTCAAGAGGAGCTCGGGAAAACTAGCTTTCCGCCTTGGCCTTGGACTTGGTCATGGCGAGGCCCAGGCCTTCGAAGAGCTCGAAGATGCTGAAGCCGTACCACAGCGTGTAGAGGATGTAGAAGATGAGCATGGCAGCAAGCAGGACGATGTGGTCCTTCACCTTGACGGGCTCGACGCTGTAGTAGTTGTTGCCGGGTTCGACGGCGCGGCGCAGGACCTGGTCAACGGCCTTGGCTTCGCCCACCAGGCTCTGCTTCTGCAGGGCCTTGATGGAGGGAGACAGGGCGTACCACACGGCGCGGGCGGCCTTAAGCGCCACGGCTTCCTGAACCAGAACGTCCTTGTGGGCAGGGTCGAACTTGGAAGCGTCGACCTTGGCCAGCTCGGTTTCCATGCCGAGCAGGGACACGACGGACTTGGCATCGTTCTGGTAGAGCTTCTCGCTCATGTCGGTGGCGAGACCGAGGATGGCGCCGAGGTCGCCGGAGAAGGCGAAGCGGCCGTTGTCATTCTTGGCCTCAAGGCCGGCCTTCTTGAAGACGGCGATGGCGGTGTCCATCAGCTCGGCCTTCTTGAAGGGGATGCTCACGGAGACGTTCTTGCCCTTCATGGTGTCGGACACCTGGCGACACTGGGGGATGAAGTTGGAGGAGCCCTTGGAAAGCTCGTTGAAGACGTTGTCGGCGTACTGCAGGCCAGTGAGATGGTTGCCGCGTTCGTCGCGCATGATGGGGAAGAGAAGCGCGCAGAACAGGATGCCGAAGGTAATCAGCATCAGCAAGCCTTTGACAAAGTGTTTCTTATCGCGAACTAGCATCTTATGCCTCCCCTCTGAGCTTGCCGATGTTCATGACGAACTTGCTGAAGACCCAGAATCCGAAGAAGGCCACGACCGCCCAGAAGACGACGTTGCCGACCTTTTCGATGATGTTGACGAGCGCCGGGGACCAGTCGAGCACTTCCATTTCAGTGAGCTTCTTGGGAAGCACGGAGGCGCGGTTGATGAAGCCGGCGATGATGGACATGGCGTAGAAGCCGCGGATGTGGACGCCCTTGACGACCTTGGTGGTCAGCGCGCCGACCTGGATGCCGAGCAGGGAGCCGAGGAGCATGCCGATGGCGAGGGTGTAGAACACGTAGCCGTAGATGGCGTACTGGCCGACGGCCGCGAAGCCGGCGGTGAAGATGATCTGCAGGATGTCGGTGCCGACGGTGGTCATGGAGGACACGCCGAAGACGTACACGAACATGGGGAAGGTGACGAAACCGCCGCCGACGCCCATGATGGCGGCGAGCATGCCGACGAAGACGCCACCACAGGCCACGATCCAGCCGGAGAGGCGGCGGCCGCCGGGAACGAGGTCCTCGTCGAAGGTGATCATCGGCGGGATGTTGAGGTTCTGGAGCTTGAGGGAGAGATTGGTCATGCCGGCGTTGGCGGCCGCCTCTTTGGCGGACTGGACTTTCTGGCCGCGGGTGGCCTTCAGGAAGTCAAAGAGGGCGTAGAAGCCGAGGAAGCCGAGCAGGAAGGCGTAGATGGTGCTGATGAAGATGTCGGAGACCAGGGGGCTGTAGTCGTACAGGCCCTTGTTGATGAAGCCGCCGATGAAGGTGCCGGCAATGGAACCGATGAGGAAGGCCAGAGCGAGCTTCACGGACACGTTGCCGAGCTTCTTGTGGATCGTGGTGCCCATGATGGCCTTGGCGAAGATATGGAACAGGTCCGTGCCGACGGCCAGGATGCCTTTGACGCCGGCGGCCATGAGGGCGGGCGTGATGATGAAGCCGCCGCCCGCGCCGATGCAGCCGGTGATGAGGCCGGCGGCCAGGCCGACGGCGATGGATGCCAGGAAGATCGTGGTGGTGTAGAACGCCGGCGAATACGCGGCCTTGCCACCGAGCATTTCGTGGGCGTCGTAGGCTTCGGCGCAGCACACTACGAGGATCGGCACTGCCAGAGCCAAGAGGAAGAGCAGCTTTTTGCGGTTTTTCAGAATGGACGTGGAGACCTCAAGGTCCCATTGGGCGTACGCCCGGGCGCTTGAGATCAGCATCTGGTACATGGTTTTCCCGAAACTCATCTTACCCCCTCCTTAGTGAGGTTGTTAAAGGGTTGTTCGTCTTCTTCAGCAAACTCCATGCCAAAACAGTCAGCTTGACACCATTCAGGCATTTTTTCTCACAACAGCTTGGAATTAATTACGATTTTTATTCAAAGAAAAAAGTGGCCAGCGGATATCCCTTGGAAGGCTCCGCCGGCCACAGTCGGTTTTTCTGACAAGGTGTCAGCTTTCTTTACAGATGCAAGGCTCTGCGCAACTCCTATGCCTTGTCGAGGCCTTCGCTCCTGCCGAAGATGACGAGCTCCATCCAGTCGAGGGCGAAGTCGAGGCAGGCCTCGTCCTGCTCCATGACGGCCTGCCTGCGCTCCTCGCTGATATCGACCCGGGAGAAGATCTTCATGCGGACAACGAGTTCGCGGAACTTGTCCAGCTGGTAGCAGCAGAGCATGCACATGTTGGAGAGTTTCTGGTCCAGGGGGCGTCCCGAGGCGGCCACCATGGCGGAGAGGCGCATGTAGCGGTCGTTGGCCTGGTTGTAGGGCAGGACGCCCTCGTGCTCGAACCACTCCTGCGCGGTCCAGTCGCGCGCGCCCTTGGCGCTGAAGCCCTGGCAGTGGGCCTCCTGGACGAGGTAGTGCCGCTCGGCAACGCCGTTAGGCGAGGGACTGGTTCCGCGGCCGAGGGGATAGCAGCGGCAGGCGCCGGGGCGGTCGTCGTAGATCTCGCAGCCTGCCGGCGTGGCAAAGGGACAGGTTTCGTCCAGGTCGGGGCGCATCTTGAGCATGGCGATGGGCAGCCCGGAATCGGGGAAGGACTTGAGCTTGGCCATCTGGTTGAGGAACTGGTCGCTCGGCATGCCAAGGCGCCTGCGCATGCGCAGCACGTCGTAGGGCGTCAGAGGAAGGGTCAGCTGGCGGCAGCAGCGGTTGAAGCAGGCTGCGTCCGGCGTGCACTCGAAACAGAAGGTCTGCCCCTCCTCCAGCACGGGCAGGGAGTCCACGTAGTCCTGGGCGCGCTGGGCGTCCATCAGCTCCTGGTCTTTGTCTTCGGACATGATTGCCCTCCTCGCTGAAGGCGAAAAGCCCCCGGACAGGGGTGCCGTCCGGGGGACAGAAACAAAACGGGGCAAGGCCGCTAGATGACCTTGTTGAGGGAGTATTCAATAATGCCCTCGGCGCCGACTTCCTTGAGGCGCGGAATGAGGTCGCGCACCACCTTGGTGGCAACGACGGTCTCCACGGAAAACCACTTGGCGTCCTGAAGCGGGGACACGGTGGGCGAATTCAAAGAGGGGAGCATCGCCATGATCTCGGCAAGTTTGGCTGCCGGGGCGTTCATCTTGAGCGCCACGAGGCTCTGGGCGCGCAGAGCGCCCTCGAGGAGCATCTGGAGCTGCTTGAGCTTCCTGCGCTTGAAGGGATCTTCCCAGGCGGCCTTGTTGCAGACCAGCACGGGGTTGGAGAGCATGACCTCGTCGATGATGCGCAGGCCGTTGGCGCGGATGGTGGTGCCGGTTTCGGTGACCTCGACGATGCCGTCGGCAAGACCCTCGACGACCTTGGCCTCGGTGGCGCCCCAGGAGTAGAAGACGCTCACGTCCACGCCCCGCTCGCTGAAGTAGCGCTTGGTGAGGTGCTGCACTTCGGAGGCGATGCGCTTGCCGGCCAGGTCCTCGGGCTTGTAGTAGGGCGAGTCGCCGGCAACGCAGAGCACCCATTTGGAGGGGCGCAGGGAAGTCTTGGCGTAGACGAGATCGCAGATCTGGACAAGCTTGTCCTCGAGGTCCATCTCGCGCATCCAGTCCTTGGCGGAGATGCCGGCATCGATGACGCCCTCGGCCACAAGGCCGCCGATTTCCTGCACGCGGGTCAGGGAGAGGTCAAGTTCGGGATCGTTGACATCGGGGAAGTAGTTGCGGGCGTGCTTGCTGATCTTCCAGCCGGCGCGGGCGAAGAGGGCGTCCGTGGCTTCTTCGAGCGAGCCCTTGGGCACGCCGAATTTCAGAACCTGTTTCTCAGACATGTATGGCTCCTGTACCGTGATTTTTGCTATTTGCCGTAGACCTTTTCAGGGTCGAAGACCTGCGGGGAGCACACGCTTTCCTCCTGGCCGTCCC
>JAEEPQ010000227.1 GCA_016284885.1 Desulfovibrio sp.
TCCTTCATCACATCCGAGTACTTCGTCTTGCCGTCATTGCTCACAACGCCCCAGGCGGGGAGCAGACCATAAGCCGTCTGCTTCCAGCTCGTGGCCGGGGCACTGTTCGCATTGGAAACATCGATGCCGTTTTTATCGGTGTACTTTTCGGCGGCAAGGGCATTGGGGCCGATACCGGCCATGGCGAACCAAGGCGTAACCTTCACGCCGTCGAAGGTCAGCGGCAGGACCAGAGCGCCCATGTCGACGTTGTCCATGAAGCAGGCGTTGCCGTTGGTGCCGGTCCAAACATTCTTCTTGTAGTCCCATTCGCCACTGTAGTTGTCGTTGTAGGGACGGGCCCAGAAGGCAGTCAGGGCAACGTTCTCGTTGAAGCGGTAGGACAGGGTGACGGCGGCCACGTCGTCCACGAAGACCTGGGAGGTGCCGATGGCGAAGGACGGCAGGCCGAGGCCCTGGAGACCCATGCGGACCTTGAGGTCGGTTTCCGGCACCTTCCAGTCGATGAAGGCGCGGCGGACCTTGATGGTCTTGCCGTCAGCACCCAGGGCGCCGCCTTCCTTGGCCTGGCCCCAGATGGTCTTGCCGATTTCGAAGTAGAGCTGGCCCTTGAGGGATTCGGAAGCAACGGCGTCCATCTGGATACGGACGCGCTGGCGGGCTTCGAATTCGTCTTCCTTGCCGTTGAAGCCGGTCATGCCGTTGCCGCCGGTAAAGGCGCCGTTCTTGCCGTAGTCAAAGCTCATGACCCAGCGGCCTTTCATCTTGAAGTCGATAGCGTTGGCGCTGGTGGAGGCGCCGAGGAGCAGCCCGGAGGCGATAAGCAGAACTGCAAGCTTTTTCATGGAGAGTTCCTTGTCTCTGCAGGTAGAATTGTTTTGGGAGAAGTTGCCGCTACCAGCTGAAAACCGAACTCGGGACACGAAAAAGCGGGGTGCCCTCTTTTCAGCAGCGCGCGAACCTGGAATGCCGCAGGCCGATTGGTACACTTTTTTGCACCGGCCTTCAAGCGCTTTTGCCGATTTTCTGTCAAGCTCTTTTTTATAAGCATGTTGAGAAAGCTAGCTCTAAAACAAATATTCAGTGATTCAAGTATATTAGAAATCCATCCCGTCCAGCAAGGCCCGCAAAAGCTCAATCCAAAAATTTTAACCGCCAGACTGAACCAGGCCTGCCAAGGCAGTTCAGTACAGTTTTTTTGCCTCTGCCGGCGAGAGGCCAGGCCTCCTGGGAACCGGATCAGGGAGCATGCCATGAGGTGCACATGTCTCGGCTGCCAGCGGGCAGTCCGCTCTGGCTTGTGCCTGTCCCGGGATGGGCTTCTGCTTGGGGCCCTGCCAGTCTCGGGCCAGCATCGGGCCAGTCTCTGGAAAAAGCTCTGCGTCCGCTGGCCCGTGGCCAGGCTCCCTCCCGGATGTGGCAACGCCACTGACCTGAACCAATAGCCGCCTAGCAGCTCCCAGCACGCCGGCACGCTCCGCCAAGGCCCCCCTGCCCTTCGCCCAGGACAGGAAGGTGCAGGCATCAGCCGGCATCGCCTTCTCTATCCTTAAATAAAGAAAGCGCCGCCGGCCGCCTCCTTCCCCCCGGAAGGAAGCGGCCGGCTTCAAGCCATCTCTCGGAGGCCGGGGCAATCGGCTTCCGCCAGCGTACAGGAACCAGGCTCCGCGCAGGCGGCATCACCTGCCCAAGGGAGCCCAGGACCCAGGACCGGATTCTTGGACGAACTGCCTGCAAACAAGCAAAAAGCGTGCCGCGCCTGAAACTCAGCGGCTCGCCCTGCTGGGGGCAAAGCTTTCCGGCCCTGTCCTGCCCCGCGCCGGCACAAAAAAGGCCTGCGATTGCAGGGAGTTGACACGAGACATCGCGGGGCTTGCGCTGGAAGCAGGCGCCTTCCCCAGACCTCATGCCGGCGATGGACGAAAGGCCAAGGACAGGATTGGGCAGGAGGCTTGCGTTCAGAGCGCAACATGCTGCAGCAACAGACAGCAACACGGAGCAGCATCGGGCCAGCAACATTGGGCTGGCAGCATTGGCTGAAGGGCATCTCAAGGGGGCGATGCAGAAAGCGTCGATGCAGCCGGCGCTTCTGCCAGGAGCAGGCGCTACGCAGCCACGCGCAACGAGGCCGGCAAAGGACGCGCCCCGCCAAGGCCGAACCCGCCTTGCGGCAAGCTGGCCGCACCTTTCGGCGCCGGCTCGGCTTCAGGCGCCTTCCCCAGCCTGCCGGCCGGGCGCTCTGCTTTCGGCCCGCACAAGGCAAAAAAGCCGGATTGAGACGCGGCCGGCGCCGAGGGCCTCGCCTCGTCGCCCTACAGGGAAGGCATGCCGGGATTAAGGCCAAGCTTCTCCCAGAGGAAGCGGAAGCTGAAGGGCTCGCCGCCCATCTCGTCCACCCGGAGGGCTTCCTGATGCTCGAAGGACTTGAGCATGTTCACGACCTTGACACGCTCCCGCGCCATCCGGGCAGCTTTCGCCGGCGTCCTGCCGTCGAGCAGTTCGTTCGCCTCCCCGGTCCAGGCCAGCATGCGCTGCTTCAGCAGCTCTTCCCCGCCTTCGCTGGCGAGCAGCGCCATATCATACTCCGGCTGGGGATCCTCTGGCATGTCGCGGTTCAGGATGTTGTCGAACCAGGCCCGGACGATGGGCTGGTCGACGAGAAGCACCCAGGGCAGGGGATGGGCGAGCCGGGCGTTTTTCCGCATGGCAATGCGCAGGATCCTGGCGAGCGCCAGGCCCTGCTCCCTGGAGAAGAAGTGCACGGAGTGGGATGCTCGGAAGCTCCTGCCAATGCCAAGGATGCGCAGGCCCATGATGTCCCAGGGGACAAAGAAGACCTGGCTGGGATAGGTGTCCACCCACACGGGCTCCGCTCCCTTGGCAAGCAGGTCGAGAATCTGGATGCGGGGGCCTTCCACGGCCTGCACTTCGTAGAGCGACAGCCTCGAGACGCAGGCCTCCTCCACCACATCCCGCAAGGGCCCCTGGAGTACCGGCTCATTCCTGCGCCGCAGTATCTCAAGGGGCGTTTCCCTCTTGGACGCTTTCGTGTTCAGGCCAGCCGAGGCCAGCACCCACAGCCAGTAGCCGACCAGCCCGCTGGCCACCTCGAAGGGATGCTCTCCGGACAGAGCCATGAAGTCCTGCTCGTCCTCTCCGTAGAAGAGGCCGTGCAGCACGCGGGCCAGCTCCGCGTCTTCATCGAGCACGGCCTGGGCGGCCTCGCACAGGGCCAGCGACTCCTCGTTGACCAGCCGGCGCTCCTGCTCAAGGTCCGGCGCTTGCGCGAAGTGTTCGAGATCCATGGCGTTCCTCCTCGCCCAAGCCCCGACGGAGCCAGGGAGTCCTTTTCGTTCATGCAGGCGGCTGGGACAGGCCAGTCCGCTTCCAGAGCCCCTTCCGGGCATGGACCCGGCCTGCCGGCGCTAGCCCAGCGACTTCACCTTGGGCAGCCTGAAGGCGCACGCAAGGCCGAGGGCCGCCGGCACGCCGAGGCAGCAGAAGGCCGTCGGCAGGCCATAGGCATCGGCGATGAGGCCCATGAGGGGCATGGCTATGCCGCCGGCGCTTCTGGCAACGCCGAGCGTGACGCCGGCCGCGAAGCCCAGATTGCGGGAGAGGTAGATCTGCCCGAGAATGATCATGGGCGAATACGAGGCATAGACGCAGAAGGCGATGGGCGCAAGCA
>JAEEPQ010000228.1 GCA_016284885.1 Desulfovibrio sp.
CCGCGTGGGATGCGGCTTCGGACAGGCTTCTGCCGTCGCGCCAGGCCTCGACCGCAAACTCGACGATGAGGATGGCGTTCTTGGCCGAGAGGCCGATGAGGGTGACCAGCGCCACCTGGAAGTAGACGTCGTTGGACAGGCTGCGGGCGAAGGTGGCGACTAGGGCGCCGAGTATGCCGAAGGGCACGGCCGTGAGGACGGCCAGGGGCAACGACCAGCTCTCGTACTGGGCCGCTAGGATGAGAAACACCATGACGAGCGCCAGGATGAAGATGGTCGAGGTGTCGGAGCTGGCGAGCTTCTCCTGCAGGGAGGAGCCGGCCCAGCCCACGTTGTAGCCTGAAGGCAACACGGTCTTGACCGTCTCCTCCATGGCCTGCAGAGCCTGGCCGGTGGTGTAGCCTGGCGCGGGGCTACCCATGAAGTGGGCTGCTGGGAAGACGTTGTAGCGGTCGACGGTGTCGGGGGCCGTGCGACGCTCCAGGGTGATGAGAGCGGAGAGCGGCACCATCTCGCCGTTCCTATTGCGCACGTAGATGTCGTTCAGGTTCTCCGGCTTCATACGAAACTCCTGGTCGGCCTGCATGCGCACCTGGAAGGTCCTGCCCAGCTTGTTGAAGTCGTTCACGTAGTAGGTGCCGAAGGTGCCCTGCATGGTGGTGAAGACGTCGGCCACGCTGACGCCCATGTCCTTGCAGCGCTCGCGGTCGAGGTTGGCGTACATGAGGGGCGAGCCCGTGGTGAAGAGGCTGCGGGCGCTGGAGATTTCCGGCCGCTTGGCGGCCTCGGCCATGACCTTGTTGGCGTTGGCCTCCATCACGTGCAGGTCGTCGCCGTTGATGCACTGCAGATAGCCTTCGAAGCCGCCTGTGTTGCTCATGCCGGGAATGGGCGGCGGCAGGAAGCTGAGGACAGCGCCCGAAGGCTGGGCCATGTTCAGCCTTGCCATGCGCTTGGTGTAGGCTTCGTCGCTCATGTCGTCGCCCTTGCGCTCTTCCCAAGGCTTGAAGCTAAAGAAGAGCGTGGCGTAGTTGGATTTGACCGAGCCGCTCAAGATGTCGTAGCCGTTGATAACGGTGACGCCGTTCATCGTCGGATCCTTCTGCGCAAAGTCGCTCACCATGGCGCCGACTTTCCTGACGCGGTGCGTGGAGGCGCCGTCGTCGAGAATGATGGAGCCGAGGGCGTAGCCCTGATCCTCGTTAGGGACGAGCGAGGTTGGCACCATCTTGAAGAGGAAGATCACGCCGGCGATGACGCCGCAGAAGGCGAGAAAGCTGAAGAAGCGTGCGTTCTTGACGAGGTTTGCCGTCCCTACGTAGGCGCTGGTGCACACGTCGAAAAAGGCGTTGAAGGCAGCGAAGAACCGGGGCGTCCTGCCGACATCGATGTGGCTCTTGAGGAGCAGGGCGCAGAGCGAGGGCGTCAGCGTCAGGGCAACGATTCCCGAGAGCACGACCGAGACGGAGATGGTGATGGCAAACTGCTTGTACATCTGGCCGGCCAGGCCTCCCATGAAGGAGACGGGAACAAATACCGAGCAAAGCACGAGCACGATGGCGATGAGGGCCGAGGTGACCTCGCTCATGGCCTTGGCCGTGGCCTCCTTGGGAGGCAGATGCTCGGTCGACATGATGCGCTCGACGTTCTCGAGCACGACGATGGCGTCGTCGACCACGATGCCGATGGCGAGCACCAGGCCGAAGAGGGTCAGGGTGTTGATGGAGTAGCCGAGGGCCAGCATGCCGGCGAAGGTGCCGGTTATGGAGACGGGCACGGCGATGCAGGGAATGAGCGTGGCCCGCCAGTTCTGGAGGAAGATGTAGACGACGAAGAAGACCAGGAGCATGGCCTCGAGGAGCGTGTGCACCACTTCCTTAATGGATTCTTTGACGAAGTCGTTGGTGTCGATGACGACCTCGAACTTCAGGCCTTCGGGAAAATCCTTGCGCAACTCGTCGACTCGCTGGAGGACGCGCTGGCCGGTGGCGATGGAGTTGGCGCCGGGCAGGAGCCAGACGCCGCCGGAGCGGGCAAGCTTGCCGTTGTAGGTGGCATCGACGGCGTAGTCCTGGGCGCCTACCTCTACGCGAGCCACGTCCCTGAGGAGCAGCTTTGACGAGGCGTCGCCCGTGCGCAGGATGATGTTCTCGAAGTCGACGGCTTCGGGCAGGCGTCCGAGCGTGTCCATCTGCCAGGTCAGCAGAGTGTCCGAAGGCGAGGGCGCGTTGCCGAGGCGTCCGGGTGCGAACTGGCTGTTCTGCTCCTGGATGGCGTTCGCCACATCCGAAACCGTGATGCCGTACTTTGCCATCTTGGTCGGATCGAGCCAGATGCGCATGGAGTAGGAAGCGTAGCCGAAGATCTGCGCATCGCCCACGCCCTCGACGCGCTTGAGTTCGTCGACGATGTTCAGCTGCAGGTAGTTGTGCAGAAACACGTCGGTGTAACGTCCGTCGGGCGAGTAGAGCGTGAAGAACTGCAGGAACGAGGGCGAACGCTTGACGACGGTGACGCCGAGGGATCGGACAGTCTGGGGCAGCATGGTCTGCGCCAGGTTGACCTTGTTGCAGACGTTGACCAGAGCCATGTCGGGATTTGTCCCAAGGGTAAAGTACACCGTCAGGCTGCCGGTGCCAGCGCCCGACGAGGCCGTCGAGGTCATGTAGAGCATGTTCTCGACGCCGTTGATCTGCACTTCCAGCGGCGCGTTGACGGTGGAGGCTATAGTTTCGGCCGAGGCGCCTGGATAGTTGGTGGTAACGGAGACGGTCGGCGGAATGAGGTCGGGGTACTGCGCAATGGGCAGCACCTGCATAGCGATGGCGCCACAAAGCGTGATGATGATGGAAATGACGCTCGAAAGAATCGGGCGGCGGAGAAAGATGCTGGGTCTAGCGGATGCGGCCATGGCGCTTCACCTACTTGTCCTTGGCCTCGGGAGCCTTGCCGACGGACTGCTGGCCCTTGTCGGCATCCTGCTTGACGGAGCCCTGCGCGCCGACTGCGGACGGCGCCTTGCCGTCGGGGCCGGCGGGGGTGACGGGAGCGCCGTCCCTTGCCTTGAGCATGCCGTCCGTGACGATGCGGTCACCGCTCTTGAGCCCGGAATAGACGAGGTAGTCGTTGCCGATGGTGGGGCCGAGCTCGACCTTGGTGCGCTTCGCGACGTTGCCCTCGCCCACGGTCATCACGAAGGTGCCCTCGCTGGCGATGGCAACGGCGGTCTGGGGCACGAGTAGGGCCTGCACCAGCGTGTCGCCTTCCATATAGATGCGCACGTACTGGCCGGGCATGATCTCGCCCCTGGCATTGTCGAATGTGGCGCGACAGCGGATGACGCCCGTGGTGGCCTGCACCTGGCTGTCGATGAAGTCCACCTTGCCCTCGCCCTCGTACATGCGCCCGTCGAGCAGGCGCAGGCGTGCCCTGTAGATCTGGCCTTCAGGGAAGCGAAGCCGGCCCTGGCGCTCGAGCTGCTGGCGCAGCATGCGTTCCTGGGCCGCGACGGCAAACTCGATGTACATGGGATCGGTCTGGTTGACCGTGGTCAGCAGGGAATTAGGCGACACGAGGTTGCCTTCCGTGGAGGCCTCCTTGGACGTGAAGCCGGAGACCGGGGCCACGACCTGGCAGTAGTCGAGGTTGATCTTGGCCTGGCGCACGGCCGCC
>JAEEPQ010000229.1 GCA_016284885.1 Desulfovibrio sp.
GACGATCCCAAGCGTTCTGGGACGGATCAAAGCCAAGGAAAGGACTCTCTAGGAAAGAGGTCAGGGGCTGTAACTTTATCCTGTTGCAGGTGTCCTTTTTACATCCCAACTTCCTCGTTTTTACACTCTCATCCGAAAAAATACTAATAATTTCAAGATGTTAAAAGCAATTCAGCCTTGGCTTAGCGAGGGTATACTATACCCTCATTATACCCTCTGCGTTCATGCAGAAAAGCCAATAATTACAAGTGGTTATCCATCGATATTTGTGAAGAGGGTGTAACGTTGAGGGGAGATAGGGTTTACATGTCGGCTTACACGGTGCCGGCGACAATCCAGTTCAGGACATCGCGTCGCTGAAGGCGAAGGCTGGGGATGCCGAGGCGCAATGCGCCCTGGCCGACAGGTACATGTCCGGACAAGGCATACGGCAGGACGAGGCCAAGGGCATCGAATGGTTCCGGAAGGCCGCGGACCAGGGCCATGCCTCGGCGCAGGGCTGGCTTGGCGGCATGTACAGCGAAGGCAAGGGCGTTGCCCAGGACAAGTCGCAAGCCAAGGAATGGTACAGGAAGGCCTGCAGCGGCGGCGACGCGTACTGCTGCAAGGAAAGCGAGCGCCTCGAAAAGGAAGGCTTCTAGCCTCGGCGCGCGAAGAATGGCCAGCGCAGGATGGCCCGTGCGGATCCGGTTCCTGCGGGCGCTTGTCCGCTTCGCGAGGCCTGCTGCGCTGGCATGGGCGGCAGAGATTGCCTGGCGCGAGGGAACAGGCACTCCCATGCCCTTTGCCTCCTTCCTGCTACGGAGCGTGCGCAGTGCCTCCGCCATCGACGAGGACGGCGCTCAGGCTCTGTATGTCCAACGGACGGCGCGTTCCGCCAGGCTGGCGCCCCTTCAGTAGCGCGTGGGATTGAGCGAGAGGTAGAACTCGAAGAGCGACAGGCAGGCGTCCCGGTCCTTGGGGACGAGGTAGCCTGCCAGTCCCTTCCGCCCGCCGAGCAGGCGGTCCATGGCCTCGTCGCGGAAGCCGATGCGGGCGTTGTCCGCTATGGTGCAACCGTAGTGGACCTTGCTGATCTTGGCCCAGAGGCAGGCCGCAAGGCACATGGGGCAAGGCTCGCCCGTGGTGTAGATCTCGCAACCCGACAGGTCGTGCGTGCCGAGGCGGCGGCAGGATGCCTCAATGGCGTCTATCTCGCCGTGCAGGATGGGATTGCGCATCTTCAGCACCTTGTTGTGCCCTTGCGCAATGACCTTGCCGTCCTTGACGACGACGCAGCCAAAGGGGCCGCCGTGCCCCTGCCGTATGCCTTCCAGCGCTTCGGCAATGGCCAGGCGCATGAAGGGGTTCTTGGCCTGCAGGGCAAGTTTTTCTGCCTGCAGGGCAGGATAGTCCGCCGTTCGTGCCTGCGCAGGCACAGCCAGGCCGAGGGCCAGGCTGAGAGTCAAGGCCAGCGCAGCGCTTCTCGTCTTCATTGCGCCTTCCCCTGCCGGACGAGCCGTGCGAGCTTCTTGCCGTAGCGCTCGGCCTCGCTGTACACGCAGCCGCAGTAGGGCTGGCGGTAGAGCCCCATCTCAATGGACAGATCGATGCCGGCCTGCCAGTCGGGCCGAAAGTCTCGGTAGAGGAAGAGGGGACCGCCGTCCCTGCCGGAGAGCCGCTCACCGGCTTCCCTAATGGCCTCGTGGGGCTGGTATTTGGAATAGAGCAGCGAGGAGAAGAAATGGGTGCATCCCAGCTCCTTGGCCTTGGCAAAGGCGCCCTCCATGCGGCTGGACACGCACCAGCGGCAGCGCTCCGGGGGCGTGTCGCGCCCCTGGACCTGCCTGAGCCAGGCCGTCAGATCCCAGGCCTCGTCGCCGTAGACCATGGGGATGCCGAAGTGCTCGGCGCACTGGTCGCAAGCCTCGCGGCGGCGCAGATACTCCGCCAGCGGCTGGATGTTGGGGTTCATGTAGTAGCCCGTGATGTTCCAGCCTTCGGCCTGGAGCCTCTGGATGCAGATGCATGCGCAGGGGCCGCAGCACATGTGCATGAGCAGCCGTGCCCCGGCAGGGGCCTGGCCTGGCGCCTTGGCGGCGCCGTCTGCCGCAAGGATGGAGTCAGGCATCGCTTCCGTTCCTTTCCGGCCTTCCTGCCGAAAGCCCCGCGCCGGGGCGCGGGGCTTTCGAAGGCTAGGCCTTGATGACGATTTCTATGGTCTTGTCGAACTGCTGCTCGAGCTCCTTGAGGGAGTCGCGCTTGTGGTTGAGCAGGTAGAGGCCGAGCTCCTGCGGCATCTCGTACTGGCAGGGGGATGCGGCCCTGGAGCGCAGGAGTCGCGAGATGTCCCGTAGCGCCTGCAGGGACTGCCATTCCAGGTTGCGGCGCAGGCCCGTGCCTCCGCACGCGGGGCAGGGCTCCATGGAAATTGAGAGCGCGGAGGTGCCGGTGCGCTGGCGCACCAGCTCCAGCAGGCCGAAGGAGCTCATGCGCGCCACGTCGTGGCGGGCGCGATCGTTCTTCATGGCCGCGCGCAGGGTGCGCTCCACTTCGGCGATGTGCTTGTGCTCCTTCATCTCGATGAAGTCGATGACGACCTGGCCGCCGATGTCGCGCAGCTTGAGCTGGCGGGCGATGGTTTCGGCAGCCTCCATGTTGGTCTTGAAGGCCATGGCTTCGAAGTTGCCCTTGCCCGAGATCTTGCCGGAGTTGATGTCGATGGCCATGAGGGCCTCGGTCTGGTCGAAGACGAGCCGGCCGCCGGAGGGCATGAGCACCTCGCGGCTGTAGATCTGGTCGAGCTGGCGGCGCAGGTTGAAGCGCTCCCACATGGAGTGGCGCACGTCGCTATGCAGGCGCACCAGCTCCTTCTTCTGGGGGAAGAGCAGGGCAACGGTGTCGCGTATGCGCTCAGCGATTTCGGCGTTGTCCACCCAGACCTCGCAGACGTCGTCCGTGAGGTAGTCGCGCACAGCGCGCTCGGGCAGGCTCGGCTCGCGGTAGACGCAGGCGGGCGCCGAAACTTCGGTGGCGCGCTTGCGTACCTCGCTCCAGGTCCGCTTGAGGTAGGTGAGGTCGTTTTTCAGCGTCGTCTGGGTGACGCCGGCGCTGACCGTGCGGACGATGACGCCGAGGTCGTCGCCGGGGTCGATGCCGTGCATGAGCTCGCGCAGGCGCGAGCGCTCCTCCTCGTCGTCCACCTTGCGGGAGATGCCGATCTGCTCCTGGCCTGGGGTGAGGACCAGGAAGCGGCCGGCCAAGGAGATCCAGGTCGTGAGGAAGGCGCCCTTGGCGCCGTTGGGCTCCTTGACCACCTGGACGAGCACTTCCTGTCCTATGTTCAGCACCTTCTGGATGGGGGGGAACTTCTTCCCGCGCGTGGCTTCGTGATGGGCGCCGTAGTACTCGGGGTGGATCTCGTCGATCTGCAGGAAGCCGTTCTTCTCCTCGCCAAAGTCGATAAAGGCGGCCTGGAGATTGGAGTCTATGTTGTGGATGACGCCGCGGTAGATGTTGCCCTTGATCTTCTTCTGGTGGAGCATGTCGAGGTAGTACTCCTCGAGTATGCCGTTGTTGGTGATGGCCACTTCCACCTGCTCGCCGGGAAGAATGCTGATGTACATGCGGCGCTTGCCGGCCGGGCGTTTGGACGCCTCGGCTTCGGCCGGCGCGGACTTGCCGGC
>JAEEPQ010000230.1 GCA_016284885.1 Desulfovibrio sp.
CGCAACTTGTCTAAGCTCCCTGCAACCGTTTGTTTTTACATCTGATCTTTTTTTCCTCCCGGCACCTGCCACCTACCCCTCCAAGTTTCAAGAATTCTGCCGATAAAGTCCCATAAGACGTCTGTCGCACAGCCTCCTAGCAAGCGTTCAGGCGTCCCGGCACTTCAACGCCAGACTCCGCGCACGGGAGCTGGCACAACGCGGAACAGGGACCGAGATGGACAGGCTGCAGACGGCAGGCAGGGCAGACGGAACGAACCCAACCGGGAGGAAGGCGCTCGTCGCGCTTCTCTTCGCCTTCCTTGCGCTTTGCCTTGGCTCCGCCGGACAGGCACAGGCAACGGCGCCAGGCCCCCAGAAGCAGGCACTGAAGACGCAGCCTTCGCCGAGCCTTTCTAACAGAACGTCCGAAGCCAAGGCCGCGGTCAAAAAGCAGCCAGCGTCTGCCAAGGCAGCTGCTAGGCCAGCTTCCAGGAACGCCGGCAAGGTCGCCGGTCAAACCTCAGGCAAGACCTCTGCCAAGCAGGCCACCAAGGCAAAGACGGCACACCAGCCCCCTTGCCTGCTCCAGCTCGGCAAGGGCGAACTTGGCAGGCTCAAGTGCTACCCCCAAGACCAGCTTGAGGCCGTTTTCCAGAAGACCGACAAAGCCATGGCCCAGCTGAAGGCCAACAAGACCCGTTCCTCTTGGCGCCAGCCCTGGGAAGATCTTCGAGCCGAATACTTGAGCGTCTACAAGTCCAACACCTCTTCTCCTCTGGCCCCCAGAGCCCTCTTCAAGGCAGGCGAATGCCAGCGCCATCTGGCCGCTTCCTCGCGGCTCGGCGAGGACTGGCGCATGAGCGGCAGGTTCTTCCTCGCCGTGGCCGACGAGTATCCCAGGAGCAGCCTTGCGCCGACGGCCCTGCTCGAGGCGGCCCAGATAGCCCAGTCGGGGCTCAGGGACAATACGCTGGCCTCCAAGCTGGCCGCCCGGCTGGCAAGGGGCTATCCGCAAAGCCAGGCTGCGCGCAAGGCCCAGAGGCTGCTCAAGCAGACGGGCCAAGCCTCGGCCAAGGCGCCTGGGGCCAAGGCAGAGCTTGAAACCTTGAGCTGGGACTCCATCAGCCGGGATCAGGTGGAGATAGTCCTCGACTTCTCGGCGCCAGCCAGAACCAAGGCCACGCTTGCCCAGCAGAAGGAAGGATCAGCCGTCGTCGCCGTGGACATCAAGGACGCCGGCGTGGTCAGCGAAATCAGGCGAGGCCTCGCCGTCAAGGGAAGCCTTCTCAAGGCCGTGCGCGTCCAGACCGTCGCCAAGGATCGCACCCGCGTCCTCTTCGAATTCAGCAAGGTCAGACACTTTTCTGCCAAGTCCGAGAAGCATGGCGCGCGCCTGGTGCTCAGCGTCGACGCCAGCCCCAAGGCCCCTGCCGGCGCGACCCGCGGCCTTGCCGACCGCTCTGCCGCAGGCCGGCTTGCCTACATGGCCAGCACCGAAGGCAAGGCCATCGCCACCGTCGCCAACGACGCCGGCCACGGCGGCAAGGAGAACGGCACCGTGCACAACGGCGTGCGCGAAGAGGACGTCACCCTCGACGTGGCCCTGCGTCTGGGACGCCTCCTGCAGGACAACGGCTTCCGCGTCGTCTACACGCGCAAGAGCGACATCTTCATTCCCCTCCCCTCGCGAAGCCGGCGCGCCAACGAGAACAGGGCCGACATCTTCGTCTCCATCCACGTGAACGCCCACGACGCCCCCGAGGCCAGGGGCTTCGAAACCTACTACCGCGACGAGGCCGTCAACGGCGCAGCCCTGCTGGCAGCCCGCGAAAACGGCGAGAATCCCCGGGCCCAGCGGGCGCCTCGAATCCAGCGCGCGGCCCTCACCGGCAGGGTGGTCGAATCCCGCAACCTCGCCGTGGACATCCAGCGCAGCGCCCTTTCCCGCCTGCGCCGGAGCGGCTACAGGGTGATCAGCAACGGCGTCAAGTCCGGACCCTTCTTCGTGCTCGGCACAACTCAGATGCCCGCCATCCTCGCCGAGATAGGCTACTGCACCAACGCCCAGGAGGCCCTCCTGCTGACCGACACCGCCTACCGCCAGGCCATAGCCGAAGGGCTTGCCGAGGGCGTGCTCGCCTACCGGGACAGGCGGCTCAGCCGCATTTCTGCAGAGCGCAGTCCTCTCTCCAGAACCAGGCGTGTCGCCAGGTAGACAGCTCCCGCAGGGAAAGCGCTTTATACTTCAAGCAATGCTTGACATTCCGCCTGCTGTCTGTAAAGAAAGTTGTACGCGCGCGGCTCAGGGCTGAGCGCACAAACAAGCTGGGCATCAGGGAAGATGCCGAGCGGATACCGCTACGGGGTAAGGAGACGGAATTTCATGCGCAAAGTCTTTGTTATGACTCTTCTGGCCATCTTCGCCATGGCCAGCGTTGCCTTTGCTGCCGACTTGACCATCGGCGTCGTCGACATGCAGACTGTGGCCACGACCAGCGAGCCGGCCAAGGCCGCCAAGGCCCAAATGGAGAAGAAGTACGGCGACGAGAAGAAGAAGCTCGAGGATCAGGGCGAAAAGCTGCGCTCCAAGGCTGAGAAGCTCCGCGACCCCAAGGTTTCCGAAGAAAAGAAGCTCGCCTTCCTCCGCCAGAAGCAGGAGCTTGATCAGAAGACCCGCAACTTCATGCGCAAGGTCGAGCAGGACGAAGTCAAGCTCCGCCAGGAGATGGTGACCCTCGTCTTCGCCGCCACCTATGAAGTCGCCCAGCGCAAGAAGGTCAACTTCGTCGTCGACGTGACCGCTGGCGGCGTGCTCTACGCCGAGCAGTCCATGGACCTCACCAAGGACGTTCTGGAAGAGGTCAACAGGCAGTTCGCGGCCAAGGGCGGCGCAAAGGCCGAAGAGCCGAAGGCCGACGACAAGAAGGCCGAGGAAAAGAAGGCCGACGACAAGAAGTAGCCCCTGCTCCGCCATCCGAATCTCACGGCCTCCTCCGTTGCGGAGGAGGCCTTTCTTTTCCACGCACAAGCCTGACAAGGAGCCCACCATGGCCGAAGAAAGCACCCCGAACGCCATCACCATGGACATCCACAAGATCATGTCCCTCCTGCCCCACCGCTACCCCTTCCTGCTGGTCGACAGGGTCGTCGAGTGCGTGCCTGGCGACCACATCAAGGCCTACAAGAACGTCAGCTTCAACGAGCCCTTCTTCCAGGGACACTTCCCCGGCGCTCCGGTCATGCCCGGCGTCCTCATCCTCGAGGCGCTCGCCCAGACGGGCGGTCTCTTCGCCCTGGCAGGCTCCACCGAGGACTTCTCCGGCAAGCTCTTCCTCTTCACCGGCCTCGACGGGGTCAAGTTCCGCCGCCAGGTGGTGCCCGGCGACAGGCTTGAGCTCACCTGCTGCAACCTGCGGCGCAAGATGATGATGTGCAAGATGGAGGCCAAGGCCTTCGTGGACGGCAAGCTGGCCTGCGAAGCCCAGATTTCGGCCGCCATAGCCGACAGGCCGAAAGCCTAGGCGTCTAGCTCAGGCCTTGCGCCATCCGTTTTCCAGACGCCCTCCGGGGCGTCTTTTTTGTCCCTGCCTGCCCTGACGCCCGTAGCAGGAACGTCTTTCAGGACGGTAGCTGCAAGCCAGCCGGAAGGCCTCGGGAAGGCCTCAGGAAGGCATTTTCGCCA
>JAEEPQ010000034.1 GCA_016284885.1 Desulfovibrio sp.
TGGACGCTCCCAGGATGGTCGCAGCCAGGCGCAGGACGGGGATGGGGAAACTCCCAGCACGCCGAGCGCAGATTCAGGACCGTCTGCCTGCCCTGAATCTTCCCTGTCCTGACCCCTCCCGCTGCGGGCTGGGCGCGCCTGCGGGCATCGCCCCCCCCGTTCAGCCCTCCGATCCGTCCCCGACCTGCCGGCTCTGGCCTTCGCCCTCTTCGGGCAGCTCCACGTCCATCTCCCGGCACACGGCCTGCCACAGGGCCTTCATGCCGAACCTGGAGGCCGACGAGGTGACGATGGGCGCCACCCCGAGAATCTGCTTCCATTCGGCGCGGCGCGCGCCTATCTCGCGCTGCTTGCACTTGTCGGCCTTGGTGAGCACGGGGATCACCCGCAGGCCTATGCTCTTGGCGTACTCGGCCAGCTGCACGTCGATCTTCTGCGGGGCAAGGCGCCCGTCGACAAGCAGGACGAGGCAGACGAGCTCGCGGCATTCCTTGAGGTAGCGCTCGAGCAGGGAGGCCCACTTGCGGCGCTCCTCGTGGCTAGCGCGGGCGTAGCCGTAGCCCGGCAGATCGACAAGGTAGAAGCCCCAGGGCTTGACGGCGTAGTAGTTGACCGAGCGGGTCTTGCCGGGCGTCGAGCTCACCTTGGCGAGGGTCCGGCGCCGGGCCATGGCGTTGATGAGCGAGGACTTGCCGACGTTGGAGCGTCCTGCCAGCGCTATCTGGCGCCAGTCCCGGCTGAGCAGCTGGTCTATGGTGTAGGCGGTGGCCTCAAGGACGAGTTCCGGTTCCTGCATCGGGCTATCTCCTTGGCCGGCGGGCGGAGCGCCAGACCTTGTTTATCTTGACACGGCAAGCCGTTTCGTTAAACTTTTTGACTCGATTTGTCACGAGCCCCCCCGACGAGACACTACACCCTTTTTGGAGGACTTCATACATGTATTCCACCACCGACTTCCGCAAGGGCCTCAAGATTGAGGTCGAAGGCACGCCCTACGAAATCGTGGACTTCCAGCACTTCAAGCCCGGCAAAGGCGGCGCCATGGTGCGCACGAAGCTGCGCAACATCCTCACCGGCCGCATGCAGGACATCACCTTCCGCTCCGGCGACAAGGTCGGCCGCCCCGACCTCGAGACCCGCGACATGCAGTACCTCTACAAGGAAGGCGACGACCTTATCTTCATGGACATGACCACCTACGAGCAGCTGCCCATGCCGGCCGCCTCCACGGCGGGCAAGTCCGACTTCCTCAAGGACGGCCAGGAATGCCGCGTGCTGCTCTACCAGGGCAGGCCCCTCGACATCGACATCCCCACCTCCATCGTGCTTGAGGTGACCGAGACCGAGCCCGGCGTCAAGGGCGACACGGTCAGCAACGTGACCAAGCCCGCCACCCTCGAGTCCGGCGCCGTCATCCAGGTGCCGATCTTCGTGAACGTGGGCGACCGCGTCAAGGTCAACACCACTACCAAGGAATACCTGGGCCGCGAATAATGCTGCGCGACGGGAGCTCGTCTGAATCGTCCTGGTTCGGGAAGGAGATCTTCGGCCTCTTCCTGCTCTTCGGGGCGCTTTTGCTCTTGCTCAGCCTGGTAACCTTCGACCCGGCCGATCCGAGCATCAACCACTCCGTGAGCGGAGGCGGCCAGCCTGCCAACAAGGCTGGCCTCTTCGGCGCCTACGCCTCGGGCTTCCTCAACGACCTCTTCGGTTCAGCCTCCCTGCTCCTGCCCTTCGCCATCGGCGGGGTGGGGGCGTCCTTTCTTTCCCGCAGCTTCACCATGACCTGGTGGCGGTGGTGCGGCTTCGCGCTGCTGTCGCTTTGCATCCTGACCACAAGCGCCGCCTGGAACATCGGTCTCGGCGATCTTTCAGGCGGAGGCCTTGTGGGGGGCTTCCTCGCCCACACATCCTCCCTCTTCCTCTCCTCCTTCGGCGCGGTCCTGCTCTGGCTCTTCTGCTTCTTCGTCGGCCTGCAGCTCTTCTTCAACCTCTCCTGGAAGAAGCTCTGCCAGGAGGCCGGCGAGATCATCAGCGACTACGCCCAGCGCAAGCGCGAGCTGCGCGAGGCAGCGGAGGCGGGCCAGGCCGGTCCCGACGTTGCCGGCGGCGGAGGCGGCTCCGGCCCTTTCGGGAAGGCGGCGCGGCTGCTGGGGGGGATGGCGTCGCTGGCGGGCTTCCTGCTCCAGCGGCTTGGCGGAAAGAGAGCCGTTTCCGCCCCCATGCCGGACATCGACAGCGCTCTGCCTTCTACCGGCTCAGGCTCCCCGGAGCCCAGGAAAAAGCGGAAGAGTCCCAAGAAGCCCCGCAAGGCGACGCGCCTGGATCAGGACAAGGACACTCCCTTCGCCAGCCTTGAAGACTCGCTGGTGCCGGCAGACAGCCCCTTCGGCGCCATGTACGCCAAGGCCCATGGCCTGGAGCGCGTGGCCGAGCCGGCAGACGGCTACGCTTCGGATCTGGACATAGAGCCCGCATCCTACGGTGCCGATCAGCCCCAGGGCGCTGTGCCGGACAACATCTTTGACGACCAGGACGAGCCGGAACCCGATCCCAGGCCGGCAGCGGCCGTCAAGGAAGAAGTCGTGCCCTGGCCTGTCGACGACGAGAACGGCGACCTGCCGGGCCTGCAAGGCGGCGCCTCTGCCACGCTTCCCGCCAGGGACGAGATCCAGCGGCCCCAGGCGCGCCTCTCTGCAGAAGAGAAGGAGGACGACGACGGCACGCCGGACTTCCTGCGCCGGCCTGAGGACGACGGGGCTGAGCCTGCGCCGTCCCGCCGCAGCGACGCTCCGGCGCCGGCGGCTGAAATGGTACGTCCTGCCGGGCCTGCAGCGGCGGCCATGCCTGCCACTCCTGCCAGTTCTGCCCGTCCTGCCAGCCCGGCTAGTCTGGGCCGTCCTGCGCCTGCGCCCAAGCCGGCAGCCGGGCCTGCCAGGACCCTCAAGCTTCCTCCCTTGGAGCTGCTGGAAAAGCCTGCGCCTGCGCCCGCCCGCTCTGCCGAGAACATCGAGGAGCGGGGCGCAGCCCTCATGCAGTGCCTCAAGGACTTCAACATCCGCGCCGAACTCGTCGAGGCCACCCCAGGCCCCGTGGTCACCACCTACATGCTCAGGCCCGACCGCGGCGTCTCCGTGCGCGTCTTCAGCCGCCACGCCGACGACATCGCCCTTTCCCTCAAGGCTGTTTCGGTCTTTGTCCAGGCCCCCGTGCCCGGCACCGACACCGTCGGCATCGTCCTGCCCAACCAGAACCGCGAGATCGTGAACTTCCGCGACATCGCCCAGTCCAGGCTCTGGCTGCAGGACTCCTCGAACATGGCGCTTCCGCTCATCATAGGCAAGGACCCCACGGGCAAGCCCTTCGTGGCGGATCTGGCCAAGATGCCCCACCTGCTCGTGGCCGGCGCCACGGGCCAGGGCAAGTCCGTCTGCCTCAACGCCATGCTCTCGAGCCTCATCCTGCGCAAGCTCCCCACCGAGCTCAAGCTCGTGCTGGTGGACCCCAAGCGCGTGGAGATGGGCATCTACGAGGATGAAAGCCACCTCATCCACCCCGTGGTCAAGGAGGTGGAGGACGCCAGGAACGCCCTCCAGTGGGCCGTGCACGAGATGACCGAGCGCTACACCCGCATGTCGCGCCTCGGCGTCAGGAACATCATCGGCTACAACGAGAAGCTGAAGCTTCTGGGCGATACGCTCCCGCCGGACCTGGCCGACCTCGAGCCCATGCCCTACATCGTCATCGTCATCGACGAGCTCGCCGACCTCATGATGCAGTGCCGCAAGGAAGTGGAGCCCAGCATCATCCGCCTGGCCCAGCTCGCCCGCGCCGCCGGCATCCACCTCATCATTGCCACCCAGCGCCCCAGCGTGGACGTGGTCACCGGTCTCATCAAGGCCAACTTCCCCTGCCGCATCTGCTTCAAGGTCTCCCAGCGCCAGGACTCCATGACCACGCTGAACGCCCCGGGCGCCGAAAAGCTGCTCGGCAACGGCGACATGTTCTACATGCCCAACGGCGGCAGCCTCCAGCGCCTCCACGGTCCCTTCCTCAAGGACGCCGAGGTGCAGGAGCTCGTCAGCTTCTGGAAGCGCCAGTACAAGCCCCAGTACGAGGTGGACTTCTCCGCCTGGGGAGCCGACGACGGCGCCGCGCCCCAGGGCGGCTTCGGCGCTTCCGGCTCCGGCGGCGCCGATGCCATCAATGCCGACAGCGATCCCCTCTACCGCGAGATCCTCGACTTCGTCTTCCAGAACGGCACGGCGTCCACCTCGCTGCTCCAGCGGCGCTTCCGCATCGGCTTCAACAAGGCTGCCCGCTACATGGACCAGCTCGACAAGGACAACCTCCTCGGTCCCTCGCCCGGTGCCGGCAAGCCCAGGCCTGTCGTCAACCATCTCTAGCTGGCTGCAGCCTGCCACGCCGCGCGGCGCGCCGTCCCGCAGGGCAGGGTGACGTTCTTCCCGGGTCAATGAGCCTGCGGGACCGTTCGCTCCCTTGCAGTGTTCCCCTGAGATCCCTTTGTTTCTGCGGACAGCTGCGTGCCAGCCGCTGTACAGCCGCCAGTTCTGCGTTATATTGCTGTCTGGGACTGCCTCGCCAAGCCGGCCCATGGGGCCGTAGCGTCCCTTCCACGTTGCTGCCTGTGCCGGCATTTTCCGGCGGTTGATGCAAAACAAAGGATGTCAGCCATGCCTTACCCTTCTGCCCTGAAGCTTGCTTCCCTTCGTCTGCCTCCCGCCGGCCTGCTCGGCGCCGGCCTTTCCGCCCCAATCCTCCGTGCCAGAGAGCTTCCTCTCGTGTTTGGCACGGGGTCGCACGGGCACCTCTTCGCCAGAGATCTGATCGCCATGCCCCATTTCCTGTTTGCCGGCGGCCAGAACGAAAAGAAAGCCTTCCTGCAGGCCCTGGTTGCGAGCCTGCTTGCCAACAGGGCGCCGTCGGAGTTCAAGCTTGCGCTCGTCGACTCCGCGGCCTCCGACTTTGCCGAATTTGCGGGCCTGCCGCATCTGGCCAGTCCCATTGCCAAGAGCCAGAGCGAGGCGCTTTCCGCCCTTGAGGCAGCAGCCGCCGAGATGGACCGCCGCTACAGCCTCATTGCCAAGGTGAAAGGCCGGAACATTGTCTGGTACAACGCGCACCTGGGCGAACTGAAACATCAGGATGCCTCGCTTGAGGCTCTGTCGCGCCTGGTCGTCTTCGTGAGCGACCTGTCCAGCCTCGACAAGCAGTCCGCCGACATCCTCGTCCGCCTCGCCCAGCTAGGCGCTCCCTGCGGCATCCACTGCATCGTCGGCACCACCAGCGCGGTGCCCAGCGTTGTCAGCAATGTCATCCTGGGCAACTTCCCCTGTCGCGCCTGCATGAAAGTCGGGACGGCCGAGGAGTCGGTCAACATGCTCGGACTGGCTGGCGCCGAGCAGATTCCCAATCCCGGCGAGATGCTCTTCCTCCCCAGGCCCGTTGCCCAAGGGGGCGAGATCCTGCGCGTGCAGGGCGCCTTCCCCAGCGAATTCGCGCTTCAGTCCCTGTGTGCCTGGTGGAAAGCGCACGCTTCTGCCTAACCATGCCAAGGATCGGCGTTCGCAGTGCGAATGTACCCATGACTGCGGACGCCGCGACTGTTTCCCGCTTTCCCTCTCCGAGGATGCTATCCATGCGCAAACTGCTTTTCACCCTTGGCTGCTTCCTGCTTCTCGCCGCTGCGTCGCCGGCCATGGCTGCCGGCGACCTGGCCCAGACCATCAAAGACTGCTACGCAGCCATCGACACCTTCCAGGCCGACTTTACCCAGTATCTCACGCGCAGCGAAAACGGCAAGAAGGAGAAGCGCCAGGGGGTCATGCGCTTCAAGCGACCCCTGCTGATCTCTTGGAAGACCCAGTCCCCCAGCCCGGAGACGCTGCTTGTCACGAACTCCGAGATCTGGGACTACTTCCCCGACGAGAAAGTTGCCTACCGCTATGCCAGAAGTCTGGTCGAAGACTCCCGCACCCTCATCCAGGTGCTGACGGGGCAAGCTCTCCTCTCCAAGGACTTCGACGTCAAAGAGCAGGGAATGGAGGGCAAGCTCAAAATTTTGCGCCTCTATCCCAAGGAGCCCGTCCCCCAGATGACCGAAGCCGTCATCTACGTTGATCCTGATCGGGGCTACATCCTGCGCGCCGTCATCATCGACTTCTACGGCAACACCAACGACGTGCGCTTTACGTCGTTCACGCCCAACGCCAGCCTGTCGTCTTCGGACTTCAAGTTCAAGGCGCCTAAGGGCTGCGAAGTCGAGGACCGCACCAAGGACAGCGCTGCCGGTCGATCGCCTTTTAATTAACAGCGCGAATTTACTGAAAAAGAGGCCGCCACTCCCTAGGAGATGGCGGCCTTTCCGTTTTTTTGCGATCTGCTTCGAGGGCGGGGCGGGTCAGCTGTGCAGGCTGACGGCGCAGTCCTTCCTGCAGAAGGCTATGCCGTAGCAGAGCACGCTTTTCAGCCTTGCAATCCTGCCCTTCGCGTAGCTGAGCGTCTGCGTCTCGCTCCATGCCTGCTCGGCCAGCGCGTCGAGCTGGCGCGGATCAGACGTGCGTTTCAGTTCGATGACTGCTGCGCGCTTGCCGGGGCCGTCTATGACGATGAGGTCGGGACGGCCCTGGCCGCTCTCTTTGTTGGAATCGACCATGAGCCCCGCGCCAGTGAAGATGCCGGCCATGAAGCCGTGGTAGAAGTTTTCCGCACTGTCGTAGTAGCTGATGGTTTCGTACAGGATGCGGGTGAGCTCTTCCTGCAGCGTTTCGGCATTGCCAGCCCACAGCGCCTTGAGAAGAACGGAGAGGTCTTCTTTCTTCATGGTGTTTTCAAACCATGTTTTTATGGTTTTGATGAATATTTTTTTAATTTCTTTGTTAGGAATTGTTAGAGAAAGCCTTCCATCTGCTGGCTGAAGAGATGACTTCGTGAGGTATCCGGAGAGATAGAGGACTGTCCACAGCGAGTCTGCGTTTTCGTATAGAGAATCATACGTTAAATCTTCATAAAGTTCTATTGTGATTGTTTTATCTTCTAAGAGATCTTCTAATTTTTGTTGCGTGTCATAATTTGACTTTTCGATAATATTTTTGACAATTGTATTTCCGCTTGTATTATTCCAATATGTTTTTGGAATAGCATTATTGTCTATCTGTGCAGAACGAATATATTGTAACACATCCCATGGACAGTAAATCTCAGTTTTTAAACCAAATACATACCCATCATACCATTCTTTAAGAAGATTTTTCTTGTCAGATAAATTAGCTTCTTTAAGAAGCTCGTTAACCTCTCTGTCTGTAAAACCAAATTTATCAGAAAATTCTACATCATTTACACTATAGCAGGTAAAATTATTTGCTCCCGTAAAAATGCTTTCTTTTGATATGCGAAGAGCGCCAGTCATGACTGCGAATTTCAAGGAATTGTTACCCTTGCAGACGGAACGAATGACACCTCTAAAAAATTTCATGAGCTCAGGATAAAATGAAAGTTCAGAGGCGTTTAGCAGTGGAATATCGTACTCATCGACAAGAAGAATAACCTGCTTTCCCCAATGTTCTTCAAGCGCATTGGAAAGATATAAAAGAGCTCTTTGTAGATATACTGCGTCAAAGGCTTCTGATTCAATTTTCGAAAGCATTTCTTTGTATCGCTGACGCACACGAGGACTGTTGAGCAAATACGAATTATTAGAAATTAAACGTCCAATGATATCATTAAATTGTCTTACGCATTCACTATATGTAGTTCCTTCAATATCCTGAAATGAAACAAATATAGTTGGGTATTTATTCATCCAATTATTACAAAGAAATGAATCTTTACAAATTTCTAGATCTTTGAACAATAAGCTACTATCCTTAGAGATGTCAAAGAATTCATTCATCATATCTAAGGCTAATGTCTTGCCAAAACGCCGAGGACGCGTAATGAGAGAAACCTGCTGAGGAACATTGTTAAGAAACTCAGACAGGAACATCGATTTGTCAACATAGCATAGATTATTTTCTCTAACTCCACGGAATGTATCGATTCCATTCATGATCTTGAGAAAAGCCATCGCATATCCTCTATAAAAACAGTATATTTATATATGCGGCATGTTAAAAATAGAAATTATTATATTTTGAATTAAAATTCAATTTGATTGAAAAACCATGGCATTCATGCTGGAAAGGTAGTGCCCTTGGCGTCCCCGCATGCTTGCTTGCGAGGGAGAGTATAGCGTTCGATGTGCTGTTTGTCTTGCTGGCGCGTCGGCTTCGGGCCTGTCCCTTCTTGCCAATGCCTGTTCGTTCCTTGCCCGTCAAGCATATCTCTGCTAGAAAGGGCTTATAGAATTTACCATGCAAAATCAATAAGTTGCCTTGTCAGTCCGGAGGGAGGTCTCGATGGACAAACGCGCTGAGGACGGTTTTCTGCATGCTCAGGATTTGGAAGCGCGAGCGCAGGCTGGGGATGTCGATGCCATGATTGAGTACGGCGGTCTCTGCGCACGAGGGATTGTCCCCAAAGCCGGTTACGGCAGGGCGCTCTTCTGGTACGAGAAAGCCGCATCGCGTGGCTCGGCTGACGGCATGTACCAGGCTGGTCTGCTTTACGATCAAGGCCTTGGCACTCCGCCAAGCGTGGAGATCGCGCTTGGCTTCCTGCGCAGAGCGGCCTCCCTCGGCCATGCCGGCGCCTGCTGCGAACTTGGCCGTCTCCTCGAGCAGGGGCGCGGGAGCGAACTGCAGCCTGGCGAGGCCATATCAGCCTACTTTGCCGCCTCCCGCCTTGGCCATCCGCGCGCCCTCGTACGCGTGGCCCGCTTTTATCTGACAGGCGCTCCGGGACTTGCGCCGGATGCGGGCATAGCCAGATCCTGTCTCGAGCAGGCAGCCCGCCTTGGCGATGCCGAGGCCGTTGCTTTGCTCCAGTCGCTCTTCGCGCCGAAGCCTATGTCTGTCGCCGTGCAGGTGCCCTCGACGCCAGCCGGCGCTCCAGGAGATCATGCGTCCGATGCCGAGACGCTGTACAAGCAGGGTTTGGCTTTGCGCGACGGCCGGGAAAAAGATGCTGCAAAAGCCATGGAGACCCTTCGGGAGAGCGCCAGAATGGGGCACTCAGGGGCGCAGGTCGCTCTTGCGGAACTCTGCCTTGAGGCATCAGATCTGCGGGATGAGCAGGAGGCCTTTTTCTGGTACGGCAAGGCTCGGGAGCAGGGGGTTGCCGAGGCTTCTCTGGCCCTTGGACGCATGCATGCCGAAGGAACAGGGACGGCACAGGACAGTGCGCAGGCGCTTTTGCTCTTCCTCGAAGCCGCAGACAGGGGGCTAGCCGAAGGTCTGCGCGAAGCTGCAGGCCTTGTCCTCGGCCTGCCCGCACCGCTGGCCCTGCCAGACGGGCGGTCGTTCGCGGCCCAGGATGCCTGCTGGCTGCTGGAGCAGGCCGCAGGACGGGGCGATGCCCAGGCTATGTGCGATCTCGGCGAGATCTATAGAGAAGGCAAGGTGTGTGCAAAAGATGAGGCAAGGGCCGCTGCGCTCTTCGCACAGGCCGCGGAACGTGGACTTGCCGAAGGCCAGTTTTGCTTTGCCTGCTGTCTGGCGTCGGGCGATGGCCTTCCCATGGATCTCGAACAGGCAGCTCAGTGGTGCCGGAAGGCAGCGGAGCAGGGACACGTTGCGGCGCAGAGCATGCTGGGGCAGTTCCTCATCGAAGGCTGGGGGTGCCAGAAGGACGCTGCCGAGGCAGCCAAGTGGCTCGAGCGGGCTGCTGATGCTGGCTCTGTTTCGGCCATGAACCGCCTCGCCTATCTTTGTGAGCGCGGTTTGGGGCTTCCCGCCGATCCGGAACGGGCGCTTCAGCTTCGTCAGCACGTGGCGCAGCAGGACTACCCTGGAGGCGCTCTGGCGCTGGCCCGCATGCGTGCGGAAGGAGCGGGCGCCCCGAGCAGCATCGTCGCGGCTTTCCTCTGGAGCCGTCAGGAGCTGGATCGCGAGCGGGAACAAGGAAAGGACGGTCAGGCCACCATAGACTTCATTGCGTCTCTCGTTGCCATGCTTGACGAGCCCGATGCTGTTTCAATGGAGGACGAGGCCGAACTTGAGCGTCGTGCTGGGCAGAGGAGCCTGTGGGCAAGCTATTTTTTGAGTCGCCGGCTGTGGATCAAGCCTGACGATGAGGCGCATAAGCGGGCTGAGCAATTCCTTCTGACATCAGCTGTCAACGGGCTCCGCGAGGCGCAGGAGGAGGCGGGGCGGCGCTGTTTTGCCGGTGACGGACTGACGCAGAATGACGAACGGGCCGGTCACTGGCTGCTGCGTGCCCAGAGCGCAACGTACTCGCTCACGGGCGAACTGCCAGAGGCAGAGCTCTCGTTGGATGGTTGCCTTGTCGGCGAAGGGCCGACGCAGGGTGCAGGACAGCATACAGCTGAAGATGCGACTGGAGAGGTAGCGACAGATTCAGTATCTGGAGATGCCGGACGAGAAACTTCTGCTGGGGCCGAAACGCGGTCGCAGACTGGGGCAGATCCCGCCTCGCGTACGCAGGGCATGGGGATTCCCTTGTCATGGAAGCCGCTCTCAAAGGCTGCATCCAAGGGACAGCCTGATGCCCAGTACAAACTTGCCCTGCGCCTGCTCGAGGGGCGTGGCTACGAGAAAGATGACGCGAAGGCTTCAGAATTGTTCCTCAAAGCCGCACTTCGGGGGCACGTTGATGCAATGTTCGCTCTTGGCCGGCTCTGGGCGCAGGGACCAGATGGCATCCGTGACACAGGAAGGGCGAAAATATGGCTCGCGAAGGCCGCAAGTGCTGGTCGGCCTGAGGCCGAAACGCTCCTGGCGGAGATTCTGCTCAAAGAAGCCGAGGCAGGCGATGCATCGGCCCGTGGGTCTGCACGGGAACACTTGAAGCACGCCTGCCAGTCTGGCGAACCGGGGGCGCTATACGCCATGGGCTGCCTGCTGCTGGACGATCCTGACGAGGGACGCCTGCTGCTTGTGGGGCCGGATCATGCGTCTGCACTGGCAAAAGCCCATGCCTGCATGGCAGGGGCGGCCGCACGCGCGCATCCTGAGGCGGCTCTGGAGCTGGCGAAGATGTACTTGGACGGAACGGGGGGGCCAGCAGATGCCGTGCTCGCATCAGCTTGGCTGAAAGAAGCGCAACTGCTGGGTGCGGTCAAATCCGACGAGCCAATGTTCCTTGATCTACGTCGGCGTATCGAGTCTGCCCTGCCTGAGAGTGAGCGTGAAAGACGGAGAGATGTCATTGACATTCAGTCAAAAGCTTCAGCTAATGATCCAGGCGCTATTGAACGTCTGGCATTCATGACCCTCGAGGGGGATGGCGTGCCACAAGATTTTGCTGAAGCGCAGCGACTGTTTGCTGAAGCTGCAAAATTTGGAGCAGAGAATGCAGAGGAAATACTCGACAAGTTGAAACGTTCCCAATCACCGCACTTGCAGAAGCGCGCCGAAATAGATCTGCGCATGGCTGAACGTGGCCAGGGCGTGGCAATTGAAAATCTTGCTCTTGCGTACGAATCAGGCGAAGGGGTGCCCAAGAATTACCGCGAGGCGTCGCGCTGGATGCTGAGGGCTGCACGCCAGGGACGCGCCACTGCGCAGATGCGGCTAGGCGAGTACTTCGAGCAGGGACACGGCGTTCCGCAGGACCAGACGTGCGCTGCGCTTTGGTTTGCCGAAGCCGCGAAGGGCGGGCTCAGGTCGGGACAATTCGCCTACGCTCTTCGCCTGCTCGAGGGCAAGGGGGTGCCAGAGAATCCGGCGGAGGCCTTTGACTGGTTCCAGAAAGCCGCAGACCAAGGTTCGCCCTATGCTGCAGACATGCTCGGTCATATGCTGCAAGAGGGACGAGGTGTGCCGGCCGATCCTGAGCGGGCTTTTGCCTGCTTCCGCAAGGCTGCGGATTTGGGGTGCGACAGGTCTTTCTTCACACTTGGCCAAGCACTGGAGACTGGGACAGGCACGCCGAAGGACCCTGAGGGCGCCGTTTACTGCTACCGCAAGGCTTGCCAAGCAGGCGTTCGTGAGGCTTGCGTTAACTTGGCGTGCATGTTGGACGACGGTCGGGGCGTTGCAGGGCAGTCAGGGGAGGCCCTGAGATTGCTGCAGAGCGTGGCTGACGACACCGATTGCTCGCCCTGTGTGAGAGGTCGTGCTCTTTATCGTCTGGGACTTCTTATCAGGGATGGGCGTGGAATTGCTAGCGATCCCCAGCGCGCCCTAGATTTCCTGCTTGAGGCCTCTGAACTCGGCAACGAAGAAGCCAGAAACGAGGCGGAACGCATGCTGGTCGCGCGAGGCGGGCCTGACGCCGAAACCGGACGCCGTCTTTTGGGAGAGGATCCAGGTGAAGGTGCTTTGGAAACTGGCGGCATTCCTGCTCTTCTAGCAAAGGCAGAGGCCGGCGATGTTGATGCACAGTGCCAGATCGGAGCAAAGTATTACAAGGGCGAAGGATGTGAACGAGACTACGCTAAAGCTGCCGTCTGGTTTGAGAAGGCTGCACTTCAAGGAGATACTATTGCTCAGAACAATTTAGGCTGGTTGTATCAGCGTGGCTTTGGCGTTGCGCAGGATCACGAAAAAGCCTTTGAGTGGTATCTCAAGGCGGCTGAGGCTGGACTTGCTGATGCCCAGAACAGTGTCGGCTGGATGATGGGCGAGGGACTTGGTTGCCAGAAAGACGAAAAGGCTGCTCTAGTCTGGCTAAGAAAAGCCGCAGAGGGAGGCAGTTCGATCGGGCAATACAACTTAGGTTTTTCTCTTGTCGAGGGCATTGGTTGCGAGCCAGACGAAAAGACTGCAGTGCAATGGTTTGAGAAAGCTGCATCGGCAGGACATGCGCGGGCACAGTATATGCTTGCCCTCATTCTAAAGCGTCCGCGCGAAGTGCAACCTGATCCGCAACGTGCGAGAGAACTTGTGATGGCTGCCGCAGAGCAGGGGGCATTGCCTGAGGCTATGTCAGCCGTTGGGGATATGTATCGGTTTAGCGATGGCGCTGAAATGGATTTAGGCAAAGCTCTTGACTGGTATAGAAAAGCTGCAGAAAAAGACGATCCGAATGCACTTTTCGCGCTCGCAGAGATGTACGTTAAGGGCGAAGGCGTTGAAAAGGATGTTGATAAAGCCTTGGAATATTGTTCTAAGGCGGCCGATCTCGGCAACGCAAATGCTCAGTTTCAGCTCGGCCACATGCTCTATGCTCCGCCTGAGGGGCGACAGCAAGATATTGAGCAGGCACGATCTTGGCTGAGAAAAGCCGCTGACCAGGGGCATCTCGTTGCCCAGCACGTGCTGAGCGCTATCGAACGGACCCACGGCGACAGTGCCGAAGCCTCCCGCTGGCTGAACGCTGCGGCGGAAGGGGGGCTGGCGGCTGCACAGAACGAACTCGGCTGGCGGCTGTGTGGGGACGGGGCAACAGAGTCTGAGTACGCCCAAGCCGCCTTTTGGTTTGAAAAGGCGGGAGATCAAGGGCACGCGGAAGCGCTATTCAATCTTGGCGCACTCTATAGCCGAGGGGATGGCGTGCCGGAGGACCATGCCAAGGCTGCAGAATGCTGCCTGCGCGCTGCGGAACTTGGGTATCCTGCCGCACAATTCGTCATGGGAAAATTCTATGCCGGTGGCGATGGGGTGCAGCAAAATCTAGATGAGGCGGTGCGCTGGCTCCAGTTGGCAGTTGAAAATGGCATTGAGGAGGCAAAACAAGCACTTGTCAGCGTAAGGAGCATGCAGTGCGATGCCGTGCTTGCCGAAAATGATGGTGCCGGGAGTGATGGCCATGATGGCAATGGAGGAGCAGACGGCTCAGCTGAAGGAGGGGGGGAGTAGCCGTGGAGGGGACCGTGTCCATACGGGGTACTGGCCACAGCCTGCAGACTGCAGTCCTGCTTTTTTCCCTCCTGTTCGTTGCCTCCTGCGCTCCGGTGTCAAGGAGTACTCTTGAAGGAGCATTGAAACAGGGCTTTGTCGAGATCCTCTTCCGCACGGAGCGTTTCACGCTGTTCGGCCTGCTTAGATCTGGTCGTGGAGAAACGTTGCATGTCTATGTCGAGGGAGATGGGCATGCATGGGAGACCTCCCGTCGCCCCTCGGCGGATCCTACGCCACGGAATCCTGTGGCCCTGCGCTTGGCGATGGCGGACGAGACTGGAGTTCCTGTTTTATACCTCGCCCGCCCATGTCAATACGTCCAACGCAGCGACAGGTGTGGTTGCCATGCTCGCTACTGGACATCGGCGCGACTCTGCGAAGAGGTCATCGCATCGCTCGACGATGCGGTATCGCAAGCAAAGAGTCGTGCTGGCACCAGAAATGTCGCTCTTTTTGGCTTCTCAGGCGGTGGTGGCGCTGCAGTTCTTATTGCCGCTAGGCGTGGCGACGTGGCTTGTCTCGCTACAGTAGCCGGGTTGCTCGATACAGACGGCTGGACGACACGTATGCACGTTAGCCCGTTGGCTGAGTCTCTGAATCCCTTGAAGGTGGCTCCTCGTCTGCGGTCACTTCCCCAACTTCACCTCTGCAGTCAGAGCGATAAGATTATACCTCTAGAAATAGTCTCGTCATTCTGTGTAGCTCTTGGAAGGCCAGAATGCCTTGAGAAATTAGAATGCATGGACCATGGTGGAGATTGGGACGAAGTTTGGCCTTCATTGTTGCACAATCTCCTGATTGGGCAACGTCTTTCCCAGTGAGAATTTCTAAGCCTCGCACACGGCGGATAACTACTTCACAGCGCCTCGCCGTTGTCGCCTTAGATTCGGCTTATCTCCACGTGTGTGGGGAAAGCGCGTTTCTGTCGAGTCGCCTCAACGGCCTGCTCGGTCATTAGCGCGACATATAGTAAACTGAAAAACTAGAAAGATGTTAATAGAATTCATTGCCATAGACACTATATATTTACATAAAGACGTTGTCAATGAGAATATTTCGCCAAGAGAGTTTTTGTGAGTTTGTAGATAGATAAACAGAAATGAATGTTTGCGTACTGCTCTCTCTTGAACAACAACGAGTAGAAGAGACGTTTTTTACCACATCGTTATAATGCTAAATGTTGCATTATAAAAATATAAATGCCACTCTTCGAGGAAGAGTGGCATTGCCATTTATATTTTTTGCATTTAAAACAATTGTTGTCTAGCCATGACTACTTTCATCATATTCCTTGCGCAGATTCTCGAAGACCTCATGCACGGTGGAGATTTTGTCAACCCGATGCACGTTGGCGCCACAGAAGGCGAATCCGCCCTTGAGATTGCCCTTCATGGCACTGGTGAGCGCGAGGGAGATGCAGTAGGGCGACTTTTCAGGATCGCAGGTCTTCACGCAGTGGTAGATGCACTTGAAAGGCTTTTTCTTGCCAGCCCTTGATGCTTCAATGAAGTCGTTCTGCAGAGCTCGGCCCGGCATGCCGACAGGCGAGTGGATAATGGTGACGTCTTCGGGCTTGGCATTTACGTACGCCTCTTTGAAGCGGACGTCGGCATCGCATTCCTCGGTGGCAACGAAGCGGGTGGCCATCTGCACGCCGGAGGCGCCGAGATCGAGCATGCGGCGTATGTCGGCGCCAGTGAAGACGCCGCCGGCGGCGATGACGGGAACGGAGCGTCCGCACTGGTCTTCGAGGCCCTTGGCGACCTCGACGACAGGGGGCAGAATGCGTTCAAGCGCGAAGTCTGGATTGTTGATCTCCTCTTCCTTGAAGCCGAGGTGACCGCCAGCCATGGGACCTTCCACGACAAAGCCGTCGGGCATGTAGCCGAAGTGCCGCAGCCACTTCTTGGCAAGAATGGTCGCAGCCCTGGCGGACGAGACTATCGGAACCAGTTTGGTCTTAAACTGTTCCTTCTTTTCTTCGCACAGCTCAAGCAGGTGCGAGGGCAGATCCGTCGGCAGGCCGGCGCCGGAGAAGATGACGTCGATGCGGTTTTCGATGGAGGTGCGGACGAGCTCGCGGAAGTTGGTCAGGGCGACCATGATGTTGGCGCCGAGCAGGCCGGAAGTCTTGGCGCGCGCCTTCTCGATTTCCTTTTTCATGGCGCGGATGTTGGCGCCCGTGGGATCCTTGGTCACGTCGGGATCGAGCATGCCGATCATGGCGCCGGCGATCACGCCGATGCCGCCTTCGTTGGCCACTGCCGAGGCAAGCCCCGACAGGGATATGCCGACGCCCATGCCACCTTGGACGATGGGGATGCGGGCGGTTAAGTCTCCGAATTTAAGGGAGGGGAACATTTGAGCTCCTTGGCTTGGGGAAAGGCTTGCGCCGAACCTTCTATGTCAACCTGCCGTGCCTGAGGCAGGCAGGGGGTAGGCAAGAGGACGCGGGCTGCTCCTGCGGGAGCGTCGCGCCAGGGAAAATTTGGCTAAACGGCATCCTCCGCTTCGAGCCTGGCCAGCTCGTCAAGCAGCTGGGATCTGGCTTCGCGGTAGGGGCCGTCCGCAGGGAGGGCCTCGACGAGCCGGCGGCAGCGTCCCTGGCGCGCCAGCAGACGGCAGGACGCCTTGTAGTTGAGTCCGTAGATCCACGTGCCGAGCAGCAGGCGGAAGTCGTTGACGCTCGCCAGATCGTCGTAGCTGGCTGCCCGGTGATCGAGGCAGGCCTGGATGACCTTGTCGGAGAAGAGGCTGGGATCGTCCGGCCGGCTGAGCACGACGGTGGGGGAGTAGGGCCCAGGGCGGGAGAGATGGGCGTCGATGACGCGCATGATGTCGAGCTTGTCGGCATCGCGCACCGTCTGGGTGACGATGCGCACGTCGGCAGGCAGCTCCTCCGGCAGGGCGTAGGCATTGTGGAGCCTGACGGCTTCTGTCACGGCCCGCGCCAGCTGGGGTTCGCGCTCAAGGACGCCAAGCGTGCCGACGAGGATGGCGCCGAGTTCGCCGTGGCTCATGGAGTCACGGTCGCGGAAGGTGTTCCAGAGGCGGTACTGCTCGTAGCGCGCTACGTCGTGGTAGACGGCTGCCAGCAGGCAGGCTCTGGCGAGAGGCGGGAAGAAGCGCTCCTCGGCAGCGATGGTTTTGGCATTCCCGAGCACGCCCAGCGTGTGGGCCGTCTTGATGCGCATGGGCTCGGGATCGCCCTCGCAGGCTGACTCCACGGCGGCCGCGTACTGGCGCAGCCACGCTACGTGCGCCTCCACGTCCAGAATGTGTCCGGACGGGCCGGGCGTTGGCAGTCCTGCGGGGCGCAGAAGACGGGATTCTATTTCAGTTGCTAGCATGAGATGAACATACAGCCAGACTATGCCGGAATGCAAGCCACGCTCCGCCCCGTACTGCCTCCTTTCTGCGCCGGCGGACCTTGCGGAAGCGGCAGGATGCATTTTGCCATGCCTGCCGGAATGTGCTAGACAACGCAGGCATTCAAGGGGCGTGTTCAAGCATCTCTGACAAGCAATGAGGTTTTCGATGGATCGTTACGACGCGTTTACAGCCATGGACCGGATTGGCAAGGCCAGCACAGCCCTGTGCCGTCCCGACTCGCTCGAGGCCATCTGGCAGGGATCGGAAAAGGGCGAGCCCATGCCCTCGCTGGAGGACATGAAAGAGATCTTGGATCGCCTGAGCGTGGCGCTCTTCCCTGGCTTCTTCGGCTCGGCCCGCATCTGGAAGGAGTCCATGCAGTACCATGTCTCCGCCAACCTGGACTCCATCTACCGCAAGCTCTCCGAGCAGATCCGCCGAGGCCTGTGCTTCTCCTGCCTGACGGGCGAAGGCTGCGAGGACTGCCGTGGACGCGGCAGGGAGGCGGCGTTGCGCCTCATCGATGCCCTGCCTGACATCCGCCGTCTGCTGGCAGGCGATGCCGAAGCTGCCTTCGAGGGCGATCCGGCCGCCACGAGCCCGGGCGAAACTATCTTCTGCTATCCCTCCATGCGCGCCATGCTGCACCACCGCATCGCCCACGTGCTCTACGAAATAGGCGTTCCGCTCATTCCCCGCATCATCAACGAGATGGCCCACTCGCGCACCGGCATCGACATCCATCCCGGCGCCACCATTGGCGAGCAGTTCTTCATCGACCACGGCACGGGCGTGGTCATCGGCGAGACCGCCATCATCGGCAGGCACTGCCGCCTCTACCAGGGCGTCACCCTCGGCGCGCTTTCCTTCCGCAAGAACGAGGACGGCACGCTGACCAAGGGCGTGCCGAGGCATCCCATACTCGGCGACAACGTCACCGTGTACGCAGGCGCCAACATCCTCGGCCGCATACGCATCGGCGACGGTGCGGTCATCGGCGGCAACGTCTGGGTCACCTCCGACGTGCCGGCCGGCGCCAAACTTGTCCAGGGCAAGGCGCACCGGGAGACCGTCCGGCTCGAAGACGAAACGATGTAGCTCTGGCTTTTCCCGCAAGGCCCGCACTTTCCTCAGAAAGGCGGGCCTTGTTCGCGTTGCGGCCACGCCTGGGGCAGGCTGCGGCGTCAGCTCTGGCAGAGCGGAGCGTAGGGGCACCGGGAGCAGCGCTTCTCGTCTCTGGCCTGGGGCAGTTCGCGGGCCCGGCTCATGTGCATGAGCACCAGGGCGACGAGCAGATGGCAGCGCGAGAGCGCACGCTGGCGCTCCTCGCCGTGCTCGCCTCGCCCGCCCCGGTAGAAGGAGATCTCCTCGCCCGAGCCGGCAAGCTCCACGAAGGCCGCGTCGCCGAC
>JAEEPQ010000035.1 GCA_016284885.1 Desulfovibrio sp.
TCTGCAAGGAAGTCTGCCTCATGGAGCAGGCCTGCATCCGCGACGACAAGAAGAGCGTCGAGCAGATGGTCAAGGAAGTGGCCAAGGAACTTGGCGACACCATCGCCGTCAAGGGCTACACCCGCATCGAGCTGACCGCCGAGGAGCCCAAGGCCGAATAGCCTTCCTCCTGTGCAGGCAGGAAAAATCATGGGAGCCGCAAGGCTCCCTTTTTTGATCCACGGTCCGTTCTGCGGCCTGTGCTACGGTCCAGTTCGGTCTGCAGAGCGTCTACTTGATTCGGTCCCCAGGGCTGCTCTCATTTGTCTTGGTGCGCTCCGCATGGCCTTGCTGCACCAGCGCAGTGAAGACGCCGGGGTGCTTTGCGAAGGGAATGCGGACTTCCTTGAGCATGTTGGCCATGAGGGGGAAGAGGACAATGGCCTCCCGATCCGTGAGGGAGAGGGGCAGGTGCTCGACGCCGGGCTTGGGCAGGAAGGGGTTCTTCACGATGAGGTCCCTGACGCTTTCGGGAAGATGCTCGTCCTGGGTGCGGGCTTCGGCAACGAGGGCGTCCGTGAAGCGCCGCTTGTCGGCAACGATGTCGGCAAAGGCGAGCCTCCGGCCCGCGGCCATGTCGTAGACGGCCGCATAGCCAGACAGATCAGGCCTGGAGCCGCTGCGGACCGCGCAGAAGGCGCTGACGGCAAGGATGTGGCTGTCTGCTCGGTCGAGGCGCACCTCCTCCATGTTGAAGCGGGCTTCGGCGTGCCTGGCACCTGCGCGGGCCGATACGGTAAAGAGTTCAGGCATGCGCCTGTAGAGATCGAGGTTCTCGGCGAGGACAAAGGCCTTCATCTCCCGGTTTGCCGTCTCGACGGCCTTGGCCTGACCGGGATGCTTTGCCGTCGCGTCCGGCGCAAGCCTGAGTTCCTGCAGGCGGAAGTCGAGCAGAATGCCGTCTGCGCCTAGGGGCTCGGCAAGGGCGTTGGCCTCGGCGAGGGAGACGGGATTCTGCGTGGCGTGGGCAGAGGCCGCAAGGCAGAGTGCCGCGAAGGCGAGGGCTGGGAGCAGGAGGTAGGGCGTGCGCATGGCGTGCTCCTTGGGCTGGGGGCCTGGGGTCAGGGCTGAGAAAGGCTGTGCCTGAGGCTAGCAAAATCGGGACGTCCGGTAAACGCAAGGGGCTGCGGCGCGAAGTGCCGCGCTGCTTGAGCAGCCGGCGTCCTCTCTAGTATATGTCCCTCGGAGACGGGCCCCGTTTCCGTCTCCTCCTTCAAGAACAACGCAACCGGGAGTCGTGGCACATGCCGCTCTGGGATTTTGCCTGGGTAGCGGATCCGTCCGCCTGGGCTGGCCTGGGAACGCTCGTCCTCATCGAGATTGTCCTTGGCATCGATAACCTTGTCTTCATCTCGATTCTGGCCTCCACCCTGCCGCAGAAGGAGCGGCGCCGCGCCTTCCTGCTGGGCCTCGGCCTCGCCCTGGCCATACGCCTCTGCCTGCTCTCGGCCATGGCATGGATAGTGACGCTGACCGAGCCCTTCGTCACGCTCTGGGGACACGGCTTCTCCTGGAGAGACGTCATCCTCATTGCCGGCGGCGTCTTCCTGCTGCTCAAGGGCACCATGGAGATGCACGAACGGCTGGAGGGGCAGGTGCTGGATCCCCAGGGCAACGCCAGCAGCGCAGCCTTCTGGCAGGTCATCGCCCAGATCGTCATCCTCGACGCCATTTTCTCCGTCGACTCCATCATCACCTCAGTCGGCATGGTGCAGCACCTGCCCATCATGTTCCTGGCCGTCATTGCGGCCGTCGCCTTCATGCTCATGGCATCGGGACCCCTGGTGGCCTTCGTGGAGCGCCATCCCACCATCATTATCCTCTGCCTCGGCTTCCTGCTCATGATAGGCCTTGGCCTCATCACCGACGGCATCGGCTTCCACATCCCCAAGGGCTACCTCTACAGCGCCATTCTCTTCTCCCTCTTCATCGAGTTTGCCAACCAGTACGCCCTGCGCAACAGGCGCCGCAAGGTCAGCATGCGCGACATGCGCGAGGCCACGGCCAGAGCCATTCTAAACATGCTCGGAGGATCCAAGGATCCCGGCAACGCCTCCATGGACGTCATGGCGCTGGGCTCGGGGGACGATGCTCCCGCTTTTGCGCCCGAGGAGCGGGCCATGGTCGGTCGCGTCATCCGCCTGAGCGGGCGGACCGCGCGCTTCATCATGACGCCCTCCCAGCGCACCCCCTGGCTCGACGTGCACGCCACGCTCCACCAGGCGGAGCGCTTTGCCTCCAAGACCGGCCTCTCATGGCTGCCGGTGCGCGATCCGGACACCGACGACGCCCTTGGCGTGGTGCCTGTCGCGCGGCTCGTGGAGTTTCCCGGCACCCGGCCCTTCAACCTGCGCGAGCTTGTCCAGCCTGCGCCGACCGTCATCGAGCACACCATGCTCTCCGACCTGCTCGAGGCCTACCGCAGGCAGCCCGTGCCGCTTTTCTTCGTTGTCGACGAGTACGGCTCAGTGGTGGGCCTGCTCACGGCATCGGATCTGCTCTCGGTGCTGGCCGGCCAGATGGGCGACGTGCCGAGCAGCCCCGAGTCGTGCAAGACGGCCGACGGCGCCTGGGTGCTGCCGGGGCGCCTTCCCGTGGACCTCGTGACGACGTGGCTCGGCATCACGCCGTCTTCCAAGAGCACCTCCGCCACTCTGGCGGGCCTGCTGCTGGAGCGTCTCGGCCACATCCCCAGGGAGGGCGAGATCTTCCCCTGGAAGGGCTTCATCGTCAAAGTGGCGCGCATGGACGGCGGCCGCATCGACGAGGTGGAGCTGAAGCAGAAGAAGCGCTCCCAGCGCTGACGCCAGGGCCTGCGGTCCAGCGGAAGGCCCTGATTTTGGCCTTGATAACGGAGGGCGTTCTGGTAGCATAGCCGCTGCCCGCGGGGCCGGAGCCCTGCGGCGGTCCGATGTACAACACCAGCCAAACGGAGGCCTGAAGTGGGCGATCTCAAATACAAGCGCGTTCTTGTCAAACTGAGCGGCGAGGCTCTCGCCGGCGAAAAGCGCTTCGGCATAGATCCGGAAACCTGCGCCGTCATCTGCCAGGAGCTGGGGACGGTTTTGGACATGGGCGCCCAGATGGCTCTGGTCATCGGCGGCGGCAACATCTTCAGGGGCCTTTCCGGCTCCGCCAAGGGCATGGAGCGATCCTCGGCCGACTACATGGGCATGCTTGCCACGGTCATGAACGCCCTTGCCGTCCAGGACGCCCTGGAGAAGCATGGCTACCCCACGCGCGTGCTCTCCGCCATCAGCATGCGGCAGGTCTGCGAGCCCTACATCCGCCGCCGGGCCCTCCACCACATGGAGAAGGGGCGCGTCGTCATCTGCGCCGCAGGCACGGGCAATCCCTATTTCACCACCGACACCACGGCGGCCTTGCGCGGCATGGAACTGCAGTGCGACGCCATCGTCAAGGCCACCAAGGTCGACGGCATCTACGACAAGGATCCGGCGAAGCACCCCGACGCCGTGAAGTTCGACACCATCACCTACGACGAGACCCTCACCAGGCGCCTGGGCGTCATGGACGCCACGGCCTTCGCCCTCGTCAGGGACGCCAACGTGCCCATCATCGTGTGCCGCATGCTCGGAGGCGACATCCTCCGCGCGGTCAAGGGCGAAAAGGTCGGCACCATAGTCTGCAACTAATCAAGGAGTTCACCGTGGACATCGACACCATTCTACTCGACGCCGAAGAGCGCATGGGCAAGGCTGTCGCCTCCCTGGACAAGGACTTTTCGAAACTGCGCACCGGCCGTGCCACCACGGCCCTGGTTGACGGCATCAAGGCCGACTACTACGGCACCCCGACCCCCATCGCCCAGATGGCCTCGGTCACCATTCCCGACAGTCGCAGCATCGCCATCCAGCCCTGGGACAAGAACGGCTTCCAGGCTGTCGAAAAGGCCATCCTCAAGTCGGATCTCGGGCTGACCCCCATCAACGACGGCAAGATCATCCGCATCAACATCCCGCCGCTGACCGAAGAGCGCCGCAAGGAGCTGGTCAAGGTCGGCCGCAAGTACGCCGAGGACGCCAGGATTGCCGTGCGCAACGTACGCCGCGACGCCAACGACTCCTTGAAGAAGCTCGAGAAGGGCAAGGAGATCTCCGAGGACGAGCGCAAGAAGGCCGAAGAGGACGTCCAGGAGCTGACCAACAAGTACGTGGCCGAGATCGACAAGCACTTCCAGGAAAAGGAAAAAGAGATCCTTGCCATCTAGCCAGGGGACATTCATGGACATGAACTCCCTGCCCCGGCACGTGGCCATCATTCTGGACGGCAACGGCCGCTGGGCGAAGGCCCGCGGCCTTGGCCGCTCCGAAGGGCACAGGGCCGGGGCCCTGGCAGTCCGGGAAATCGTGCAGTACTGTCGCGAAATCGGGCTGAAGCACCTGACGCTCTACACCTTCTCCTCCGAGAACTGGTCCCGGCCCAAGACCGAGGTGAGCGCCCTCTTTTCCCTGCTGCTCGAATTCCTCAAGGCAGAGGTGCCCCGCATGCTCCAGCAGGGCATCTCCCTCAAGGTCTTCGGCGACGTGGAGGGCCTGCCCCTCGCGGTGCGCACGGCCCTGAAGCTGGCCGTCAAGACCACGGCCAAGGGCGGGGCGATGGATCTCAACCTCGCGCTCAACTACGGCAGCCGCGCGGAAATCGTCCGCGCCGTCAGGCGGATCGTGGCCGACGGCGTGCCGGCAGACCAGATCTCCGAGGAGACCATTGCCAGCCGGCTCTACACGGCGGGCCAGCCCGATCCGGATCTGGTCATCCGCACGAGCGGGGAGCAGCGCCTGAGCAACTACCTGCTCTATCAGATCGCCTACGCGGAGCTCTACTTCACCCCCGTTGCCTGGCCCGACTTCACGCCTGCCGAGATGGCCAAGGCCCTGGAGGCCTACCAGAGCCGCTCGCGGCGCTTTGGCAAGACCCAGGAACAGGTCGACGCCGAATCGGCCGGAGCGTAGCCGCAAGGGAGCCTGCCGATACTCGCTCCTGCCGGGACGGGCGCCGGGCCCGCCACATCAACGAACATCTGGAGGCAGCGCGATCTCTCCGCAGTCCTGCGGGGCCTGAACGCTGATTTTTTTGCGTATGAACGAAGCCCAACACGCCGTTGACAAGAAGCGCATCGTCACCGGCCTTCTGCTGGCCGCCGTCATTCTGGCGGCCCTCTGGTTCCGCGGCATCCCGCTGCTCCTGCTCATCATGCTCGTGTCGGCCCTGGCCCTGTGGGAATTCTTCTCCCTCTTCTGGGGCAAGTCGGGCTGGATTGCCGGGCGCGTGTGCGCCATCCTCCTCGGCTGGGGCATGCTCGTCCTGACCTGGATGCACCGTCCCCAGGACGCCTTGGTCTGCCTTGGCGCCGGCTTCGTGCTGGCGGCCATCAGCTTCCTCTTCCGCTGGCGCGTGGTCGAGGAGGACTTCCAGCCGAGCGGCATCTTCATGGCGGCCCTTGCCTACATCCCGCTGCTCCTGCTGCCCGCCACCTATCTTGACAACGTCAGGCTCATCTTCATCATCGCCGCCGTTTCCGTCTCCGACACAGCGGCCTACTTTGTCGGCTCGCGCTTCGGCAGGCACAAGCTCTGGCCCAGCGTCAGCCCCAAGAAGAGCTCCGAGGGAGCGGTGGGCAGCCTCGTGGGCTGCGTGCTTTTCTGCGTCGTCTACGGCGCCATCTTCGGCAGGGTCAACGTGCTGGCCTTCCTGCTCCTCGGCATCGCCGTCAACGCCTTCGCCCAGCTCGGCGACCTCTTCGAGTCGGCGCTGAAGCGCTCGGCCAAGGTGAAGGACTCCAGCAACCTGCTTCCCGGCCACGGCGGCATACTCGACCGCGCGGACAGCCTGCTCTTCGCCATGCCCATGTTCGCCGTCGTGGACCAGTGGTTCTGCTTCTTCTAGCGGCTCTGCCGGCAGGAGCCTGAGGCCAGCGCAAGGCCTGCCTGGAAAACCTGCCCCGGAACCGGTTCCGAGAGGGACGCTATGTCGAATATCTGGCCCGGACTGGATGGTCTGGGCGTCCGCTACATCACCGCGCCGCCACCGGCCTCCTGGCAGGGGCTGGAGCGTCGTGGCCTCGTGATTCTGGGCTCCACGGGCAGCATTGGGCGCAGCGCCCTTGCCGTCGTGGACCAGCGTCCCGGCGCCTTTGCCGTTGCGGGCCTTGCCTGCGCGACCAGCGCTGCCCTGCTTGCCGAACAGGCCGCCAGGTACCGGCCAGGCCATCTCGCCGTGCTCGATGAAGACGTGGCCAGGCGCCTTGAAGCGCTCCTTCCCGCAGGCTACGCTCCCGAGATCCTGACAGGTCCCGAAGGCTACCGGACCATCGCCTCCATCAGCGGGGCAGACACCGTGCTTTCCGCGCAGTCGGGCGCAGCCGGCCTTGCGGGAACGCTGGCCGCAGCCCTTGCCGGCAAGGTTGTCTGCCTTGCCAACAAGGAGTCCCTGGTGCTGGCTGGCGACCTGCTCCGTCGCGTCTGCCGGTCGACCGGAGCCTCCATCCTGCCTGTCGATTCCGAGCACTTCGCCATCTTCGACTGCCTCTGCGGCCGCAAGGACGATGCCGAGCGGCTCGTCCTGACGGCCTCGGGCGGCCCCTTCCGCGGACGGAAGGCAGACGAACTTGCCGGCGTGACGCCCGAGATGGCGCTCAGGCATCCCAACTGGAACATGGGCGCCAAGATCACCGTCGACTCGGCAACGCTCATGAACAAGGCGCTCGAGTTCATCGAGGCCTGCCAGCTCTACGGCGTGGCGCCCGACAGGGTGGAGGTGCTTGTCCATCCCCAGTCCATCGTGCACTCCCTGGTGGTCTTCAAAGACCAGAGCCAGCTCGCCCAGCTCGGCGTGCCCGACATGCGCCTGCCCATAGGCGCCTGCCTGCTCTGGCCGAGGGTCGATCGCCCCCTGGCTGCCCCGCTCGATCTGGCGCAGGCTGGCACCCTGACCTTCGAGCGCCCGGACCACGAAGCCTTCCCTGCCCTGACGCTGGCCAAGAAGGCCATGCAGGTGCGATCCGGCATGAGCGTCGTCCTCAACGGCGCCGATGAGGAGGCGGTCAAGCTCTTCCTCGAGGGGCGCTGCGCCTTCACCGACATCGCGGCCAGCGTGGCCGGCGCCATGGAGGCGCACCTGGCAAGGCTGAAGATGGCGAACGCCCTGCACGAGGGAGAGCCCTTCAGCCTCGCCGGGCAGGTGCCGGAACTTTCCGGCGGTGCCCTTGCAGCGGCCTGCTGGGAGCAGCTTGCCCGCATCCACGAGCTCGGCGAATGGGCGCGCCGTCATGTCCGCGAATCCCTTGCAGGCGGAGGTAGCAGCAGGTGCTGATGACAGAGATCCTTGCCGTCGTCGTTGTCTTCGGCGGCCTCATCTTTTTTCACGAACTCGGCCACTTCGGCGTGGCCCGCGCCTTCGGCATGGGCGTTTCAACCTTCTCGCTGGGCTTCGGTCCCAAGATCCTGAAAAAGAAGGTGGGCAAGACCGAGTACGCCCTTTCGCTCCTGCCCCTGGGCGGCTACGTCGCCCTGGTCGGCGAGACCGAGGAGGCGGAGCTTCCGCCAGGCTTCACCAAGGAAGACAGCTTTTCCCTGCGTCCTGCCTGGCAGCGGCTGCTGGTGGTGCTGGCCGGACCTGTGGCCAACATGGTCCTGGCGCTGGTCCTGTGCTGGATCACTGCCTTCGGCTGGGGCGAGACCGTGCTTCTGCCATCCATAGGCGAAGTGCAGCAGGAAGGGCCGGCGGCCCGGGCCGGCATCCAGAAGGGCGACAGGGTGCTTGCCATCGACGGCAGAGAGGTGAAGACGTGGCAGGAAATGAGCGATGCCATCTCCGCCTCCGGCGGCGCTCCGCTCAAGATGGATCTGCTGCGCAAGGCTGCGCCCGACGATGCAGGTGCCGTGATCAGCGTGGAGGCGACGCCTGTCCAGAGCCAGCGCAAGACCATCTTCGGCGAGACGGAGACGGCCTGGCTCATAGGCATCCGCTCCTCAGGCGCCTTCGAGACGCACAGGCTCAGCCTTGGCGAGAGCTTCGGCGCAGGCTTCAGGCAGTGCTGGTCCATGATTTCGCTGACCTGGCAGGGCTTCGTGAAGCTCGTGGAGCGCGTGGTGCCGGCAGACCAGGTGGGTGGCCCCATCATGATAGCCCAGATCATAGGCCAGCAGGCCGATCAGGGCCTGGCAGGCCTGCTTGGCCTGGCAGCCCTCATCAGCATCAACCTCGGCATCCTGAATCTCCTGCCCATTCCCGTGCTCGACGGCGGCACCGTGGTCTTCTGCCTGCTGGAGATCCTCTTCCGCAGGCCGGTGAGCAAGAAGCTTGTCGGCTATTCCATGCGCATCGGCATAGCCCTGCTGCTCGCGCTCATGCTCTTCGCCACCTACAACGACGTGGTGCGCATCTTCAAGGGGTGATGCCATGGCCAGGGACGCCCGGAACAGCGGCCGGCCGCTCTCCACGGGGCTTGAGCTCGTGCTCAACGCCTGCGAGGGCGAGCTGCAGATAGTGCTCACCGACGACGAAAGGCTAGTCTGCGCCCAGACTTGGAACATGGTCCAGCGCGGAACCGAGATCCTGGCGCCTGCCCTGCGGCAGATCTTCGAGCTTTCGGGCCGCAAGATCGCCAACCTGCGGCGCATAGGCTGCCTGCGGGGGCCTGGCTCCTTCACCGGCATACGGCTGGTGCTCGCCACGGCTGCGGCGCTCAGGCGCACCACCCGCGCGCAGCTGGCCGCCATGGACTACCTGCAGGCGCTGGCCACTACCTGCGCCAAGCAGGAGCGACTGCTCTACGGCCGGAAGATCTGGGTGCTCACCCATGCCAGGCGCAATCTCGTCCACTGTTGCCTGCACCAGTGCTACGGTCCCGTCATCCCCTGCTATGCCGAGGAGGCCGTCGAGCTCGTGCCGCCAGTCGAGGCCTTCGAGCGCATCAAGGCCTGCGCAGATCGCGAGGAGCTTCCCGTCTTTGCCTGTGGCAGTGGCCTTGCCAGAAACAGGGAGCTGGAAGCGCGCCTGCTGGCCTCATGCGGCGGGCGGGTGCGCGTGCGCGCGGACATCGAGTCGCCTTCCGTCGAGGCCCTCATGCTGCTGGGACGCCACGGCGACTATTTCCCCAAGGATGTCGAGCCGCTCTACGTGCGTCCCTGCGACGCCGTGGAGAACCTGCCGAGCCTTGCCGAGCGCATGGGCATGGACGCTGGGGAAGCCGTCGAGGAGCTCCAGAACAAGCTCGGGCGTCGCCCTGAGAGCGCCATATAGCGGGCATCGCCTTTTCAACGTGGAAACGCCCTGCGGGAGTCCGCAGAGCTTTTATGATCGCCTAGGGGGCGCTATATGCCGTCGAAGTAGGCGTGCGCGCCCTTGATGTCCTGAGCTATCTGCGTTGCGAGCTCCTTGGGGCCGGCAAAGCGCTTCTCGCCCCTGAGGCGGCCGAGGAAGCCCATGTGGATGGTCTCGTCGTAGAGGTTGCGGTCGCAGTCCAGAATGAAGCTCTCGATGGTCCTTTCCCTGCCGCCGAAGGTCGGTTTGAAGCCGATGTTGGTAACGGCGGGGAAGGTCTGGCCCCTGTGCGTCACGCAGGTGGCGTAGACGCCGTCCGGCGGCGTGAGCACGGCCGGGACGCGCACGTTGGCAGTGGGGAAGCCGAGGCCGGAGCCACGGCCCTCGCCGTGCACCACCAGACCGCTGAAGCCGTGAGGCCGGCCCAGCATCTCGCGAGCGAGCGCCATGTCGCCCTCTTCGATGGCCTTGCGCAGACGCGTCGAGCTGATGGGGGCGTCGCCCAGCATGAGCGGGCCGACCTGCTCGACGCCGAAGCCGTCCTCGAGGCCTATCTGCTTGCGCACATCGAAGTCGCCGGCGCGGCCCTTGCCGAGGCGGAAGTCGTAGCCGATGACGAGTTCGCCGACGTTGAGGGGGTAGAGGTACTTCTGCAGGAATTCCGTGGGGCTGAGCTTGGCGAGCTCCATGTCGAAGGCAAGCTCGAGCAGGTAGTTCACGCCGAGCTGGCCCAGCAGCTGGCGGCGCGTCTCCTGATCCGCCAGCGGGGGCATGTGCTGGCCGGAGAACACGGCCCGGGGATGGGGCCAGAAGGTGACGACGACGCAGTCGAGATCGTGCTGCCTGCAGACCTCGAGGGTGCGCTTGACGAGCTTCTGGTGTCCAAGATGGACGCCGTCGAAGTTGCCGATGGTGACGCCGGCCTTGCGGCCGGCGCTGAGGGTGCTGGGTGTTGTGACCATGGGCTTGCCTGGAGGCTGTCGGGAAAGGGAGCTATGCTTCCTGGGAGGACGGCGCGCTGTCCTGGCCCTGCGGGGCTGGACCGCCACCTTCACCAGCGTCTTCGCCGGAGCCACCGCCATGGCCGCGGCGACGGCGCGGACGGCGCCTGCGCCGGGACTTGCCCTTGTCCTCGTCGCCGGCGCCTTCCGGCTGAGCCTGTTCCTGACGGTCCTGGCCGTCCTGGCTGTCCTGGCTTTCCTGGCCGTCCTGGCGGCGCTTGCGCTTGCGGGATGATTTCTTGCGGGGCTCGGATCCGGCGTGCGCCTCGGGCAGCCGGCTTTCGTTGAGGGTGCCCTGGCGGCAGGCGTCCAGCAGCATGGCGAGCAGGTTGACGCCCTCGCTGTCGCCTTCGTCGTCCGGCGAGGGGACCGCCAGATCGCGGGCCAGCTGCACGTAGCGCTGGGCGCGGACCCGCTCAAGGCCGGTCAGCTTGCGGTAGCGGGACTCCAGCTGGGCCATGAGTCTGTTGGACACCACCTTGGCGACGTCTTCGTCCGTGGGATCCTTCATTTCGAGCAGCGTCAGGCTGTAGTGCTTCGAGATGCGCTCGAGCTCCATGCGCTCCATGATGTCCACGAGGGAGACCACCGTTCCGGCAGCGCCGGCGCGGCCGGTGCGGCCCGCGCGGTGGATGTAGCTTTCGTGGTCTTCCGGTGGCTCGTATAGAAAGACATGGGAGAGGGCGGGGATGTCGATGCCCCTGGCCGCCACGTCGGTGGCCACGAGGAAGCGCACCTGGCCCGTGCGCACTTTGGCCATGACCTCCTCTCTGCGACTCTGCGTCAGGTCGGCGGAAAGCTCGTCGGCGTTGTAGCCGAAGCCCTGCAGCACGCCGCAGACGTAGTGGACGTTGGCCTTGGTGTTGCAGAAGATGATGGCCGAAGCCGGATTCTCCATCTCGATGATGCGCACGAGCGCCCGGTCCTTGTCCATGGGCTTCACGTTGCAGAAGTAGTGTTGCACCTCCGCTACGTACACTTCCTTCTGGGAGAGGGAGAGCATGGAGGGCTCGGTCATGAACTCGGACGCGAGGTTGAGCACGTGGGGCGGGTAGGTCGCGGAGAAGAGGCTCGTGTGGATGCGGTGGCGGGGGAGATACTTCTGTATCTCCTTCATGTCGGGGTAGAAGCCGATGGAGAGCATGCGGTCGGCTTCATCGAAGACCAGCATCCGGATGCCCGAAAGATCCAGGGAGCGGCGCAGAATGTGGTCAAGCACGCGTCCCGGGGTGCCGATGACGAGCTGGGCACCGTCCTTGAGGGCGTCAAGTTGCTTTTTGTAGCCGACGCCGCCGTAGAGAGCGATGGGCGCGCAACCGGTGCCTTCAAGCAGGGTCTGCGCCTCCTTCTCCACCTGCAGGGCGAGCTCGCGCGTGGGCACCAGCACGAGGGCCTGGGGGTGCCTGGCATCGGTTTTGAGCACGGGCAGCATGGGGAGCAGATAGCAGCCTGTCTTGCCGGAGCCCGTCCGGGACTGGATCATGATGTCCCTGCCGTCCATGAGGTAGGGCAGGGCCAAGGACTGCACGGGCATGAGGCTGGTCCAGCCGGCGCGCTGGCAGGCTTCCTGCATGACTGGGGGCAGGCCGTCGATCTGCACGGGCGGGAGGGCGTTTTCTGGCTCTTGAATGTCGAGGGCGCCGGCGTTCTGAAGGGCTTCTTCGGCAGGCTGCAGGCTAGCTTCGTCAATATTGTTTTCGGGCATGGCGTATCCAGATTGGGGTGTCGGGTAAAAAAACAGCAGGGAAAAGCTCGCAAGCGTCCCTGCATGCATGAAAAATTCCGGGCACACCCTGCCACAGATGGGGGGCTTTCGCAAGGCTAGGCGTACTTCTGCTCAGGACGCCTGGGCTCGTCCCGTGGCGTTTCCCTCGTCGGCGATCTTCTTGCAACGCAGGAGTCTGGTCCCGCGGCGTCGGGCAATCCTGCGGGACTTGCTCTCTGTTTCCTAGGCTTCGTCCCTCGTCTGGGGATCTTTTTCCTCTGCCCCCAGTAGGGCATCCTTCTGCGAGTCCAGAAAATCCTCAAGCGTGATATTGTTCAGCACGCTGTAGACTTCTTCTTCCATTTTCTCAAAGGACTTCTTCAGCGGACATTCTTCGCTGTTGGCGCAGACTTCATTGTCTTTTTTGCACTTGAGCGTGAATCCGCCCTCCATGAGATCAACGAGGCATCCGAAGGTGATGTTCGACGGCGAGAGTCGCAGGTAGTAGCCGCCGTTGGCCCCCCTGACGCTGTCGGTAAGGCCGAGGATGCGGAGCTTGCGCAGGATCTTTTCAGCAAACTGCTGGCTGATGCCCGTCTTCTGTGAAATCTTCTGGGCCGATGCAGGCGAGGATGCACTATGGTGGGTGAGGAAGAGGAGAATCCTGGCCGCATAGCGGGTTTGGACAGAAAGTCTCATAGTAGGCTCCATGGAAGAAGTCGTGGACGTGGTTGCGCAAGTCGCAAGGAGGGGGGAGCAATCCCCTTTGTCTCTCTTCTATCAAAGTTTGGGTCAGGAAAAAACAAAAAAGTGAAATTATGAATATGTTTTAGGCTGTGAAATGTTTCACGAGATTGTGGAGCAACGTTGTTGCCCTTTAGAAGAAAACAATCAAGACTATTTTTGTCTACTTTATCTTTGGGAATGCTCGTCCGTTCGATGCCTTGAATCTGGTGGCAGGACTTACGTCTTGCCTAACAGCTTGTTTTTTTAAAGTCGAGCATGCCAAAAGCAGGGACGGCAGAAGGATGGGAGAAAATGTTTCGCAGTGCGGGCTAGCTTGGCGTGGCGTCCGCGCCAAGCGCCGAGTTGCTGGAAAAGGTGACGGTACTCTTGTGCTTTCAGCCCGCAGACGGAGATCTTGAAGGCGCGGGCATCGCTGAACGGGCAGGCCAAAGAGCCTGGGGAGATTTGCACGGATGCGTTGACCGTGGCTCAGGTGGGGCAGGCCGGGTTTGAGAAGATTTTCACAATTCAAGCCTCGCACGGCATCGACGGCTCGGCGCTTGTTCCAAGGGCGAGAAAGGTCGACCTTCCGCTGTTTGACCGCATGCTTGTCAAGTCTAGATTTTTGGGTATGAATTTTAACAGCAGTACTATTTAATAACAAAAAACTACATCAAAAAAACACTCTGCAACAATTTATAGCATAAAAACAAATGTAATTTATTATTGACTTCAAATAAAAAATACAAATCAATATCTTGTCAAAAATAGTTAAAAAATCAAAATTCTATGCAAATCAGCTTTAAAAAGGGATTTTACAGAAAAAAATCGTTCTAGCATGCGTATACTGCAGTCCAGCATCCTGAAGACATAAGGGCTGATACGTGGCAAGCGGAGACCCAGCTTGTCAAAAAAATAGCAGACCTTTTTAGTTGGAATTTTTAACATAGTATTTTATAGCTTTTCAGGTGTGGCAGGCGAATCTTGACTAAAAAAGTCCTGTTAAGGTAACACGTTCAGTACGAGGCTTTTTGAGCCTCTCAAAGGTATGGTATGCGGATATCCATTATTACATGCTACGCCATGGAGCTCCTTGTCTGCCTTGCAGAACGGGGCAACGAGCACCCGAGTTCAGCGTCTGAACTGGCCGAATGCACCGGCGTTTCCGACAGGTTCACGCAGCGTATCATGCGCCTGCTCCAGCTTGCCGGCATTGTCCGGAGCGTTCGAGGCATTGCCGGTGGCTTCCTGCTGGAAATGGCGCCGGGCGAGATTTCCGTCGCCAAAGTCATGCAGGCCGTCGAGGGTAAGCTCTCTCTTCCCGAGAAGGCCAGAAGCGTGACGGCCGGGCTTGCTCTTGCCGTTCTGGAAAAGGCTGCTGAGGAGATCAAGGCGTCGCTGGAAAAAATCACGCTGGAGGAGGCATGCAGCGGTTGCACGTCCCTTCCAGCGACGCATTCGGACAGAGAGACTTCGCAAGAAGCTCCTGCGGAGGTAAAACATGGAAAAAAAACTAGTTCTATTGGTCGACAGCGATGTCTTAAGCCTCGAGCGACTCCAAGGAATTCTGGAAAAAAATAAGTATCAGGTTCGTGCTGTCCAATCGGGTGATCAGGCAATCAGCTTCATGAACAGCACGAAACCTGACTGTGTTGTCTTCGAGGTGGATCTGCCGGGCATGTCGGGGACTATCATGTACAGCAAGATCAGGCGGTCGCCTGAACTGAAGGACATTCCCTGCGTTGTCTGTAGCAGTGTTGGCCCGCGTCCTGTGGATTTCGGAACTGGCATTCCGGTCCTCCGCAAGGACTGCAGCGAGGCAGAGTTCCTCGAGACCGTGAATACGGCGGTTGGCATCGCCGTATAAGGCTGATGCGCCTTGGCGCATGACTCTTGCCCGGCGCAGGAACAGGCACTCCTGCGCCGGGCTCCTCTGATGCTATTCGGTGACGTGCTCGATGTTGTCGGGGATTTCGACCATGCTGATGAGCAGGGGCTTCAGGAAGGACCACTTAATTGTCTTGATTTCGTATACCTCGAACATGTCGCGTATGGCGTCCCAGCAGTTGTGACAGGGGGCGACAACGAGATCGGCGCCCGTGTTCTGTATCTGGTCCAGCTTGTTCTTGAGGCTTACGTTGCGCCACTGGCGGTAGCGGCCGATGCCGTTGAGGCCGCCACCGCCGCCGCAGCAGAAATTGTGGTCTCCGCTCGGCGTCATGTCGCGGAAGTCCTCGCAGATATAGGACATGATCTCGCGGGTGTACTTGCCGAGGCCGTGGTTTCTGACATAGTTGCACGAGTCCTGCAGGGTGACGGGGCCTTTGAGCTTCTTGGCCGGATCAATCTTGAGCTTGCCTTCGCGCAGGGCGTGGGCAACCCATTCCACGTAGTGGTAGAAGGGCACCGGCGGGTCGCCGGACTCCTGGCCGCACCAGTAGGGGCCTTCCACGACTGTCGCCCTGTGGGCGTGGCCGCATTCCGTGCCGACGACTGACTTGGGATTCAGGCGCTTGATGGCATCGTAGATGCGCTGTGTGTTCATCTTGCAGCCTTCCCAGTCGCCTGCGAACATGGTCAGGGAGGTGTTTTCCCAGCCTGAGCTGGGGACGGTCCAGTTCTCGCCGGCAATGTGGAAGAGGATGGCCGTCTCGGCGATGTCGTTGGGATAGTGCTTCACTTCGCGGGCATTGAGAATGTACATGATGTCGGCATTCTCCTTGTCCACGGGGATGGTCAGGCCGGGCCACTCCTCGGCGCTTTCCTCTGCCATCCAGTCGCAGGTGTCCACGAAGTCCTCTTCGGTGACGTCCATCTGCGCGTGGTAGACGCGGTGCATGCCGGAGCCGATCTTCATTTCCCACGGGATGAAGCCGAGCTTGAAGAGCACGCCTCTGAAGTAGCTCATCATGACGCCGGTGTCGATGCCGAGCGGGCAGTAGACGCCGCAGCGGTTGCAGCAGGTGCACTTGCCCCAGGCCGTGTCCATGGCGTCCATCATGAACTTGGCATCGACGTGGCCCTTCCTGCGGATGATTTCGCCCAGCGTGGACTGGATCTTGTAGGACGGGATCTGGGTCGCATCCTTGTCGCTGGTGAGCCAGAAATGGCAGGCTCTGGCGCACATGCCGCAGTGGGCGCAGTTGTTGAGCCAGGTTTTAATCTTGGAGGTCATGGAGCTGTTGATGATGTCCATCACCTTTGCGGGATCGACGTCAAGCGACTCCATCTGCTTGTAGTATTCGGCGCCGCCCTTGTCGGCCATGAGCTCCTTGAGGCGCTCTTCGGTGTCGATGGGCCTGCTGTTGCAAAGATTTCCTTCCATGGTGGGGTTCCCTTTTTGAGTCTCTGAAAGCTGTTACCAGTCGAAGACGCCGCCGCGGGTCTGGCCGCCGCGCTTGATGGCATACTCCATGCCCAGCTGTGCCCTCGACATGAAGAAGAGGACGATGTGGGAGAGCTTGGTGAACGGGGCGAGCAGCAGGAAGAGGTTGCCGCAGACCAAGTGGACCAGCATGAGCTCGGCGCTATCGGGGCAGCAGACCCTGACGAGGAAGCCGGAGACGAACGGGGCGCCAGTCAGGAACAGGATGAGCCAGTCGGCGCCGCTGGTGAGCGCCTTCTGGAAGGGGCTCACGAGGCGTCGGACGGCGCAGATGAGGACGCCGGCGATGGTGACGGCGGCCAGAACGTCGGCAACGGCCAGAGGCAGCATGGGCAGACCGGCTTCAATGCCGAGCGCCGACTTCAGCAGGACAACGTGGCCAGCCACGAAGAGCGGCACGAGCACGCAGCCGGCATGCATGCAGAAGAAGATGAATGTGGTCAGGGGGGCGCTGCGCCAGCCTGCGGTCGCGCAGGGCAGGAGCCACTTAAATATCGAAGCGAAGATGCCGGGCACGGACCTGTCGGCATGGTAGCCGTAGGCCACGCGGTCCTTCTTGGCATCGAGACCGCCGATGTATCTGATGACGTGGAAGAGGCACCCGAGGACGAAGACGGCGAGAGCGATCAGCATTCCCGTCCCGGAGAGGAAGCTTATGGCTTGCTGTAGAGAAGACATGGGTGTGTCCTTGCGCTATTTCTTTTTGCTGTCGAGGTTGGCGAGGCGCTGCTGGCTGTGACAGGAGGAGCACTGGGCGAGAAGCGGCCCCTTGCCCTTCTGGATGTGGCAGCTGGCGCAGGCTGCGTGGACGGCGCCCTGGCGCTTTGCAGGCGCGAGGGTGTCGATATTGAGGTACTTGTCCTCGGCCTCGGTGTGGCAGACGGAGCAGTCGTCGTCCGCATGCTTGATGTGGGCCTCGTGGGAAAGGACGACTGCCGGCATTTTCTCTGCGGAGATGCCTGTCTTGGCAATCTTGATGAAGGGGGCGTCGCCGTCGGCCTGAGCCTGCTGGCCCAGAAAGAGGATGCCCGCAAGGACTGCGAGACTGAAGGCGATGCGCTTGATCGATGCTGTTTTCATAGAGAACCTGTGGTCTGACGCTGCAATGCGTGCTGTGTGTGGTGGCGGGGTGCTGCCGTCCGGCTCCGCGCCGGAGCCAGAATCAGGACACGGAGGAAAGTCTGTTCCGGCGAATGGCTACGCAAGGCGTACCCTTGGCTTGCAGTTCCGGGAGAGCTCAACGGAACCGTTGCGGCGGGGTGTCGGGGGGCCTTGACGTCCGCCGGGGGTGCTCCAGTGCGCCTGCGCCTGGATCCCCGGCGCGAAGCCGGCGGCATGCCGCGAAATGCCCAAGACCGCATGGGAGGTCCTGGGCAAAGTGGAGGAAGCAAGGCTTTGCTAGGCTTTGCCGCCTGCGTTGAACATCTGGGCGGCAAAATGCATGAAGGCTGCGCACTTGCAGGGCTCGTGAAGGCAATCCACAATTTCCGCGGCCGCGGCGTAGAGCCTTTCGCGGGAGTCGATGTCCAGCTTCCTGAGGTCGAGCCAGTAGTCGGCTGCGTTGGTTTCGCTGGAAGCCATGGCGCTGGCGAAATCGGTCATCATTGACTGACTTCCGGCGCTTTCCATGTGTTTCACTTCGTTCGATCCGGGTGACATGGCGAACTCCTTGCTTGGCTTCGCCCAAAGGGGCAAGCGGTGTGGATGTAAAAATGACAGTAATAATGGCCTGTAAAAGCCATACTTTTTTTGTACAGTAAAAATCTCCCCGAATCAACGCGGATGGCCCCAGAAAGAGGAAATTCGCTAAAAATAAGGAGGACTAAAACAGTCCTGTTTCCGCCGGATGCGTGGCCGCGCGCGTCCATCCCCAGCCGGGCTCTCCTCACTTGGCGACAGCGCCCGTTCTGGCGCGATGGAATTGTCCTTGCGGATTGACGGGATAGCGTTTAGGGTTCTTGGGCTTTACCTTTCCCTATCTACTTTTCGAGGAGGACCGCGATGCAGCCCAGCAGTGCCTTTACCCCTGACTTCAGCAAGGGCCTGATACCGGCCATAGCGCAGGACAAGGAAGACGGCGAAGTGCTCATGCTCGCCTACATGAATCAGGAGGCTTGGGACAAGACGCTGGAAACCGGCGAAGCCCACTACTGGAGCCGGAGTCGCAAGAAGCTGTGGCATAAGGGGGAAAGCAGCGGCAACGTGCAGAAGGTCCACTCCATCCGCCTCGACTGCGACAAGGACACCATCCTGCTGGAAGTCACCCAGCTCGGCGGCGCGGCCTGCCACACCGGCAGGCGCTCCTGTTTCTTCCTGAAATGGGACGGCCAGGAGGAAAGCGTGTGCTCCCCGCAGGTCTTCGACCCTGAAAAGGTCTACGGCAAACAGCAATAATTAAGGTACAGGAGCCATACATGTCTGAGAAACAGGTTCTGAAATTCGGCGTGCCCAAGGGCTCGCTCGAAGAGGCTACCGACGCCCTCTTCGCCCGCGCCG
>JAEEPQ010000231.1 GCA_016284885.1 Desulfovibrio sp.
CCTGCCGTCCTGCTTCACGGCCTCGAGGCAGACTTCCTCTGTCCTCCTCTCCCTGGGCACGAACGGAAGCGCTGGGCCCCACTGCCGGACGGCGGCCAGGCAGACTTCCGCCGTCTTCAGATCCTCCGGCACGTCCCGCAGGGCCAGGCCGTCCTCGCTGACGGCCGTCAGCGCCGCTTCCACAGTGGTGTATTTCCGCATGCAGCCTCCCCGGCAGGCACATGGCCCGCCTATCCCCTGCATGGCGCGGGAGGAAGGAGCGGGACAAGACGGCGGGAAGGGCCCTGCTTCCGGCGGGAGGGAACGGAGATGGCAGGGGGAAGGAAGGGAAAACGACGCTCTGATCAGGATACGGCCGCGGGTCACGGCGGGGCATCCTCCCCGCCGATGCCCGTCGGCACAGGGGGGAGCGGGGGGACAACCCCGCATGGAAATGCTTGTCCTCGGGTCTGAAACCCGAATTCGCGACTCATCCGCGCCAGGCAGGCTTGACCCGGGCTTCTAGCGGGCATAAAGTTAGTTCACAGCTTAGCTAAGCAAGGAGGATGCCATGCTGCAGGTCAACATGCACGATGCCAAGACGCATCTGTCCCGCCTCGTGGAAGGGGCCGTGCAGGGCGAGCCCTTCGTCATCGCGAGGGACGGCACGCCGCTGGTCACGGTCCAGGCCTGCCGGCCCGAAGTGAAGCCGGAAGACCGCGTTGGATTCATGCCGTGGCTGCAGGTGCCCGAGGACTTCGACTCCATGGGAGGAGAAGAGATCGCCACGATGTTCGAGGGCCCTTCCGCATGAACATTCTGCTCGACACGCACATGCTGCTGTGGGCGGCGAAGGGGACTCTTCCGGAACGCGCCAGGACGATGGCGACGGATCCCGGCAACGAACTTTTTTTCAGCGTCGCCAGCATCTGGGAGATCGTCATCAAGGTGGGTCTCGGACGCCCGGACTTCACCGTGGACGGCGGCGTCCTGCGCCGGGAGCTTCTCGAGCACCGATACCGCGAACTGCCGGTGCTCGGCCAGCACGTCCTCATGCTGCAGAGCATCCCCCCGCTGCACAGGGATCCCTTCGACAGGCTTCTCGTGGCGCAGGCCAATTCCGAGGGGCTTCTCCTTGTGACGTCAGACCGGATTCTCCAGAACTACCCCGGCTCTATCCTCTTCATTCCAGCCAGACAGTCCATGTAGGCGATGCCGTCATCCCCGCCTGCCCACGAAGCCCTCGGGGATGGCCCTTTCTTCTGGAGGCACCGCCATGAGCATCTTCTTCACCGCCGACACGCACTTCGGCCACGGCGCCGTTCTCCGCTACTGCAGCCGACCCTTCGCTTCGGCCTCGGAGATGGACGAGGCGCTCTTCGCGAACTGGAGTGCCTGCGTGGGCCCGAAGGACACGGTCTACCACCTCGGCGACGTGCTCTTCGGGAACAGGGAGCAGGCCGCGCTGCTTGCCACTATAGCTGCGACGAGAGCCGGCGTCAGCAGCGCTTCCGGCACCAGTTTCAGCGCATCCGGATCCGGTACCATACAGATTTCAAGGATGCCCGCCACATCATCGAACTGACGTGGCGGTTTCCTTTTTTCTGTTTTGAAAACAGCCCCTTGGCTCAAAATGACACATGGCAGGCCATGTCTGCAAGAACCAGGCCAAGTCATGTCCCTTCATTGCATGCCACATGCTTTTGGATTACGGGAGGGACTACGCCGGACCCGTCCGGCACCCTCGGAGGCGTAGTCCATCCGGCTCTCTGCAGTCCATCCGGCCGGCCACGCCACCCGTCCGTGTTCGCCGTCAGCGCCAGGCGGCAGTTCTCCGGCAGGGGACAGTCTCCCTCCTCGGTGAAGAACGCCACGCAGGCCACCTCCAAGGGGTTCGCCGGCAGCACGGCGCCTTGCCCGAATGCGCATGCCCAAAGCTCGGAAGCCCGCAGTGCAGGATCTTTGCGCCTGGACCCGCTACCAGCCCGGGCCGTCAGCCTCCGCCTGCGTTCCAGCCTGCGCCGGCGCTTCGTGCGGCTCGGCCCCGCACTGTCGCAGCATGCGGAGGAAATCCTTCTGTGTTTCCAGCTCGGCCCGCGCAACAAGGGCGATGAGGTCTGCATCGTTGACATGAGCGCGTTCGAGGCTTTCCACGTAGTCATGCCGGAGCGTCGGCGGAATGGAGACTGGAAGAAAGCCCCGCTGGATGAGGAGGCAGTTCATGGCAAGGCGGGCGATGCGGCCGTTGCCGTCCGAAAAGGGGTGGATAAACGCAAGCTCCTTGTGGAATTTGGCAACTGCGACCACGGGATGGCATGCGACAAACAGCTTCTCCTGGTTCCTGACCAGATTTTGCACCGCTACAGGAATGTCCTTGAAATGCGGCGGCATGTGCTTTGAACCGGTAATGAACACCTGCTCCTTTCTGTACGAGCCGGAAACGGCATCGTTTTCCAGTCCCTGAAGGAGCCTGTGCATGGCGAGAAGACTGTTTTCGGAAAGGAAGCGCTCTTGCAGAAGCGAAAACATGTAGTTCCAGGCTTCGGCATGGCTCTTGGCGGCCAGAGCGTGGCTGAGGGGCTTTCCGCCGGCGGTCAGTCCGTCCTCGAGCAGCACCTTCGTCTCTGAGAGCGTGTAGCTGCTTCCTTCGATGGCATTCGACGACCAAGTGACCTCCACTCTGTAGAAGTCGCGGATCTGCTTGAGCAGGTTCTTGTCCTCAAAGGGCCTAAATTTTTTAATTTCTTTGTAGTTGTTGTCAATTCTTTCCAAGATTGAGTCCATGAAAAATCTCCATTGCCACCTTTATCGTCACTCTACTACTTGAATTATCTGGAAAAGTCAATTTCTATTCGCTGACGCTCAGCTTGAACTCGAGCAGATTTTCGCTGAGCACGCCGTCCTTGTTGGCAAGAACGTCCTCCACGCTCCGGGAGGGCGGGTACTCGCCGCTCTCAGGCTCCTGCCTCAAGACCTGTGCTGGCAGCCAGTGGACGACGCCGTTTTTCGGCTTCGGCACCTGCCCAGCGCAAGCCGCCGGCTCTCCGCCATGATCCTCGACATCTGGGCTTCCTGGACGTCGCCGAAGATCAGGCCGCTTCTTCCCCTTTCCAGCCCGGGCGCCGGCCCTGGACGGAGGCGACGCTTGGCCGGCCGCTCGACGAGGATGAGGCAGTGGACGACATCAGAGAGGGCGCCTGCCTTCTGGGCCGGCGCTGGTCCGAGACGCGTTGCGTCATGGCCTCTTGCGCGCCTTCCTCAAGGAAGCCGAGAGCTCCATTTCCGGCGGACGCCGACTGCCTCGCCTTCGCCGAGCTCCTGAAGACGCAATGGCGCGAGACATGAGAAATCAACGGCGAAGCGCACCGGACGCAGGCCAATCGCCGCACGCTGCGGCATGGAAGGTCCAAGCCCCGCAGACAGGACAGCGAAGCAGGAATGGCAGCCTGCCGCAGGACGGCAGGCGCATGCGCCGCTCCCAGACCGTAGTCCCCTGCCTCCAGCGACGGCGACTGGCAGCGCCCTTCCCTGGCTGAAGGCGGCGCAGGGCCAGGTCAGCGCAGAAGCTCGAGGAGCTCCTCGTCGGTGATGCGCTTGACGGCCTGCTCGGTGCCCTCGAGGAAGCCGGCGGCCAGGTCCCGCTTCTCCCG
>JAEEPQ010000036.1 GCA_016284885.1 Desulfovibrio sp.
CTGGGGCCAGGGCTGCTGGGGCTGCTGCTGGCCGTAGGGGCCTTGTTGCTGGCCGTAGGAGCCCTGCTGCTGGCCGTAGGGGCCTTGTTGCTGGCCGTAGGAGCCCTGCTGCTGGCCGTAGGGGCCCTGCTGCTGGCCGTAGGGGCCCTGCTGCTGGCCGTAGGGGCCCTGCTGCGGCCGCTGTTGCTGTGGTTGCTGTGGCTGCTGGGGAGGCATCTGAGGCTGGCCTTGGGGATTGCCAAAAAAGGGCGGGAAGCCGCCGTCCATGGTGCCGAAGATGCCGGGGCCGCTGAGGGGCGACATGCCCATCAGCCCCTGCGGGGCGGGAGCGCCCCCGTCTTTGCCCTCAAGGCACTTGGCGAGATCCTTGTCGCTCATCTGGGCAGGGGCCGCATCCTTGGCGTCGGCCGTGGAGCTGTCTTGCAGGGCGAAGATGCCGGCCATGAGGGCCAGCGCGAGGAGAAGTGCGGAAAGATGCTGCATGGCGTGGTGTCCGGCGTCAGGGCGCCGCCTCCAGAAGGGTGGGAAAAAGAAAAAACGGCGGAGAGACGCTGGGAGCGAATCTTTCCGCCGCGGGATGGGCTTGGTTTTCCAGCGCGGAGCGCACCGGAAGGCGATGCCGGCTAGGGCAGGTTGAAGCGCTTGGTCTCCCCGTCCTGGGTGACCGTCACGCAACGGTCGTCTTCGAAGTCCCAGTCGGGCATGCGCACGTTCTTGAGGGTGGCGCTCCACTTGTCGGCGTAGAACACGGGCCACCAGTCCATGTCACCCATGGGGCCGAAGCTCTGGCCGGTCTCGAGGTAGCTGTCGAAGCGCATGGACATGCTGTGGAAGGAGGCGCGCAGCCCCTCGCCGAAGGCCTTGCCCGTGCGGCTGTCGATGACGACGCTGTAGAGGTCGTCGTTCATGGGGAACATCTCGTCGCGTTCGCGCACGGAGAAGGTCACAACGTCGAAGGAGGCGTAGCTCTCGATGGCGACGGGAACGAGATCGAGCGGCTCCTTGCCGTAGGCTTCGCTGTCAGCCGTGAAGATGACATGGGGCTCGCCCAGATCTTTCGGCCTGTAGGAGATGGCGGCGGTGCTGCCGTCGCTCTCGGCGGTCACGCGGGAGAGGTCGGCTTCGCGGGCCTCGCCGATGACGCTCATGACGGCGGGATCGTTGCCCAGCAGGGGCGAGGAGAGGACCATCCTGTTGCCTTCGGCCGGGGTCGCGTCGGCGAAGATCCATTCGCCGGGCTTGCGCGATTCGGGGTCCTGGAAGTGCACGTAGAGGCGGCCGGCGCCGTAGAAGCCTCTGCCGAGGACAGTGCCGCTGTCGGAAAGCACGAGGAAGCTGCCCTGCGGGCGTTCGGGGTCGAATTTAAGGACGCCTGCGCCGCGGGTCACAGAGATCTGGGGCGCCTGTTCAGCCTTGGGGGCTGCCGGTGCGGGGCCGGCAACGTGTTTCCTGACGATGGGGCGTCTGGGCATGGGATCCTCCCTTGGGAAAGATGGAAAGCGGAAAACTCGGCGGAGCCGGCATGCGGGGCTCGTCGCGTCCGCTGCAGGGGGCTGAAATCCGTCGTAGGAAATCTAGCAAATCTTTATCGGGCAGTCATGCCTTTTTGGCCCGGAAAGCCTGCAGGCAGGAAAAAATTGATCGCTCAACCATTTTCACGTCCCTCTCTGGTCCGGGCGGGCGGCCCGGAGCCAGAGCAGACGAAAGCTGGCTTGCGGAAGGCTGGCTACATGCCAAGGTAGGCTTTGCGCACCTCTTCGCTGGCGAGCAGGTCCGAGGCGCGGCCTTCCATGGCGATGCGGCCGTTCTCCATGACGTAGCCGCGGTGCGCGATGCGCAGGGCCTGGTTGGCGTTCTGCTCGACCAGAAAGACCGTGGTGCCGTCGGCATTGACCTTCTGGATGATGCTGAAGATCTGCTGGATGATGATGGGCGCAAGGCCTAGGGAGGGCTCGTCGAGCAGGAGGAGCTTGGGCCTGGCCATGAGGGCGCGACCCACGGCCAGCATCTGCTGCTCGCCTCCGGACAGGGTGCCGCCCTGCTGGGAGATGCGCTCCTTCAGGATGGGAAAGAGCTCGAAGACGTAGTCCATGTCGCTGGCGATGCCGTCCCTGTCGCTGCGCAGGAAGGCGCCGAGATCCAGGTTCTCGCGCACCGTGAGCTCGGGGAAGATGAGGCGTCCTTCGGGCACCTGCGAAATGCCGAGCTTGACGATGTCGTGGGGAGGAAGCTGGTGGATGGGGGCGCCGTTCCAGACAATCTCGCCCGAGCGCGGGTGGAGTATGCCGCAGACGGTCATGAGCGTCGTGGACTTGCCTGCGCCGTTGGCGCCGATGAGGGTGACTATCTCCCCGTCGTCGACGCGGATGGAGACGTCCTGCAGGGCCTGGATCTTGCCGTAGTAGGTGTTGACTTGCCTGAGCTCAAGCATTGCCGCTCTCTCCTAGGTAGGCCTTGATGACCTCGGGATTCTTGCTGATCTCTTCCGGCGTGCCGCTGGCGATGGGCGAGCCGTACTGCATGACGTAGATCCTGTCGGAGAGCGACATGACCATGCTCATGTCGTGCTCGATGAGCAGGACGGCAAGGTCGTGGGTCTCGCGCAGGGAGAGGATGAGGCGCTTGAGCTCCAGGGTCTCCTGGGGGTTCATGCCGGCAGCCGGCTCGTCGAGCAGGAGCAGGCAGGGCTCGGTGGCCATGGCCCTGGCTATCTCGAGCCGGCGCTGGGCGCCGTAGGGCAGGTTCTTGGCCGTCTCGTCCCAGTATTCGGCCAGGTGCACGGTCTCGAGCAGGGCGTAGCTTCTGTCCACGGTGTCCTGCTCCTCGGCCACCGTCGCTCTGTCGCGGAGGAGGGCCTGGAGTATGCCCGCCTTCGTGTGGCAGTGGCGGCCTATCATGACGTTCTCGAGCACCGTCATTTCGGGGAAGAGGCGGATGTTCTGGAAGGTCCTGGCCATGCCGAGGGCCGTGATCTGGTGCGTCTTCATGCCGTTGAGGGCATGGGCCGCGCCGTCCGGGGTGCGGAGGAACATGGTGCCCGAGGTGGGCGTGTAGATGCCGGTGATGCAGTTGAAGAAGGTGGTCTTGCCAGCGCCGTTGGGGCCGATGAGGGCAACGATTTCCTTCTTGTTGATGGTCAGGTCCACTTCGTTGAGGGCCCGCAGGCCGCCGAAGTCCTGAATGAGGTCTTTGACTTCGAGAACCGCTTCCATCTAGTCCCCCTTGCGTTCGAGCGCGCTGATGCGGTAGTGGCGGCGCTCGCCGGTGACGAGGCCCTGCGGGCGGAAAATCATCATGACGACCATAGTCGCGCCGAAGAGCAGCATGCGGTAGTCGGCGAAGGCGCGCAGGTATTCGGGGGCAAGCACCAGGATGAGGGCGCCGAGGGTGACGCCGAGTATGGAGCCCATGCCGCCAAGCACCACCATGGAGAGCATCATGGCGCTTTCCCAGAAGGTGAAGGAGGAAGGGTTGATGAAGGAGGTCTTGGCCGCGAAGAGCACGCCCGCAAAGCCGGCCCAGGCGGAGCTCAGGGCGAAGGCCGTGAGCTTGACCTGGGTGAGGTTGATGCCCATGGCCTCCGAAGCGATCTCGTCTTCGCGCATGGCCTGCAGGGCAAGACCCACTCGGGAATTCTTGAGTCTGGTGATGACCACGATGGTGACAACCACGGCCAGGAAGCTCATGTAGTAGAGGTAGGTCGTGCTCCACTGCATGTTCATGGGACAGCCGAAGAGGGCGGGGCGGGGAATGCCGCTCACGCCGCGCGCGCCGTTGGTGACGCTGTCCCAGTTGATCAGCACGAGGCGCACGATTTCGCCGAAACCGAGGGTCACGATGGCAAGGTAGTCGCCGCGCAGGCGCAGCACCGGGAAGCCCAGGGCGAGGCCGCAGAGTACGGTGACGATGCCCGCAATGGGCAGGCAGACCCAGAAGCCGAGGCCGAAGAACTGGTAGAGCAGGCCGTAGGTGTAGGCGCCGATGGCATAGAAGGCCGCGTAGCCGAGCACGAGCTGGCCTGCGAGACCCACGATGATGTTGAGGCCGAGAGCCAGCATCACGTAGATGAGGGCCGAGATCCAGATGGTGATCTGGTAGATGGAGTTGATGCCCGGAATGAAGGGCATGGCGATCATGAAGGCGCACACGCAGGCGAGGGAAATGCGCTGGAAGGACTTGTTCCTGAGCAGGCTTTCCCTGTGCACCGGCTCCTCGGCTTGGGCCTTGCCGCCGAAGAGGCGCTCGCCGCGCTCCTTTTTCTCGAAGTACCATTGCCAGAGCAGGGAGGCGAAGAAGATGCCGGTCCCGAGAACCGCGAGGCGCTGCCAGCGGAAGGACGCCGTCCCGTCCGGGAGCAGGAGCAGGCCCATGATGGGCGCGCAGAGGACCATGAACCAGAGGGCCGCGACGAGGGCCTTGAAGATTCGTTGCATGGCGTGCCCCCTAGACCTTCTGGACCTGCTTCTTGCCCAGGATGCCGTCTGGGCGGAAGATCAGGATGAGGATGAGCAGGCAGAAGGAAAGGACGTCCTCGTAGTTGCCTGAGAGGTAGCCCGTGGTCATGGACTCGGCGATGCCGAGCACAAGGCCGCCCACGACGGCGCCGGGCACGGAGCCTATGCCGCCGAGCACGGCCGCCGTGAAGGCCTTCATGCCGGCGAGGAAGCCGATGTTGAAGTTGATCTGGCCCATGTGCGAGGCGATGAGCACGCCGCCGAGGGCCGCCAGGGCGGAGCCCACGATGAAGGTCACCGAGATGAGGCTGTCGGCGTTGATGCCGAGGAGCATGGCCATCTTGCGGTTCTGGGCCGTGGCACGCATGGCCTTGCCGGTGCGGGTGTAGCGGATCCAGAAGACGAGGACGAGCATGGTGGTGCAGCTCACCACGAGGATGAGGAAGTCGGTGGGACCCATGACGTCGCCGAGGCTGGCGAGGAAGGGCATTTCCGGCACGAGGTCGGGGAAGGGCACGAAATCCGAGGTCTGGGCCAGCAGCACGTAGTTCTGGAGGAAGATGGACATGCCGATGGCGGAAATGAGGGGCGAGAGCCGGGGCGCGCTGCGCAGGGGCTTGTAGGCGACCTTTTCCAGCGTAAAGCCGTAGGCCGCTGTCCACGCGACGGCGGCAAGGGCCGCCACGAGCAGGATGCCGCCGGCGGGAAAGCCGATGTAGCCGAGCCAGCCCGCCACGAGCAGGGCCGTGAAGGCGCCTACCATGTAGATTTCGCCGTGGGCGAAGTTGATGAGGCCGATGATGCCGTACACCAGCGTGTAGCCGAGCGCGATGAGGGCGTAGATGCTCCCGCGGGTGAGCCCGCCGAAGAGAAGCTCGATGAAGTATTGCAAGTCCATAGGATGTTCCGTGCCGAGAGGGAAAACAGCATGCGGGGCGGAGTGCCCTTGGCAGGCGCTCCGCCCCGCGCAAAGGCGCAGGAAAGGCTACTTGAGCGTGATGTTGAACTCGGTCTCGACGAACTTGCCGTCCTTGACCGTGTAGATGGAGAGGCCCATGCCGGCCGCGTCGCCGTTGGCGTTGAAGGTCAGGCTGCCGATGGGCGTGTCGACGGGATCGTTGTGGAGCACCTCGATGATCTTGGCGGTGTCGGTGGAGCCGGCCTTCTCGATGCCGTGGATCAGGGCGAGCATGGCGGCGTAGGCGTTGTAGTAGCCAAAGCCGGGCTCGGAGCCGAACTGCTTCACGTGCGCTTCGCGGGCTTCCTTGAAGAGGGGCAGGGTGCTCGTGTCCTTGGGATAGGAGCAGTAGACGTTCTCGGCTGCCGCGCCGAGCTCGAGGATGGCCTGGTCCTTCACGCCGTCGGGGCCGACGACGGGGCAGTTCACCTTCTCGCGGCGGAACTGCTTGATGAGCTTGCCGGCCAGATCCTTGTAGCCGCCGAAGACGATGACGTCGGGCTTGGCGTGGCGCAGCTTGCGGGAGATGGCGGAGAAGTCGACGGCGTCCGGGGTCACGGCTTCGTAGAGCACGGTCTCCACGCCGGCCTTTTCGAGGATGTCCTTGTTGCCGTCGGCGAAGCCCTTGCCGTACTCGTCGTTGTCGTGCACGTAGGCGATCTTCTTGCTCTTGAGGCTCTCGAGGATGAACTTGCTGGTGAGGGCCGCCTGGGCGTCGTCCTTGGCGACCGTGCGGAAGAACATGGGGTTGACGCCGGCCGCGGTCAGCGAGGGCGTGGTGGCGGTGGGCGACATCAGGATGATGTGCTCCTTGTTGTAGTAGGGCAGGGCGACCTTGGTCGGGCCGGAGCAGATGTGGCCCATGACGACGTCGGCATCCTCGCTGATGAGCTTGGTGGCCGCGTTGGAGGCGAGGTCGTTCTTGCACTGGTCGTCTTCGGCCAGCAGCTGGATCTTCATGCCGAGCACGCCGCCGCTGGCGTTCACCTTCTCGGACACGATCTTGGCCGCGTTCAGGGTGGGCATGCCGTAGGAGGCAAGACCGCCAGTGTGGGCGCCGGGCACGCCGATTTTGATGGTGTCTTTGGCCTGGGCGGGACAGGCGAGGGCGACGGCCGCAACGAGGGCCGCTGCGCAGATGGCAAAGCGTTTCATAGTTCCCCCTGGGAGAAGGTTGGATATTCGCGTGGACGGCCCCGGCGCCGGCGTGAAAAGACCATGCCGGCAAGGGCCTGCTGTAGAGTGATCTTAATCTTATGCCTGCCGGAATGGCCAATGTCAATGTGTGGCGCTAGGGACTTTGCAGATATTCGAAAGACTGGCCTAGGGGCTTCTCAGTTTGTTCCGAAAGGGGGCAGAGGGTTGCGGCGCGTGTCCCGTGCGGCGCTCTGCCGCAAGCCGTCCCTGCATGTCGCTGAAGAGCCCCTGCACGAAGCCTGGATGCCGTGGCCTTCAGTTCCGGTGCCGGCGGGCAGGATCGTCTCCCTGCGGCAGGATGCGCGCCAGGGCTGAGCGGGCGTCCAGGCGCTGGAGGCCGCGCAGGCGGAGGAGGTAGCAGGCGGCGCTGAAGGTCATGGCCGCAATGTAGCCTGTCCAGAAGCCGGGCGCGCCCATGGCGGGGACAAGGAGGTCCGTGCGCCCGAGGAGAAAGCCGAGCGGGAGTCCCAGCCCCCCGCAGGCCGCAAGGCTCGTCAGGAAGACGGTGCGGGTGTCGTTCCAGCCCCGCAGGGCGCCTGCGCCTATGCACTGGAGCGAGTCGCAGGCGAGGTAGCCGGCGCAGAAGAGGAGCAGGCTTGCGGCCACGGCCTGGCTGGCTGCGTCCGTGGTGTAGGCCGAGACGATTTCCCTGCGGAAGGCGAGGGTTGCCAGCATGGCGGCCAGGGCCAGCATCAGCCCCAGGGCAAGGGCCGTGCGGGATGCGGTCCGTGCCCGCAGGGGCCTGCCCGCGCCGAGTTCCCTGCCCACGCGTATGGTGGCCGTCATGGAGATGGAGAGCGGCACGGCGAAGAGCACGTTGCCGTAGCTCATGGCGATCTGGTGGCCTGCCACGGCCGTGGTGCCGAAGGGCGCAAGCAGGATGGCCGTGAGGGCGAAGAGGCTGCACTCGACGCAGAGCGCCAGGGCGTTGGGACCGCCGATGCGCAGGAGGCGGCGGACAAGGGCCGGGTCGAAGACGGGATCCTCCCTGCGCGGAGAGAAGGGCCGGAGGGCGGAAAGCTGCCTGTCGAAGAGCATGCAGCCAAGCATGGCAAGCGCCATGAACCAGTAGCAGGCCGCCGTGGCGACGCCGCATCCCATGGCGCCGAGCTGGGGCATGCCAAGGCGCCCGTAGATGAAGGCGTAGTTCAGGGGGACATTGAGGGCAAGGCAGGCAAGGCCGATGGCCATGGCCGGCCTGGTCCGGGCAAAGGCTTCGAAGAGGGATCGCAGGCAGATGAAGAGCAGAAAGCCCGGAAGTCCCGGAATCAGGGCCCTGAGGTAGGCGCAGGCCTGCGCGGCGAGCCCGGCTTCGAGTCCGAAGGCGTCGAGACGGGAGGCGAGGAGCCAGAGCGGGATGCCGATGGCAAGGGAAAGGGCGAGGGCCAGCAGCACGCCCTGGCGGAAAAGGTGGGCGCAGTCCCCAGGCCTGCGGGCGCCTGCCAGCTGCGCTCCCATGCCTGGCAGGGCCAGCAGGCAGCCTATGGCCAGCAGCATGGCCGGCGCCCAGACGGAGCCGGCCACGGCCACGGCCGCCATGGAGGACGCGCTGTAGTGTCCCGTCATGACCGTGTCCACGAAGTTCATGCCGATCTGGGAGAGCTGGGCAATGAAGATGGGTAGGCCTATGCCGAGGATGCGGCGCGCTTCGCGCAGGAAGGGGGCCAATGCCGAGCCCGATGCCATGCCGGGTGCCGTGCCGGGATCTTGGCTCAGTTCCTGCGGGGGACGGGATTGGCCCATCCCCGGCGGGCTATCTCGGCAGCCGCCTTTTCGCAGAAGACGGGAAGGCCCGCTTGGGCGCCAGGCGTCATCTCCAGGGACATGCGGCTGAAGTCGAAGGGCTCGAAGCCCACGACGAAGGCCTCGGGACGGCGGCCCATGAGCTCGCAGCGCAGGAGCAGGTCCACGAGGTCCGTCTCGTGGGTGGAGTCGTGGAAGCTGGCCGACTTGCGCATGTCTTCGTTCTCGAGCAGATAGACGGTGCCGGGCGCGCACTGGCCGCGGACGATGTCGAGAACGACCACGCGGCCGTAGTCCAGCAGCAGGGGCATGAGGCCCATGCCCTGGGTGCCGCCGTCCACGAAGTCGACGCCCTCGGGCCAGATCCAGCCGTCCCTGAGGCATTCCATGGCGCGTACGCCGAAGGCTTCGTCGGTGAGCAGGGTGTTGCCGACGCCGAGTATGCAGAGGCTTGTGTCGAGGGGCATGGCTTGCTCCTTGCAGGCTTGGGGCCGCGCAGGCCAGGAGGCCGCAGGGCCGGAAAAAGAAAGCAGGCGGGGCTGGCCGTGCCAGTCCCGCCTGGAATAGGGTCAGAGTTGAGTGCCTAGAGCACCTTGAACTTGTGGACTTCGTTGGTCTCGCCGTCGATCACGTGCACGGCGCAGGCGATGCAGGGATCGAAGGAGTGGATGGTGCGCAGGATTTCCACCGGGCGCTTGGGATCGGCGATGGGCGTGTTGATGAGGGCTTCCTCGAAGGGTCCCAGGACGTGCTTGGCGTCGCGGGGGCCGCCGTTCCACGTGGTGGGCACGACGAGCTGGAAGTTGCCGACGCGGCCCTTCTCGATGCGGATCCAGTGGGAGAGGCCACCGCGGGGGGCTTCAACGAAGCCGGCACCCTGGGATTCGGCGGGCACGTCGTGGTCGGCCACGATCTGCTGGTTGCGGCTGATGCTCTCCCTGAAAGCCTCGATCATGGACGGCATCTTGTTGGCCACGGCCAGGGTCTGAATGCCGCGGGCGCCGGTGCGGCCCAGGGTCGAGAAGAGGGCTTCGGGGCCGACGCCGAGGGTCTTGAGGACATAGTCCACGAGCGGGACGATGTCGGGGTTGCCGGCAACGTAGTTGACCAGGACGTTGGCCAGGGGGCCGACTTCCGTGGGATGGTCCTCGTAGCGGGGGGCCTTGAGCCAGGAGTAGCGGTCCGTGTCGCCCATGGCGGTGAACTTGGGCTCGGTCTTCTCGTCGAAGGGATGGTCGGCCTGCTCGCCGTTGTACCAGCTGTGGCGGATGTGCTCCTTGATCTTGGCGGGATCGAAGTCGACCAGCTTGAGCTCGCGGTTGTAGATGACGCCGGGCTTGAGCCAGCGGCTGTTGAGGTCGCGCTCGCCGCCGGGGGCCGGGAAGTCGCCCATGCTGAGGAAGTCGTGGGTGCCGCCGATGCCGGCCCAGTCCTTGTAGGCGCCTGCCACGAGGAGCAGGTCGGGGATGTAGACTTCCTTCACGAAGGCTGCCGTCTTCGCCGCGAGTTCCTCGAATTCCTTGATGCGCTCTTCCTTGAGGGCATCGTAGCAGGTCACGCCGCCGTGGACGAGGAACTGGGGATGCGGATTCTTGCCGCCGAAGACGGCCATGCCGCGGGCGGCTTCGACCTGCATCTCGAGGGCCTGCAGGTAGTGGGCCGTGGCGACCAGGTTGGCTTCGGGCTCAAGGTAGTAGGCATCGTGCCCGCCGAGGAAGTAGGCGTTGGTGAAGGGGCCGAGCTGGCCGCTCTCCACGAAGGCTTTCAGCTTGTCCTGGACGGCCTTGAGGTCTTCGCCGCGGCATTTGCGCGGAGAGATGGACTCGGCGAGGGAGGCGGCCTTGTAGGGATCGGCCTTGAGGGCGCTCACGACGTCGACGAAGTCAAGCGCGTGCAGGTGGTAGAAGTGCACGATGTGGTCGTGCATGTACAGCTGCGCGAGCACGAGGTTGCGGATGTGCGTGGCGTTGTCCGGGATGCGGAAGCTGTTGTCGGCGTTGTAGACGGCGTCTTCCAGGGCGCGGGTCGAGGCCAGGGCGTGTGTGTAGGTGCACACGCCGCAGGTGCGCTGCGTGAAGTGCTGCACGTCGCGCGGGTCGCGGCCTTTGAGGATGAGCTCAAGGCCACGGAAGAGGGTGCCGCAGCTGCGGGCGTCCTTGACCTTGCCGTTCTCCACTTCCACTTCGATGCGGAGGTGGCCTTCAATGCGGGTCAGCGGATCGACGACGACGGGTCCGCTGTAGTTGCTCATAGGTGTTTTCATCGTAGGTCCTCCTAGTTCTGGTAGAACGGACTCAGTTCATCCCAGAACCCGGGCTCGCTGCAGCCGATGCAGGGATGGCCGGCGCCGACAGGCCAGTTGGTCTGGTTGAAGAGGGCCTTGGGACAGTTGTTGTACGTGCTCGGCCCCTTGCAGCCGAGGTCGTAGAGACACCATCCGTTGCGGGCTTCTTCGGAGTTGAAGGACGGGGCGAATTCGCCGGCGTCGAAGTGCTTCTTGCGCTCGCACTGCTCGTGGATGGTCTTGCCGTAGAACATGGTCGGACGGTTGTACTCGTCAAGATCGATGGGCTTGCCGGTGAGGTAGGCGACGAGGGTGCCGACGAGGTTGAGAGGGTTGGGCGGGCAGCCGGGGATGCAGACGGCCTTCACGCCCAGGTCGGCGCACACTTCGTTGACGCCCTTGGCCTGGGTCGGATTGGGTTTCGCGGCCTGCACGCCGCCGTAGGCGGAACAGGTGCCCATGCAGACGGTCAGCTTCGCTTTGGGAACGATGCGACGGACGGTCTCGAGCATGGTGTGGCCCGCTATGTAGCCGAATTTGCCGTTGTCGGCAGTGGGAATGGCGCCTTCGACCACGCAGACGAAGCCGTCGGGATTGGAGACAGCCTGCTCGAGGGCCGCTTCAGCGGCTTCGCCGGCCGCGGCCATGATGGTCTCGTGGTAGTCGAGGGAGATGGTGTCAAGGATGAGTGGGCCGATGAGGGGGTTGACCGTGCGCAGAAGCGCTTCGGAGCAGCCGGTGCATTCGGCTTCGTGAAGGTAGACGACAGAGGGGCGTTTCCCAGTCAGAGCGGCGGCAACATCAGTCGCAAAGGCAGGGCCGAAGCCCATGGTGACTGCCACTGCGGTGCAGAACTTCATGAAGTCACGGCGGTTGACGCCGCTGGCCTCGAGTTCTTTCTCTCCGCGTTGCCTGCCGAGTCCCACGGCAATTCGCATATGTGAGCCTCCTGAAGAAGTGGTGTGGCGATTAGCCAAACAGTGCTGATCCTGATCTGCCGGGGCGTTGCCCGCACGGGGAAGGAACGCCTCAGGCAGCTGCCTGATTGTCAGAACCGGAACTGTCGCTAGCGTACCTCTGATATAACCCAAGGTCAACACGGGTGCGCAGGCGCAAAGGGTTCTCCGCAGGTCTGGCCGACCCGTCCTCCGGGCGGGGCTTCAGGCCTCTGCGGGCAAAAAGAAAGGGGCGGGCCAAGGGCCCGCCCCGCTTCGTTTCTGAAAGGGGTGTCTAGTTGAACCAGCCAGCCTCGAAGACCTCGCGCTTGTCTTCGGGATCCACGGGCGGCGCCTTGTAGATGCCGGAGCAGTCGATGTTCATCTTGGGCAGCATCTCGCCGGAGAGGGCCAGCATGCGCCAGGCGCCGATGAGCACGTTGCTCTTGGCGGTCTCGGCCTGCGAGGAGGAGTTGAAGAGCTCGTTCTCGGAGTCGAGCACGTCCAGCAGGGTGCGCTGGCCGATGAGGAACTGCTCGTTGTAGGCGTTGAGGGTGAACTTGTTGTACTCCATGGCCTGGGCGTAGTGCTTGTACTGCTCCTGGGCGGAGATGTAGTTGCTCCAGGTCGTGTCGATGTCCAGCTTCAGATCGTCGATGAAGTTGTAGTAGACCTGGCGGGCCTGGCGTATGCGGGCCGAGCCGGCCTTGTACTCGGCAACGTCCGCGCCGGAGTTGAAGATGTTCCAGCGCAGGGTGAAGAGCACGTCGAAGCTGTAGGTCCAGCGGTCGGTGCCGCCGGCGCGGTCGGTGTAGCTGGGGCCGGCCTCGAAGTTGATGGTCGGGAAGAAGGCCGCGCGGGAGAGCTCGCGGTTGGCCGTCTGGACCCTGATGTCCTTCATGTACGCCTCGAGCTTGGGATTGCTCTTGAGGGCGTCGTCGAAGAGGGTCTTGGTGTCCTTGTAGATCACGGGCGGCATGCTCACGGGCTCGAGCGGGGCGCTGGCGGGCAGGCCCGTGAGGCGGGTGAAGGTGTCCTCGGCCACGCGCAGGTTGTCCTTGTACTCCTCGAGGGTGGACATGGCGCGCTGGTAGCGGGACTGGGCCTGGCTTTCGTCGGCCTTGGTGTCGGCGCCCACGCTGGCGCGGTCTTCGGACTGGGCGAGGATTTTCTTGTGGATCTCCACGTTGTCCTCGGCCAGCTGCAGGAGGTGGCGGCAGCGCAGGAGGTTGATGTGCGCGATGATGCCGTCGAGGGAGAGCGACGTGGCGTTGTCGAAGACCCGGTGCTTGACGGAGTCCAGTGTGGCCTGGGCCGCGCGCACGCGGCTCCTGGTGGCGAAGCCGTCCCAGATGGGCTGGACGAGCTTGGCGGAGAGGCGCACCTGACCCCAGTACTGGTCGTCGAGATCGTAGGCGCGGGTGGTGGAGTCGCTGAGCATGCCCCAGCCGGTGGATGCCTCCACGTCGACCCTCGGGCCGAAGCCCGCGCGTGCGCGGTCAAGCTCGTGCTCAAGCACGCTGCGGTTTTCCTGGATGCCACGCAGCGTCCTGTGAATTCGCATCACCCCGTAGACCGTGTCCTCAACTTTGATGTGCGCTCCGGGCGCAGGGGGCGGAGGGAAGTGCTTGTTCGCGAGTCGCTCTGCCTGGCTCGGCACGGGGACAAGGAGGAGAGTCGCAAGGAGAAGAGCTGTTTTTTTCATGGCTAAACCGCTTTAATAATTGTCGTTGAGCTTAGAGGTGAACTGGAAGCCTGGGATGACTGACCGCTAAAATCCTAGCGCCATAGGAAAGGAGATGTCAAACCTTCTGCCCGAATTGCGGCGTGCGGATCGGGCGGTGCGGTTGCAGGGAACCCTTTCTTACTCATCCTTTTTCGGCTGATTAGCAAGGAGCTTTAGGGTCTGAGCAAAAAAAACCGGAGCTCCCCAGTCCTGCCAGTCCTGGCCAGTTTTGGTCAGTTCAAGCTGGCGCCGGGAAGGGCGCTCCAGGCGCAGGAGGCGATGACCCGTCCTGCGGGATGCCGGGCGCTGGCCTCGAGGACGCGATGATCCTCGAAGATGTAGAGCGCCTCCTGGCTGATGCGGGGGATGTCCTGGGAGAGTTCCGCGTAGCCGAGCAGGAGGGCGTAGGCCGAGCCGAAGTGGCCTGCGACCAGCACGCCGTCGCCAAGTTCCGCCACGCAGGCCGCCACTCTGGCGCGCAGCTCGTCCATGGACTCTCCGCCGCTGGCCTGGAATCGTCGCACGTCGGCGAAGCGGCGCTCCCACTCGCCGGGAAAGCGGGCCTCGATCTGGGCTCTGGAGAGCCCCTCCCAGAGGCCGTAGTCCTGCTCCTGCAGCCGGCCATCCAGCACAATGCGCTCCGGATCGTCCGGCAGGCCGCATGCGCTTCCGCCAAGAGCCGAGGCGACGATGGTCGCCGTCTCGACGGCCCTGGAAAGCGGGGAGGAGACGAGGCCCGCAAAGCGCAGGGGATGGCCGGCCAGACGGAAGTGCTCCCTGATGCAGGCAGCGGTTCTGCCTGCCTGGGCGCGTCCGCGTACATTGAGGGGAACGTCGGTGCGGCCCTGGAAAAGCTGGGCCTGGTTCCAGTCCGTTTCGCCGTGGCGGATGAAGTAGATGTGGCGGGGCATGGGGGCTTGTCACGGTATTTGCAACGGGCCCAGGCTAGCGGCAGCCGGGCCTGCGCGCCACAACGATGCTTGAGTTCTGGCCTCCGAAGCCGAGGGAGTTGGACATAGCGCAGAAGAGGCCGGCTTCGCGGGCCTCGTTGGCGACGATGTTCAACCGGCACTCGGGATCGGGCTGGTCGTAGTTGATGTTGGGCGGCAGCAGTCCCGTCTGCATGGCCTTGATGCAGGCGATGACTTCGGTGATGCCGCCGGCGCCCATGAGGTGGCCCGTGGCTCCCTTGGTGGAGCTGATGGGCGGAGCGCCGGGCCCGTCGCCGAAGACGCTGTGGATGGCCGCCGTCTCCGCCACGTCGCCGGCGTGGGTCGAGGTGCCGTGGGCGTTGACGTAGCCTATGTCCGACGGAATGAGGCCGGCCCGGGCAAGCGCCAGGCGCATGCATTCGGCGGCGCCTCCGCCGTCGGGCCTGGGGGAGGTGATGTGGTAGGCGTCGTGGGTGTTGGCGCAGCCGGCCAGCACGGCGTAGGGCCTGGCGCCTCGGCGCTGGGCGTGCTCCTCGGTTTCGAGCACGATGGCTCCGCCGCCTTCGCCGATGACGAAACCGTCGCGGGCGAGGTCGAAGGGGCGGCAGGCGTGCGCGGGATCGGCGTTGTTGCGCGAGAGGGCCTTGGCCTGGGCGAGGCTCTGCATGATGACCGGATTCACGGCCGACTCGCCGGCCGCGCAGACGGCGCAGTCGAGCTCGCCGGACCTGAGGAGCATGGCTGCCGTCATGATGGCGTCGCCGCCTGAGGAGCAGGCGGTGTTGACGGTGAGGCTGGCGCCGTGGAAGCCGTAGCGCATGGCAATGAGGCAGGCGGCCATGTTCCCGAGCACCATGGGCACGAGCCTGGGGCTGGCCTTGTGGATCTCGCCCTGCGCAATTCTGGCCTGGGTATCCGCCAGAAGCGCCATGCCGTCGAGGGCCGTGCCCATGACGACGCCCGTGCGCTCCGCGTTGAAGCCGGGCTTGATGCCCGCATCCTGCAGGGCCTCCTCGGCCGCCGCGAAGGCGAACTGGGAGAAGAGATCCATGTTGCGGCCAAGGGTCCTGCACACCTCCTCGCTGAGCGCAAGGCCGTGCACTTCGGCCGCGATGCGGACAGGGCTGCCTGCGGGATCGAATCGGGTGACGGGTCCGACGCCGCAGCGCCCTTCGAGGAGGGCTTGCCAGTAGGCGTCGCAGCCGATGCCGATGGGGGTGACGGCCCCCATGCCGGTGATGACCAGAGTGGTGTTAGGCATATGCTTCTAGGCTGGCGCCGGATCCATCCTGCGGGGCTGCATCCGGCGCCTGGCGGTCTAGGCCTTGGCTATGGCCTGCTCGAGATCGTCGATGATGTCGGCGGGATCTTCCAGACCGACGGAGAGGCGCACCATGCCTGGCGTGATGCCGCAGTCGGCGAGCTGCTCGTCGGTGAGCTGGCGGTGCGTGGAGGAGGCCGGATGGAGCACGCAGGTGCGGATGTCGGCCACATGGACCTCGAGCGTGATCATCCTGAGCGAGTCGATGAAGCGTGCGCCGGCCTCGCGGCCGTCCTTGAGGGAGAAGGAGATGACGCCGGCAACGCCCCTGGGCAGGTACTTCTGGGCCAGGGCATGTTCCGGGCTGGACGCGAGGCCCGGGTAGTTCACGAACTCGATCTTCGGGTGCTTCTCTAGGAAGGCCGCGACCTTCTCGGCGCTGCGACAGTGGCGCTCCATGCGCACGGGCAGGGTCTGGATGCCGAGATTGACGTAGAAGGCGCCCTGGGCGGTCTGGCAGCAGCCCAGATCGCGCATGATCTGGGCGCGGGCCTTGACGATGAAGGCCGCCTTGCCGAAGTCTCTGACGTAGACCGTGCCGTGGTAGGAGTCGTCAGGTTCGGTGAATTCGGGGAAATTGCCGTTCGTCCAGTCGAAATTGCCGCTGTCGACGACGATGCCGCCCACCTGCACGGCGTGGCCGTCCAGGTACTTGGTGGTGGAGTGCACGACGATGTCGGCGCCCCATTCGAAGGGTCGGCAGAGATAGGGAGTGGCGAAGGTGTTGTCCACGATAAGCGGAACCTTGTGGGCGTGGGCGAGCTTCGCGAAGCGCTCAATGTCGAAGACCGTGAGGGCGGGGTTGGCGATGGTTTCTCCGAAGACGCACTTCGTGCTGGGCCGGAAGGCCTTCTCCAGCTCCTCGCTGGGGGCGTTCTGGTCCACGAAGGTGACGTCGATGCCGAAGCGCTTGAGGGTGACGCCGAGCAGGTTGAAGGTGCCGCCGTAGATGGAGGAGCTCGCCACGAGGTGGTCTCCGGCCTTGCAGATGGTGAGGATGGCCGTCAGGGAGGCCGCCTGGCCGGAAGAGGTGGCGAGGGCGCCGACGCCGCCTTCAAGCTCCGCCACCTTGCGCTCGACGGCGTCCACGGTGGGGTTGCCGAGCCTCGAGTAGAAGAAGCCGGCTTCGGTCAGATCGAAGAGCTTGGCCACTTCGGCCGTGGAGGTGTAGCGGAAGGTGGTGGACTGGGCTATGGGCAGGGCGCACGGCTCGCCGTTCTTGGGTTCGTAGCCGGCGTGGATGCATTGCGATTCGAGCTTCATCTGTCGTTCCTCAGGCGCCGTTCCCGCAGGCGGGCGCCGTTCTCAGAGTTGCTGCCGGACACAGGGAGCAGGGCCCCTGCACCGGTGCGGAGCGTGGCGACATGTGCCTGCCAGCGCTCGTGAAAAAAATATTTTCTGCCGCAGAGCCTTGACCCGTCAAGGTTTTTTTGGCCGGCTGGCCTGCCTGCCGGGGTGGCTGCACAATGTCCTTGGCCAGCTCCGCTCCGGGCAGCTTAGGAGCCGCAGTCGGCGGGATCGCCCCGCAGCTTGTCCAGAGCGTGTCCTAGGGCAGGCAGGATGGCTTCGAGATTTTCGGCCACGGCCTTGCGGCTGCCCGGCAGGTTGACGACGATGCTCTGGCCGACGACGCCGGCCATGGCCCTGCTGATGGCGCCCTTGGGCGTCTTGGCGAGGCTCGCCTGCATCATGGCCTGGACGAAGCCGGGCAGGGGGTAGTCGAGGACGAGTCTGGTGGCCTCGGGTGTCACGTCTCTCGGGGCAACGCCGGTGCCGCCCGTGGTGACGATGAGGTCGTAGCCCTCAACCAGGGCGAGGCTTGTCAAAAGCCCCCGCAGGGCGTTGCGGCTGTCGGGCAGGAGGAAGCCCTGAGCATAGCACAGGCCGAGGCTCTGGCGCACCATGGCCTCGATGGCGGGGCCGCTGGCGTCTTCGCGCAGGCCGCAGTAGCCTTTGTCGGAGAGCGTGACCCAGGCTAGCGCGACGCCATTCTTGAGGGGCGTGAGGTCGATGGCGCCGACCGGCAGGTCCACGCATGCCGTCGCCAGCGGGCAGAGCAGGCTGTGGACGCCGGTCCGGGCGGGCAGATGGGCGTGGCCGGTCACCCGGAGCAGCTCAGTGCCCGATTCGTCGTAGAGGCCCGTGCCGACGGGCATGAGGGGAAGCGCCGAAGGCGGGCAGGCCGAGCCCTGGCGCAGCGGGGCGAGGGTGTGGGCCGCCACGCCGGCAAGCTTGTCGGCGGCGAGCGGCATGGTGGACCCTGCAGGGCAGGCCTTCAACTGGACGGTGAGCATGGGGGCCCCCTTATGAGCTGGACGTTGCGTTCCGCCTTGGCGCGCAGGCCGCAGGCGGTACCGCCTTTCTTGTACCTTGAAGAAAGATCGCTGCCAAGCGCCCTCAGCTCTCGCTTTCTCGCTTGGCCCGCCCCCTGCCAGGCAAGGGCAAGACGGAGGCAGGGCGCAAAAAAGGGAGGAGGGGGAACCCCCTCCTCCCGGGATGTCTTAGGCGGGACGGGCGTGAACCGCGTTCCGCGCGTTGTCTGCTAGAGGGCCGCGGTGTAGATGTCGGCGACGGCCTTGTCGGTCATCTTGCGCGGGTTGGTGAGGCCGCAGGCGTCCTTCTGGGCGTTGGCGGTCATGGTCGGGATGTCCTCGGCCTTGACTTCGACGCCGTAGCGCTTGCCGAGCTCGATGAGGCCGGCCGGGATGCCCACGTC